>JABMPE010000516.1 GCA_013203845.1 Rhodopirellula sp. | reverse complement strand
GTTGTCGGCAGCCCGCCTCGTCGGCCTGCTCACCGTGCCGCTGAACGCTGCGAACTCGTACTTCGCGACCTTCCGGCCAGAGATCGAGCGTGTCTCCCACGTGGACGTCGCCGCTGAGCACTGAGCCGGTTACCACCGTGCCATGGCCGGGGATCGAGAAGACCCGGTCGATGGCCATGCGAAACAGCGGTAGTGTTTCCGGCAGTTGAACGCTGCTGCAGATTTCCAGCAAAGTCTTTCGCAACGCATCGATACCTTCGCCCGTTTCTGACGATACCGGGACGATCGGACAGCCTTCCAGAAACGTTCCCGCGAGGTGGTCTTCGATGTCACAGCGAGCCAGTTCGACCATGTCTTCGTCAACCAGATCGATCTTTGTCAGCGCGACGAGTCCCACCTGAACGCCGAGCAGGTTCATGATGTCGAGATGCTCTCGCGTCTGCGGCATAACCGCGTCGTCAGCCGCAACGACCAGCATGGCGACATTAATTCCCGTTGCACCGGCAACCATGTTCCGGACGAAGCGTTCGTGACCGGGCACGTCGACAATGCCAATTTGAAAATCGCCCGCTTGAAAATGTGCGAAGCCCAGGTCGATCGAGATTCCACGAGCTTTCTCTTCCGGCAACCGGTCCGTGTTGATGCCGGTCAGCTTTCCGACCAGCCGGGTTTTGCCGTGATCGATGTGTCCGGCCGTGCCGACGATGATCGATTTTTGAGCGGTGAGTGTCGTCATGAGGTGACCATACCGTAGAGCGTTCTGGAGATCACCTTGTCTGAAACTGTTGAACCGCCGCGTAGACGGAACTGGTTGCCTGTCGAAGTTCTTCGACAGGCTTGAGCAACGCGTCGAATTGGGAATCTCTGGCGAGTACTTCGACGCGGCCTGCTTTTTCCATGGCGTCGTTCGCTGAGATGGCTCGCATGTTTCCGAGGATTGTGTGAGCCGCTCGCCGTGCCGTTTTGGAATCCTGTTCGAAGATGGCTTTCCTGAGCAGCTCAAACTGTTGTGGGCATTCTTCGAGGATGGCGTCCAGGATTTCGGCCAGTAGTTCCGCGTCGCCACCAACGACATCCAGTGCGGCATCCCAGTCGACGACGGTGCTATGCGCTTCTGCGGCTGATGTCGTTCGGGATTCCGTGTCTGTTGATTTCGAGTCTGCAGACATGAACGACGCTGTTTGACTGGCAGGCGGTCGGTCGCAGATGTCTGCCAGCTTGCTGTACAGCAGCGGCGCGCGGATCGGCTTTGAAATGTAACTGTCCATCCCGACGGCCAGGCACTTCTCTTCGTCCCCTTTCAACGCGTGAGCCGTCATCGCGATGATCGGAATGTGCTGGTCCGTCCCGGCTTCAAGATTGCGAATCGCTCGCGTGGCGTCGTGACCGTCCATCTCGGGCATCTGAATATCCATCAGGATGACGTCAAAGCCGCCCTGCTTCCACGTCTCGACAGCCGCTTTGCCTGTTCCCGCGACCGTGACCTGGTGCCCCCATTTTTCGAGCAGGGCGATCGCCAGCTTCTGATTTACCGTACTGTCTTCGGCGAGTAGCGTGTTTAACGGACGTGAGTGAGGACGCGGCCCCGTACTGTGCGACGAACTTTCGTCCGTTGCCGATGTGACATTCAGTGCCTCGACAATGGCGTCAAACAGTTCCGACTGCTTGATCGGCTTCATCAGGTAACTGGAGATTTTCAAATCCGTACACAGAGCGATGTCGCCAGGTCGCCCGCCTGACGTCAGCATCATGATGACCGGAGCTTCCAGGTCGCCACGGGAACGCAACTGCTGGACGAGTGTAAAACCATCGGTCACTGGCATGTTGGCGTCAGTCAGCAGCAGATCGAACGGATGTCCCGCGGCCTGAGCGTTTTCCAGGGCCTGAATGGCATCTGCAGCGCTGTCGACAACGGTAGGACGAGTCAGCCAGTTGCGCAGGATCTCGTCAAGGATGTGGCAGTTTGTCGCGTTGTCGTCAACGACCAGAATGCGTTTGCCGTCGAGACTGGCGGTTGGTTGTCCGGCCTGAGCGAGAAATGATTCCGGAGCCGGGGCAAACCGCACCGTAAAGTGAAAGGTGCTGCCCTGGCCGATCTCGCTTTCGACCCAGATGCGACCGTCCATCAGCTCAACAAGTCGCGACGAGATAGCCAGCCCCAGTCCTGTGCCTTCATAACGGCGGGTCATCGACGTGTCGGCCTGTTCGAACGCTTCAAAGATGCGCTGAAGTTTCTCTTCAGGAATGCCGACCCCGGTGTCTCTCACCTGAAAATGCAGCCACAAAGAGTCGGCGGAGGATTCGACATCCGGGGCCGCGTCCATTCCGGAATCGTCCGAATGCGGACCTGCTCCGAACTCAGCCGAGCAGTTTGATACGTCGACGACGACTTCTCCGGCCTCAGTAAACTTGATCGCGTTTCCGACCAGGTTGATCACCACCTGTCGAAGTCTGTTGGCGTCACCAGTAAGAAACTCAGGCACGTCCGGGCCGATGTGGCACGCCACTTCGATCTGTCCTCGATGAGCACGCACCGCCAGTGATTTCAGCGTGTCGCCAACGTTCTCCCGCAGCGAGAATGGGCGTGGATCCAGTTCCAGTCGTCCGGCTTCGATCTTGGAGAAATCCAGGATATCGTTGATGACGTTGAGCAATGATTCACCGGATTCCTGCACCATTGACAGGTATTCCCTCTGAGTCGGCTGCAGCGACGTGTCCAGCACCAGCTCGGTCATCCCGATGATCGCGTTCATCGGCGTGCGGATTTCGTGACTCATATTGGCCAGGAAATTGCTCTTCGCTTCGCTGGCCGCTTCGGCCGCATCGCGTGCTTCCCGCATGGCCTGCTGAGCCAGCTTCTGGTCAGAAATGTCGTGCGATAAGCCAAAGAGTCCGGCGATGCTGCCGTCGTCTTCTCGAATCGGCATCTGAATGACAGACACCCATGTCTGTGAACCGTCTGGCCAGTTAACAAGTTCTTCTTCGCCGACAACCGGTTTGCCGGTCTTGATGATCTGTTGCTCGTCGCGTTTGATGCGCTCCGAGTAAACTTCGCCAAAGAAGTCCTGAGCGGTCAGCCCAACGGCTTCTTCCGGTGAGCCCAGCCCAAACCGGTTCGCCATCGCCCGGTTGATTCTGAGATAGTGTCCGTGGCAGTCTTTGAAGAAAATGTTGTCCGGAATGTTCTGCATCAGGCTGGTCAGTAGAAACTGTTCGCGTCGCAACGCAGCTTCGGCTTCGTGTCGCGCGGTTACGTCCCAGAAGATTCCCTGAATTCCAATGACGTTATCGGCGGCGTCATAGACCGGAGCTTTCAGCACGTGAACGTAGAGCGTGTTGCCGTCGGCACCCGCGTGCGACTCGATGTCTTCGTAAATCTCGCGAGTTTCGATCGTTCGACGATCGTCTGCCGTGTACTTTTCCGCCAGCGCTTGCGGAAACAGGTCGAAGTCTGTCATGCCGATCAGTTCTTCGGCGGAAGACTTCAGCAGTTCGAAGTAGCGTCTATTTCCAAAAGTCAGTTTGCCATCGAGATCCTTCCGGAACAGGTTCAGTGGCAGACTCTCAACCAGCGAGGCGTAGAGTGCTTCCGAGTCCTTGAGTTTCTGCTCGGCTTTCCGACGGCGAGCGAGTTCAGCTTCGTGATGCTCATTGACGCGTGCCACATCCTCGAACGCCGACACCAGAACGTTCAGCAGCTGCTGGCGGGAAGTGCTGAGGTTGTGGTCTCGATCCTGAAACCGGATCCGGGCCGCATCGGAATCACATTCAGCCGCTACATCGTCATTGGAACTCAAGTCGGATTTCAGACTGGCAGAGACCTGCGACAGCACCTGCCGGATGCGCTGCTCGGTCGTCTCGTTCGGCAATCCACGAGCAACGTAGCCATCAGCACCGGCTTCAAGTCCTTGTAGGACTTCGGCAACAGCGCCGGCAGTCGTCTGAACGACAATCGGAATCCGGTGCCCAATTTCCGGGGACCGTAAGCGTCGACAAAGTTCAAATGCGGCTCCGTCTGGCAGCCGCACGTCAATGACGACAAGACACGGGCAGGACTCACCAGTCGCGACTTGAAGAGCATCGCAAATCGTCGTTGCTATGGATGTTTCAAAACCGGCGGATTTTAGAAAACCAGGTAATTCGGAATTACAGTCCGAGGGTTCTTCCACAATCAGGATGTGCGTCATGAGACAGATTCCCGCGAATCGGAGTGGACGAGTCCGCTCATGTTACGCGTGTCGTGCCAGGTTTTCAGCGGAGAACTCTAAAATACCGTGGAAGCCTTGCGCCTGATTGTCAGGTCGTGTGGGAAGTTGAACGCAGTGGCTACTTTTTCACTGCCCGAGCGACGCGTGGCCGGCTGCTTGCATCCCTGAAACGCGAGTGGCAGAATGCATAACCCTCGAAATCTGCGGAATCCCGCACGGTTACGAGGCTGCTCCGTCCCGAGTTTTTTGTGGCGTAACATGCTTCGAAGAATTCCTGACCGGCTCTAACAGGTGTTCGACCAGGTGTTCGACAGGGCGGTCGAACATCAGCCTGACGATAATGGGCGGAAAACTCAGACGAGCGGCGTGAATCAGCTGTCCCGGCAGGGCAGCATGGATTTCACACGGGCGTCTGTAATCACAATTTGTTCCACTCAACAGCGAACTCTCGCGAAGGTACATCAATGAAGCTGCTCGACGGACAAACCGTAGGAATTGACCTGGGAACGACTTTCTCGACCATCGCTCAGCTGGGCGACGATGGCATGTCTCACTGCCTGAAAAACGCCGATGAGCGAGTGATTACGCCGTCGGTCGTATTGCTGTCAGACGATGGGAAGGTTGTTGTTGGACCGTCGAACGAACGGATTGCGATCGAAGACCCTTCGAACGTGGTCGAGGCTATCAAACGCGAAATGGGTAATCCTGACTTCCACGTCGTTTATCAGAACAAGAAGCTGACGCCGGAATTTCTTTCGGCATTGATCATCAAGAAGCTGAAGCAGGATGCGGAAAAGCACATCGGCCCAATTGCCAATGCCGTGATCACGGTGCCCTACTACTTCAACGATGTTCGACGTAAAGCCACGCAGGATGCCGGGCGAATTGCTGGCTTGAACGTCATCGACATCATCAACGAACCAACGGCTGCCACGCTGGCCTACGCGTGGGAACGCGGGGAACTTGGTAACAAGGAACTCGCCCAGACGGAAAAAACGATTCTGGTGTACGACCTCGGCGGCGGAACATTCGACGTGACAGTCGTTCGCTACACACCAACCAACTTCAAAGTGCTGGCCACCGATGGCGATGTCATGCTGGGCGGACTCGACTGGAGCCGTCGCATCCTCGACCACGTTTCCGAGCAGTTCGCCAAGAAGCACGGCATAGACCCTCGCGAAGACCCCGAGACTGTGCAGATTCTCTCGCAGGAATGTGAGAAAGCCAAACGCGAACTGAGTACACGGGCTCAGGCCGCGGTGCCGGTTTACTACCAGGGCAAGTCGTTGACGCTGTCATTGACTCGCGGCGATTTCGAGCGGATGACCGGCGACTTGATGCAACGAACTCGTGACACCACGGAACTCGTGCTGCAGCAGTCGGGCGTTGAACCTGAGGGACTTGACGAAGTCGTGCTCGTCGGCGGGTCGACGAATATGCCAGTCGTTGAGCAGATGCTTGTCGCCGTCTGTAAGCGAACGCCAAGTCGCGAAGTAAAGCCGGAAGAAGCAGTCGCCAAGGGAGCTGCTATTCACGCAGCCATTCTGGAAGCGCGAGCGACCGGTGGCGAATCACGCATGGGTAAAGCGATTATTAATCGGTTGCGATCCGTGACAACATCCGACGTGAATTCGCACTCGCTTGGTGTAAAAGTCACTGACCCGAACGATAAGACCCGCAAGATCAACCACATCATGATTCCGAAGAACACGTCGATCCCGTTTGAAAGGACGCAGCGGTTCGTCACGAATTCAGACAATCAGCAGCGGATTCATGTTTCAGTGCTTGAAGGCGATTCCCCTGACCCGCTGGCGTGTCAGCAAATTGGCGACTTCCGCATTTCTGATCTTCCAGCGGGACTTCCCAAAGGTTCGCCGGTCGAAGTCACTTACCGGTATGACTCAGCGGGACGAATTCACGTTTCCGCGAAAGAGCTGGTGGGAAACACGGCAGCAGCGACTGAGATTGTTCGAGAAAATCTCGGTGGTACCGAAGAGAATATCGGTGTCATGACAGGTCTCGCGCAGCAGTACGAAGTCGAGTAAAGCCGCACGGACTGAGCAGCGGGAGCATGGATGTCATGTTTCCGCTGTCTGGTTTTGACCGCAACATTGCCTGGTTCGTTATCGCCAACTCCCGGGAGTCATCAACGTGGAACTGGACGTCTACAAAGACTGGTTGGGCATACCCGACGGCCCACGTCCACCAGATCAGTATGAACTGCTGCGACTGGTTCGTTTCGAAGATGCAACGGATAAGGTCCGTGCCAACTACAAGAAGCTCAACGCCCACGTTCGTAAATATGCGACCGGGCAGTATTCGGTGATTTCACAGAATCTGCTGAACGAACTCGCTAAGGCAATGCTGTGCCTGACTGATCCGGAGCGAAAACGTGAGTACGACGAAAGTCTCGGACGGGTCTTCGAAGAAGACGAGTCCAGCGCTGTGCCCATGGAACGGGTTCTCGTGAAACAAGGACACATCGATCGTGATCAGATGAAGGAAGCCCTTGAGTTTGCGGAATCGCATGGGCTTTCCATGCGCGATGCCGTCGTCCAGATGAAGCTGGTCGACGACCAGATTTCGACGCAGGCCTTCGCGACAGAACTCGGCGTTCCGTACGTTGACCTGGACGACATGGCTCCGGAATTCCGAATTCTTAAACGGCTGCCGCAGCCAGTAGCCAGACGCAACACGATCCTGCCGCTGTTCATTGACGATGATGTGCTGCTGGTCGCGTGTGCTGACGAGATTACTCATGAACTCGAAGATGAACTAAGGCTGCGTTTCAATCTTCCGGTTCGGCGTGTCCTGGCGACTCCTCGGGGCATTACGGAGGGCATTGCCCGATACTACGGCGAAATGGATGAAATGATCGCAGCGGAAGACGCTGCCGGAATCGTTTCTGAAAGCTCTTCGAGCAGCAAAGCAGCGGGACAGAAGGGACCGGCGAAGAAAGTTCAGAAAAAGAAGCAATCAGGAGTCCAGGCGTTTTCTCAGCTGTCGAAAGATGAACAACTTGAGCGGAAGAATCTCGGTAAACTGTTCATGCTATGGTCTGTAATCGGCTCGGTCCTGATTGACCAGTTCGTGGTTAAGGCAATGATTGTGTCACTGAATCAGGGAATCTTCGGATTCCTGCCGTCGATCACTACCTTGATTGTGCCGCCGATTGTGATTGGCTACGTGCTGAAAGTTTACTGGAAGTAATCGATATTTAACCTGCCGCGACGGGCTCGACATATGGACGCACGACCGCAGAAGAAGACGGCGAATTACGCCGAAGGCGGTCTGATGCCTCGTAGTGACGTCGAGTTTGACCTGGAGTCGTTGTGGTTGCGTCCGGTCGCTGCGGAGTTTCATTCGTTGTGCGAAGCGAGTGATCGGCCCGTCGATGTTTTCCGATTTGTGCTTCAAAATGCACATTTTTCCCCGCAGGACTGCGTCGATGCCCTGCTGGCCGATCAGCATCGGCGACATGGTCAGGAAGCGACCATTCCCGCTGAGACTTATTGCGCTTTTCTTCGGAATCGAGCGGGCAGGTCCGCAGCTCAGTTCGAATGGCAGATCGTTGCCAGGGAATTTCTCCTGTCGCTGAAGGCCAGTGAGTCGACTGCTGATGTCACTTTGAAAAATTTCTGCGATCGGTTTCCCGAATTTCAGAGTCAGTTAGTCCAACTGTCGCGATCAGATGGTTTGTCCGAAACGCTGATGATTGATCCGACGTGCTCGTTCGGAAGCGGGCATGAACCAACGGTCGCGGCGTCGACGCAG
>JABMPE010000515.1 GCA_013203845.1 Rhodopirellula sp. | reverse complement strand
GTCGGTTCCCGAAAAGAAAATGTATAACTGCCGTCCGTCCAGGCTGATCGCCACTTCCCACGGATTAGCCGTAAAGCGAGTGACGAAGACCGAGTCCAGCGGCATTCGCTTGCGACGCGAATCATCTGATGGAATCAGGTCCAGAATGCTGACGTACGGGAAAATGGAACCCGTTCCCTGATGAGCCGTCACTTTGGACCGGATGAACGTCACATAAGCCTTCGGACGCTGCGGATGGATAATAAGCTGCCGAGCGAGATTGTCTGTACTGCTGCCTGGCCATTCATCGACAAGTTCACCCGATGTTCGATCGATCGCTCGAACGGTGGCTGTCAGATATTCGCAAACCAGCAGCTGCTTTTCGTCAGGTGCGATGGCGATCCCGCGTGGAAACGCTCCCGCCGTAAATGTTCGAGTGATCTTCGCCGTTTGAGGATCGATCTCGACCACCTGGCCTGGATATTCGAGCGTGACGTAAATTCGGCGGCCGTCTTTGGTCGACACTATTCCGTACGGCTCGTCAAAGACTGATATCATCGCTCGACTCCTGCCGGAATCGCCGTCGAGCAAGACCACTGTATCGTCGTCGTAAACAGCCACGGCGATGTCGTGAGAATCTCCGACGAAAGAAACACCTTCGGGCTTGTGACCGACCTTGATCTCCCGCAGAACCTTGTTTGTCGCGAGGTCGACGACAGTGACCGTCCCGCTGTCACGATTGCTGCAGGCCAGCAACGCACCATCCGTCGAAATATCCATCAGACTGTTGGACGAACCCGCGAAAACGTTGCCCGTCATCACGACGGCCAAAGCCGCCGCAGAGAGACAAATGAGAAGTCGCACAGGTATTTGATGCGCGGTCACGATGCTGTTCCTCATGTTTGGTGACACAAATTCCGTCGGCAATAAACCGAGATCATTCGATGATTGTCTTGTGAGCTTCTCCGGGAATTTCCCGAACGTATCTGGGGACGGCATATCCTGGCAGACGCGTGCGAAGCTCCGCCATTAACTGCCGACCCACTGCCGGATCCACTTCAAAGTGAGCTGTACCGGAAACTCGATCGAGCTGGTGCAGATAGTAGGGCATCACGCCGAGATTGATCAGCGACTCCGACAAATCCGCCAGCGCATTCGTCGAGTCGTTGACACCACGCAGCAGCACCGCCTGATTCAAAACGGTGATTCCCGCGCGAACCAGTCGCCGCAACGCTGCTGCGCAGTCGGCCACAACTTCGGCGGCATGATTGGAATGAACCACCAGGATCGGTGTCAGTCGGCTTTCGGTCAGCAGGCCGAGCAATGCATCCGTCACGCGGTCCGGCAGAACAATCGGCAGCCGTGTGTGAATTCGCAGTCGTTTGAGATGCTGAATCGGCTCCAGACGCTCAACCAATTGCGCCAGTCGACGATCCGTCAGCATCAGTGGGTCACCGCCGCTGAGCAGCAATTCTGAAATCGACGAATCCACTCGGAGCTGTTCGAGCGCGGGCTCCCAGTCGTCGAGTCGTCTCGGCTCGTCGTCGTACGGGTAGTGACGTCGGAAGCAGTATCGGCAATTCACGGCACAGCTGCCCGCGGCGATCATCAACGCTCGACCGTGGTACTTGTGCAGCAAACCTGGAGCCGTGCGGAAAGTCACATCCGAAACGGCATCCGCCACAAAACCCTCGACAGGTCTTAGTTCGTCGTCCAGTGGCAACACCTGACGCAGGAGAGGATCGGCAGGATCTCCGGTTCGCATTCTCGCCAGAAAACTGCGAGGAACCATCAAAGGAAACTCGCTCGCTGCTTCGTAAGAGAACGTTGCCGCGAGCTGTTCCAGCTGCAGTTCCTGCAACAACTCCCGTGGATCACGAATGGCGCCAGCCAGTGAGCGGTGCCAGTCAGAGCGGGTTTCAGAATTCTGCCGATCATCAATGCTCGGAATTGACACAGAGAATCTCGCTGGAGAAAACTATTGCTGTCGTTTTATGACGCACTCGAAAGGCTCGTGACTTCAAAGTCGGTCAACGGTCGGACGCGTTTGTGAAGGCTCTGTGTCAGCAGTCGACCAGCTCGACAGACCACTGGTCGACTCGTACCTTCGGCTTTGTGCCACTGAATTGATCTGCTATTGTCCCGCCTCGCTGAAAACAGTCAAACGCTGCAAAAACCGATGTCGATCCGTCGAAATCGTCAGCGATTTATAAGAAACGCCCACAGACACCGACCCACAGACAAGTGATTCCGAATGAACATTAACGCGAGTGACTTCAAAAAAGGCCTGAAAGTAATCGTCGAAGGCGAGCCTTACGACATGCTCGAATGCCACTTTGTGAAACCAGGCAAAGGCCAGGCGCTGTATAAACTCAGGTTACGAAACCTGCTCAAAGGGACAATTATTTCGCCGACACTCCGCAGCGGAGACAGTCTTGAAGCCGCGGACGTGCGAAAATCCAACGGGCAGTACCTTTATCGCGACGCGGATGGCTTCATTTTCATGGAAGATGCGACTTTCGATCAGCACACCATTTCAGCCGAAAAGATGGGCGACGCCGCTAATTTTCTGCTGGACGGCGCCAAGTGCGAACTGCTGTTCTACAACGATCAGCTGATCGGAGTCGATCCGCCAGCACATGTAATCGTCGAAGTGACGTACACCGAGCCAGCGGCGAGAGGCAACACCACGGCCAACGTCACGAAGGCAGCCACGGTCGAGACCGGTGCCGAAGTGCAGGTGCCGGCATTCATCGAACAGGGAGAGAAAATCAGGGTCGATGCTCGAACGGGCGCGTACGTCGAACGAGCCAGATAGACCACCAGCAAATCTGGTCGACTGACCGACCTGCCGAATTGACGTTGAATTTGTTTTCTGATGTTTTCAGTTTTACTCAGGCGGAAAGAGATCAAGGTCAGGGAATTCATCGTAAGAGTTGGACCTGGACATAGTCCGTTCCGGCGGCGTCCTGATGGATAATGCCGGAAGTACTCCACAGTCAGGAAGACGAAGGAGACCTCAAATGGCAACGTGGCATGTCGTACTGTACTCGGCGGCGGCGATACTCGCTTTGAGATCGTTCATTCAGCTGGTGACCAACTACCGCAACGAGTTTGAGCACGTCGCGGTAAGAGATCACCTGACAAAAATGGCGGACGAACTGCAAGCGCGAAAAACGAAAGGTGAGAGTGCCTCTGAGCCAGAATCACCTAAGCGGAAACAGGCTGCCGCCGCCTGATCGGGAATTCCCCATGACATCTGCAGCGTAGTAGGTACAGCAGGCCTCGGCGCAGCAGTGGATTACGTTTGCTGGCCGGGCCAGCTAACGTAACCTTTGTTTCGAGAGAGCGAGTCAGCTTCCGAAAGCCAGCTTTCAGACAATTCGGCAGACTCCACTCACCCTGCCAATTATCCTCGCGATAACTTTCAACCGTTTACCGCGATTTCATTGCCAGTCATCAATCATTCGACTGGAAAGTTGACCGGATCATTCGATTACGATTTCCAGAAGTTGAATGACCGAAGAGAAGAATTTCATGTCAGAGACACCTCACAACAAGAAGCTCTACATCGAAACTGTCGGCTGTCAGATGAATATGCTGGACAGCGAACTGGTTGTCGCAGCCCTGCGCAAACAACAGTTCGAGCTGACAGACGACATGAAGGCTGCCGACACGATTCTCTTCAACACGTGCAGTGTGCGCGAACACGCGGAGCACAAGATTTACAGTCAGCTGGGACGACTGAAGTTTCAGAAGCGAAACCGACCGAACCTCGTGATCGGCGTCATGGGCTGCATGGCTCAGAAGGATCAGGAGCTGATTTTCGAACGCGCTCCGCACGTCGATCTGGTGGTCGGGACCGGGCAACTGCGCGAGATTCCCCGCTTGATCGACGAAGCTCGAGACAGCAAGGAACGGCAGACGGCACTGAGTCTCGACCGCAAAGGTGGTTCGCGCGAATCCGTCGCCAGCAGCTTCGAAAGCTACGATCCGCTGCGCGACCCGGAAATGCGACCGTCTCCGTATCAGGCTTTCGTACGAATCATGATCGGCTGCGACAAGTTCTGTACCTACTGCGTCGTGCCGATGACTCGCGGCCCGGAGCAGAGTCGTCCGCCAAGCCTGATCGCTTCCGAAGTTCGAACACTTGCCGAACAGGGAGTCAGAGAGGTCACGCTGCTGGGACAGACCGTCAACAGTTACCGTCACACGGAAGATGGTCGTGAGCACCGACTGTCAGACCTGTTGGAGCTGATCCACGACACGGACGGCATCGATCGAATCAAGTTTGTCACCAACTATCCGAAAGACATGACGGACGATCTGCTGCAGGCCGTCCGCGATCTGCCGAAGGTCTGTCGGTATCTGCACGTGCCGGCGCAGTCCGGTTGCGACGATCAGCTGAAAGCCATGAAGCGTGGATATACCATCGCCGAATATCGCGAGATGATGCACCGCATTAACGAAACAATTCCTGGCTGCGCCGTTTCCAGCGACTTCATCGTCGGCTTCTGTGGCGAATCGGAAGAATCGTTTCAGAAGAGCATGGCTCTGATTGAAGAGTTTCGCTTCAAGAACAGTTTCATCTTCAAGTACAGCGAGCGGCCCGGCACGAAGGCGCACGGTCTCTGGGCGGACGATGTTCCGGAAAAAGTCAAGAAGCGTCGCAACAACGAAATGCTGGATCTTCAGAATCGGATCAGCGAAGAAGACAACGCCGAGTTCATAGGCAGGACCGTCGAAGTTCTCTGCGAAGGACCGAGCAAGACGGCCACGAAGCGAGGAGAAGCAGATGTCGATTCACCGTCGATTCAACTCGTCGGGCGAACTGACTGCGACCGCATCGTTGTTTTCGACGGAAACCCACGACTGGCAGGATCGCTGGTCGAAATTGACATTCACGACATCACCACCACAACGCTGCTCGGTTCGATTGTGACACGACAATTCAACCACGGCTTAGAGATCGGCCTGCCCGTCGTCTCTTAACTTCCGACCGAACAATGCGGACTCCATTCGCCAAACGGGAATCCTAACCCCACTCGCTCATGTCGTCGAAGTCAGCAGCGAGGTACTGGCGAAGATCCTTCAGCACGTGTCGGCAGCGAGTCTTAAAGACGTCGATTTTCCGGACGCGACCGATTGGTGTAATGCACACGTGGATCTCGACCAGGCGGTTTGCACCTCGCTGAGTCGTCGTGCGACTGTCCCCGATTTCGAGACGAATCTCCACCGGTTGCCTGTCCGAAGTCCTGCCCCAGAATGACAGAAAGCCACGAGCACCCAGTCTCATTTCAACCGACGTCGGCGTGACTTTGCCCAGCTTCGCACCGTTGCCATCTACAAATGCCTTGAGCTTGTAGACAATCATGTCAGCGGCCATGCAGGCTTTGAGCGTGACGTCGCAGACGAACTCGTCCGGCTTTGCCAGTGACGGTTTGACCATCTCGGGGTCGTTCGCCCGCAGCTGCGCTGAAGTCATCCTGCTGGTGCAATTTCGACCGTGATGCTTCGAGACGTAAAGAGCCTTGTCCGCTCGCTGCAACACATCGTCCGGCTCGTCTGTCGGCTCCAGTTCTGAAACACCGAACGAAGCCGTCACTTTGAATTCGTCGGTCTTGACGACCGTCGCCTTCTCAAGTGCCTTGCGGAGGCGTTCCGCTTTATGAAACGCATCGTTCAGTGAAGTTTCGGGACACAGCACAACAAACTCTTCGCCGCCGTACCTCGCCACCAGTTCACCGGAATACATCTCGTGCTGCAACAGTCTCGCAACACTGATCAGAACCTCGTCACCAGCCGCGTGCCCGTAAGTGTCGTTGCACTTCTTAAAATGGTCGACATCCAGAAAGATGATACTGAATGGCGATTCAAAATTCCGTTCTTTGCACTCCGCATATTCCAGGGTCAGTCGCTTCTTGAGTTCCCCTCGATTCGCAACGTGCGTCAATGCATCGCGACTGGCCATCAGACGCAGATCGCGATAGTGCCCTTTTTCGCGACCGCCGGATGCATCGCGAAAAATCTCAGCGACGCCCTGCAACTGACCAGCCGCATCAATCAGTGGCAACGTCTGAACTTCAACGGCTAACCACTCTCCATCCGCACGACGCACCTGCAACTCAGAGGATTGTGTTCGCCCCGTTTCGACAGCCAGGCGAGTCGGGCATTCGCTGATGCTCAAATCCTGACCTGATTGCTTCCGGTACTGAATGTGACCGCCAAGTCCCGGCTGGCCGATGATCTGGTCATGTTGTATTCCGAGCAATTCTTCGCAGCCATGATTCCAGACCTGAACGCGGTTATCCGTCGTGGCGATGTAGAAACCGTGATAAAGGCTTTCGAGCAGGTACAGGTACGAGAAAACGTGGCTCAGCGAACCCGCTTCGATAATTTCTTCTGGCGAAAGCTGATATTGATCATGGCGAGTCTGCTGCAACTCAACAGGAATCTGCTCGAACTCGAACCAGCGTGTCATGGCCGAAATCACATTCCCGTCGTACTGAGACCCTGCCCCTCGCTGCAGTACATCCATTGTTTCGTCGTGAGTCATCGCATCTCGGAATACCTGCGAAGTCACCAGCGAATCATAAGCGTCGGCAACAGCCAGAATCCTCGCCCCCTGATGAACATCAGAGCCAATCACAGAGAAGTCATGCGTGGCGCCGTTGTAGTGGAGATGTGACTGTGTGACGATCTGCACCACGTCCGAGTCGGCTCCGCACGCCTGTAAAACGTCTCCGGCCAGACGATACAGCAGCCCCATCAGCTCCGCTTCGTCCGGTGCGAGTCGGCCCGGCTTGTGCAGAATGATGTCGGGAATGCCCACCTTGCCGATGTCATGCAGCAGGCATGCTGCTTCCAGGACCTGCAGGTTTCGCCCGTCCCAGCCGAGCTGCTCGGCCACGCCGACTGACAACGCGGCAACTCGACGCGCATGATGAACGATGCCTGGATCGCGGTACTGAAGAGACAGCATCAGACTGCGCATCGCCGACCGAAGAATCACCGAGTCAAAACCCTGCGAGCGTTCCTTCCCACCTCCCAGCTGCATCAGTTCCAGAAGAAGGCGTGTCGAATTCATCGGATGTGTCGCCTGCACCGGATACACCGGCCCCCGCGGCGTTCGATTCGGCTGGACCTGGGGCTGTTCTGTCTGCATTGCTCAATTCCTTCGTGGTCTGTTTCGTGTGCCGCAACGGAGGCTTCGCGCACTTCCGGCACAACTCAACACTGACAACCTAGGTCGATGCAGCAACGAGTCAAATCCGGCTGCCACATTGGCCCTTCCCGCCATCATCCGCTCACCTGTCGTGCTGACGCATTACTCACAAACCGGATAACCCGACACCCCTGAAGCAACCTGCAACCTGTTGATACAGCCCGGAGTTCGTTGACACACACCGCGGCAGCGGATTGAATCGCGACAGAAACTCCTTCCCTCAGAGATACCCGCCATGCAGAAGATCATCGAAGCTCTGCGACACGCCGTTTCGAACGGCCAATCGGTCGCGTACACCGCTCTCGTCGAAACTCGTGGGTCAACGCCGCAAAAGGCGGGCGCCGCCATGCTGGTCTTCCCCGACGGGTCACAGGCAGGAACGCTCGGCGGAGGCTGCGTCGAAGCCGAGGTCAAACGCCGGGCGTTGAGACTGCTTGACGAAGGTGATGCCGAGCTGATGACATTTCAACTCGACAGTGACTACGGCTGGGACGACGGCCTGATCTGCGGCGGACGCATGCGGATGCTGGTTGACCCGGTACGCCCCGGTGACGACCTGAGCTACTTCGATGAGTATCTGACTGTTTTGAGAGATGGTCGCGGTTGCACGGAAGCCATCGTCATCGATATCGAAAAATCAAACGGCGGTACGATTGCCAGCCGATACCTGATTGATGAACACGGGCAGATCGCCTGTCAGCGTCCCGCCGTTGCTCCTCCGGAATCGCTGCACGCTGGATTGCGACCGGTCGGCGATCGTCCACGCGCCTACGTCGAGCATGGCATCTCGTACCTGCCGCAACTCGAACGTTGCCGACTGCTGATCGTCGGAGCGGGACACGTCGGCCAGAAGGTTGCCGACCTCGCCGCCGACGTGGGCTTTGACGTGTGGGTCGTCGATGACCGCGAGCAATACTGCAATCAGGATCGGTTTCCGCGAGCCGACCGACTGATTGTCGGCCCGATCGACAACGCGCTGAGCGGTCTGGAAATTGACACCAACACGATGTGCATCATCGTGACACGCGGCCACAACCATGATGAAGAAGCGTTGTACCACCTTGCCGAATCAAAGGCTCGGTATGTCGGCATGATCGGCAGTCGACGCAAGATCCGTTTGATTTTTGAAGATCTGCTGCGGGAAGGAATTTCCCGTGAGGCACTGGAAGCGGTTCATGCGCCGCTGGGATTCGACATCGGTTCTCAGACCGTTCCGGAAATCGCCGTCAGTATCGTCGCCGAGTTGATTGCCTATCGAAATCTGGGATGCATTCCGGAACGGCCTCGACCCGTCTCGATTCTGTCCGACATCGACTCGAAACCCGCCTGTGACTCTGAACCGGTACAGGACGCGTCGACGAGCATTGAATCTACTGATTGACCTCTTTCAGCAGCTCATTCATCGTGTTTGAGTAGTCCTCAATCTGCTTCATGTTCTTCTGAAACTGAGGAGGCATTCCGGCACCGCCGCCGGGGAGGGCTCCGCCGGGAACATTTCCACCAGGTACATTTCCGCCTGGTACACCGTCAGCAGGTGGATTCAGCAGGTCACCGAGCGAGCCGATCATGCTCATCGAGTAGAGCAGTCCCCCTGCGGTCACAACGACACTGAGCACCGTTGCGAGGCCGAGTCCCCACATCACCCACCGCACCAGCTTCATCGTGCGAGTGATGCCTTCGAGGTGTTCCAGGATTTCGTCAATACGCTCTGAAAGGTCGTCGATCGACGCGTTGCCGCCTTCGGGTGGCAAAGCTTCTTTCGCTGGTGCGCTGGCTGCCTGAGCGACCACTCCGAACTTCAGAGCGCTGGCTCGAGTTGGCTCCGCTTCCTGAAAGTACATTTCCTCGGCATCGTCCGAACCAGTCGACAGACTCGCTCCCGATGCTTTTCCCTTTTTCGCACATCTGACGCACAGACCTGGAACAGGCCTGGACCGCGGGATCCGGAAACTCCGCGAGCACTTCGGGCATGTCCAGACAACACGCGACTCATCGGAAGAACTCATCGCCTCTCCCCTGCTCTACCGGGCTGATTGTCTACACTTCATTAAGGACGGACACAGCTTCCGTCTCTTCGTCGAATCGCTGGCCAGGCCCCGTTGAAAGGATGAGCCGGGTAAGGAAATTTCGCCGCCAGTTCCTCGTCGAGATCGATTCCCCAGCCGGGCGCGTCATTCGGCCAGAGCATTCCGTCGCGAAGTACAGGACACCCCGGAAAGACATCCAGCGTTGCCTGATTGAAGACCGTGAATTCCTGAATGCCAAAGTTTGAGATCGACACATCGAGTGCCAGGTTGGCTGCGTGCCCGATCGGTGACGTGTCACCAGGTCCGTGCCAGGCCGTTCGAACGCTGAAGAACTCGCAAAGCGCCGCGATCTTTCGAGCCATCGACAAGCCGCCAACATCCGAAACATGCACGCGGATAAAATCGATCAGCTGCTCACGGATCAGCGGCAGATACTCGTTGACGTTCGTGAATAACTCGCCCATCGCCAGCGGCACGTGACTGGCTTCCCGCAATCGACGAAAGTACGTCAGCTCTTCAGGTGGCAATGGGTCTTCCAGGAAAAACAGCCGGTACGGTTCCAGGTCCTTCGCCAGCTGAACAGCCAGCGGCGCGGGCAGTCGCTCGTGAATGTCGTGCAGCAGTTCAACTTCATCGCCAAGCTGCGTTCGCACGTGGTCGAACAATCGAGGAGCGAGCCTAGCGTAGTCAACGGGCTCAAAGATGTTCTGCGGGCTGGCGGGACCGTTGACCTGTTCGTGCGGCTTGAGGTCCGACTCCGTTCCGTAAGTCGACTGGCCTGGAACCCCTGACTGAATCCGCACATGGCGAAATCCCTGAGCCATCAACTCGCGCGCCCGATCCGTCACTTCGGCAAAATCCCGACCGCTCGCGTGAACGTAAACGGGCGCCGCCATCCGCGTCCTGCCGCCCAGCAGATCATGCACCGGCATGCCCGCTCGCTTGCCTTTGATATCCCACAGAGCCATATCCACGCCCGACAGTGCATTATTCAGGACCGGTCCCTGCCGCCAGTACGAGCTGACGTACGACGACTGAAAGATATCCTCGATCTCGTTGACGTCGCGACCGCGTAGAAACGGGTCAAGGTAACTCTGTACCGCCTCGATCACCGCCAGTGGACGTTGAGTGAACGTCGCGCAGCCCAGCCCGTACAGGCCCGGCTCTGAAGTCTCGACCTTGACGACGATCAGCCGGATATCCGCCGGCGCAGTCGCGATGCAACGGATCTTTTCAATTTGAACAGTCAACGGTCGTCTCCGAGGGCAAGGCTTCCAAGTTCTGGTCAGGGTATTATTCTGACGCAAAGCCGCAGAGACGCAAAGCACCGCAAAGACATCAGCAACCAATCCTTTGCGAAACTTCGTGTCTCCGCGGCATTGCGACAAAATTCAAAAAACATTTTCGAACTTGAGGACCCCGCGCGATGAAAGTTGAATCGATCGAACGAATCTGGGTAGACCTGCCTCTGAAGGAAGTCCCCTTTCGGAACATGGTCCGCGAAATCCCTCACTGGTCGCTCTTCGAAATCTGCAAGGTCACGCTCAGCAACGGTGTCGAAGGCGTCGGCGAAACCATGCCCTACTACACGTGGGGCGAAGTCACGGACGAAGCCGTTCAGCGAGCCACCGGTAAGCACGCCGCGACAATCATGTGGGACGACTCGCTGGGAGCGGGCCTGCAGATGGCCCTGTTCGATGCCGTTGCGAAGTCACTGGACGCTCCCGTCTGGGCACTGCTCGGTAAAAAGGTCAGAACTCACGCTCACGTCGGCTGGTGGGCGATCGACATGCCCGCCGAAGACTGGATCAGCGAATGCGAAGAAGCCGACGCCAGCGGGTACACCACTTTCAAAACGAAGGCGCGACCGTGGTTCGATCTTGAAGATCAGGTGCAGCGACTCTCTGAAGCCGTGCCCGATCACTTTCTGCTGGACCTGGATTTTAACGACTTCGGACTGGACCCAGCGGTAGTTCGACCGCTCTGCAAACGGCTGGAAAAGTATTCGAAGGTGGCGATCTGGGAGAGTCCCATCCAGCAGGAAGACGTCGAAGGCAACCGGATGCTGCGACAACATCTGAGCATTCCCATCGCCCAGCACATTGGTCGACCGGCTTTCGAAACTCAGATCCGACGTGACATCTGCGACGGCTTTGTGATGGAAGGCGGCGTCACGCATGCCATTGGAAGAGGCCGAACCTGCGCCGAATTCAACAAGCCATTCTGGCTGCAGTGGGTCGGTTCGAATCTTGGCGCGACGTTCTGCCTGCATGTTCAAGCGGCCTTATCGCATGCCCGCTGGCCGGCGATTCATTGCAACCACATGTATCCCGAGCAGTTCGTGACCGAGCCGTGGACGGTTTCTAACGGCATGGTAAAAATTCCAGACGCGCCCGGCATTGGAGTCACCGTCGATTGGAACGTCGTCGAACAGTACCGCATCGAGCCGAAATCCCGGCCCTATCCGTATCCTGGCCTGCTTCTGAGACTCGACTGGCCGAGCGGTTCGAAGTCGTACTTCACACACGCTCAACAGATGTGGGACGCTTTCAAAGCGGGCGACCTGCCGGCCTTTGCAAAGGGAGCCCACCTCGTACGTATCGAAGAAAACACGAAAGAATGGTCCGAGTACTACGGTCGCGCGAGCCTCGCTCCGGTTCACGAACCCGCGTAGTTCTGCCTGCGAAAAACAACTTCCCGATTCTCAACAACGTCATTCCCTCGCAGGCATGACGAGAGTTGCCGCTGCTGTCAGATTCCGTAAGTTGTTTTGAACAGTTTTCTCAGCCGCTTCGTAACCGCGAGAAGGATTCACTGGTATGTCTGAGTTTTCGCCCATGAATGCGGGCGGCATTCGCTTGTGTCGATTGCCTGTCAGTTCAACCTTGCTCAGAACGCTGGCTGTTGTCGCACTGACCATCATCGCTCTGTACGGTTCGACCGAAGCGGCCTGTGCTGCGAAGTCTCGCCCGCGACCAAACATCGTTCTGATCATGGCGGACGATCTGGGGTTTTCGGATCTCGGTTGTTACGGCTCGGAAATTGAAACTCCGAACCTGGACGCGCTGGCGGCTCAAGGACTGCGGTTCTCTCAGTTTTACAACACCGCAAAATGTCATTCGTCACGAGTGTCGCTGCTGACCGGGCTGTACTGTGATCAGGCGGGAGCTGAAAGTCTCATGCGAGGAGCGACGATTGCCGAAGTGATGTCGCGAGCCGGTTACACGACGTCGATGGTTGGGAAGTGAGTCACTCTAAGAAAATCAGACAAGCGGTTCTTGAGACGAGATGGCTTCACTGCGTCTTTCTTTGCTGGGCTAGCCGGGGTCGTGGTGTTAGTCATTAGGAAGCACCAAAGTCTAGAGTGAGTCGAAGTTCCTGTTTGTTGATATGCATGCCTTTCAGGTTTACGACTGGTGTTTAGCAGCATATTCCGAG
>JABMPE010000514.1 GCA_013203845.1 Rhodopirellula sp. | reverse complement strand
GGCTGGAAGAAGAACGGCTGGAAACGTCGCGAAGGCAAGCAGCTCAAACCGATCAAGAACGAAGATCACTGGCGCGAGCTGGATCAACTGCTGGCGGCTCATCAGGTCAAGTTCAAAGTGGTTAAAGGCCACAGCGGCCACGCCGAAAACGAACGCTGCGACGAACTCGCCGTCGCCGAATCGATGAAATACCGCAACGCTTGAACGAGACTCTCGATCAGCAGTAGCCCGCGCGAACTTCTGGCAGACTCTCCGACTCGCGAAAGGACCGCCACTCGGTTTATTGGAATATCCGCGATGATCGCGGAGTATTCCTTGAAACAACGTTTCTCACGTGATAATCCTTCCACAAGCTGAATATCCAGCTTTATCGCGAATACTTTTAGTTATCCCTCAAACGTGAATCTCTTCGGAAATGCACCTCAACGACGAACAAGTGCGATACGGGTTCGCGTACGGTGGGATCGATCCCGCAAGCGTGATCACAACTCGTGAGTACGCAGGCCAAGAAGAGTTGACGATCAATTGCACACAATTGGGAGGAGCGAAAAGGTCGGCGAAAGAGAAGAAGCGAATCGTGACCGAGTGGTGCGATCTCCTGACCCAACACCCCACCGCATTCAAGTCGCTTCAATTCGGTACTCGAATGCCACAAGAATTATTCGACGCTGTTTGTCATCAGGAGAATCTTGAGTGTCTTGTGATCAATTGGGGTGCCTACAGGGACCTCTCTGCAATTGAAAAACTCAGAAAGTTGAAGTTTCTCGGTATTGGATCAGGTGCCGGCGTCGAATCAGTCCGGCCAATTGGCGAGCTCGTGAATCTGATTGCCCTCGGTTTGGAGAACTTCCAGAAGATCACAGACTATTCTGATCTGACCGCTTTAGGCCAACTCGAGAGTCTATCAATCTGCGGTGACGGAATGGGCCCGCAATACATCAAGGTTACTTCTCTGGAATTTCTCCGCAAGATGACTCAATTGAGATCGCTGAGGCTGCTGACCATCAGGCTGCAAAACCAAGATTACAGCCCCATCTTGGCATTGACGCAGTTGGAGCGTCTCGACCTGAGGAGTCATCGAGACGTAAAGAAGATGTATGATGAGCTATGCACGCTTCCACAGTTGAAATGGGGACTCCTTAAAGAAAAACCTGAGCTGTATTCGAAAAAGGGATAACCACAGTGGATTAGAAACTCGCGGAGCCGAGTTCTAATCTTATGTTCAAGAAGCCCGGGTCGGTGATTCGGGCTTTTCTCATGCGCGGAGTGTTTGTCACGAGCGTTGGTGAGTCGTGTGATGATGGTGGTGTCGTTTCGCACGTCGGGAGGTCGCGGTAGAACCGGACGCGGCGCGACGGAGTTCCTGGTCAGCGCGGAGCGGGAGCGGGCTCGCTGCTGACAGTTTTCAGAAACGAGTGGCCTGACGCTGGCGAATGTCTGCCGGCGCGGTGCTGGCGGGAGACGTGGCTCCGGGCTGACGGGACGCGTGATTCAGTGGTGGCGGGCGGATGCGGTGGAAGCGTTCGAAGATCAGGCGGCCGCCGCAGTTCGGGCACACTGGTCCGTCAGCACGGGTGACACCGGTTGACTTCAGAAGATAAAGGGTGGCACAGGTTGCTCGTCAACCTGTGTGCGAAGCACAAGAGGCAAGCGGCCGTTTGAGCCTCAAATTCAATGTGGATGGACTCGTGTCGTTGCACGACCGTGTTTGCAAGCAAACACGGCCACCCGGTGATACCAGCCACTCTGGATCAAGGATTATCTCATGCACTGCCGGGTGGCACGGCCAGTATGGCTGTGTGCCGGAGGCACAGGATGGTTCACCGTCAGCTCTCGATGAAATGAACCGTCTCCTAAAGTTTGATCCCGCACGATGAATCATCCTGTCGCTGCGCGACCCGCCCATTCTGGACGGGCCACCCGTTTGAGGTCACTCAAGCCCTGACGTCAAGCGTTGTGAAGCAGCGGGAAGAACTGTCCGCCGAGTGGTTGTCCGGGCGGGACAGCCGGGATTCCCTGAAGTAAGGGATCGACGGAGGCCGACGTGACGCCGTCGCGGATGACGTTGATGACGGCTGCTCGTCGCGGGCTGCTTGTGCTGTTTTCGTACGAGCCGTGGACCATCAGCGGGTGATGGAAAGACGCTTCGCCGGCTTTCAGTTCGATCGCGACCGGATGCTGAAATCGTTCCCACTGCTCGGGTGAGAGGGCTTCCTGAATCGCGTTCATGTCACCGGCCAGGCCGGTGATCGGCAGCAGGTTCCACTGATGGCTGCCGGGAATGTACTGCAGGCAGCCGTTGCGGGATGTCGCATCGTCGAGACCGATCCAGCAGGTCAGGTGCGCCATCGGCTGGGTCCGGGTCCAGTAGGAATAGTCCTGGTGCCACGCGACGACTCCGCCGTGCTCGGCTGGTTTGCAGAACAACTGGTCGTGCCAGAACCGGACGGAACCGCCCAGCAGCTGCGACGCCGGGATTCCAAACGCTCGATGCCAGAGCAGATCGTGGAAGCCGGGTGAAACCCGCCACGCTCCCAGAGCGTGAAACAGGACGCGGTTCGGATCGGCGGACTCGTTGGAATGGTATTCGTGCCAGAGTTCGCGTCCGTCGTGCTGCGGATCCAGCAGCGCCGAGAGTTCGCTTCTCAACTGCTCGATCTGGTCGTCGGACAGGATTCGAATGCCCGAGACGTATCCATTCTCGTGAAAGAACGCGATTTGCTCGTCGCTCAGGCGAAACGCCGCGTCCGGGTCTTCGCCATGCGGATCTCGGCTGAGGAATGTTGAAACAGGTTGATGATCAGTAGAAAAATCGTGAGTCATCGGTTCCTCGGCATTTCGGACGTACAGACGGACTTTTAACGCAGAGATCACAGAGGTGACAAACGCAGAGGACGAGGAGCCTCGTTCGACTCTCCACTTTCTCTGCCTGTGCGAGTCCTCAAGGATCTGTGCATTCCCTGTCTCAGGCAAGTAGCACGCATCACTTGCCCCTTAATCATTGGCCCGCCGCCTTCCCGGAACTCATCTTGAGGCCGTTTGGCGATTCCATTACTTGTACCGCCCCATCCGAAGCAACCTCTCTGATTGCTCCCCTCTCTCTATAATTTCTCTCTGCGAGCCCTACCAATGATCCTTCCCGGGACCGGCGGTCACCGTGCGTGGCAATGCAACCGTTTTGCAGCAGCAATTTTGCCTGCACTGGCAGTCATTCTGCTCGTCAGCGGCTGCCAGATGATGCCGCGCGGTCGGAATACTCTGACTCCGCGCGGGCAATCTCCAGGTTACGGTCGCGATATTCAGCCGGAATTCAGTGAGCTCCCGTCGTCAGGTGCGCCGCTTCGCCAGGGACCGGATGGGCCTGGGCTACTGGATGAAGAGGTCGGCGAAGCCACGGGGATTACGGACAACACGCTGGTCGACATCCGCGTTCAGGGTAACGACACCATCGAAACCGGCGCGATCATGGCTTACGTCAAGTCTCAGGTCGGTCGTCCGCCGAACGAGCGACAGATCAAGGAAGACCTGCGTGCGCTGTACGCGACGAAATGGTTTTTCAGCGTCGAACGCCGCTATCGCATGACCGAGTCCGGGCTGGCTCTGATTTTCCGAGTCCTGGAACGTCCCGTGGTGCGGTCTGTCGAGATCAAGGGAAATGACAATTTTCCGAAGCGACAGATTCTCAAGCAGATCACTATCGAGCCAGGTTCGCCCTTCGACGTCGCCACCAACCTCGCCGCTGCTCGCAAGATCGAAGCATACTACCACGACAAAAAGTCGTACCCACAGGCGAAGGTGATGCTGGAAAAAGGCGGCTCAAAAGAAGACCGCGACGTTATCTTCAAGATCGAAGAAGGACCGTACACGGTCATTAACGACACGCAGTTTGAAGGAAACTCAATCCGCTCCGGCGTGCTGCGAACTCAGATCAAGTCAAAACGAACCGTGCTGGGGTGGGTCGCAAACTTCTCGCCGTTTGGCACGCTGTTCAGTGGTAAATACAACGAAGCGACACTTCCTCGCGACGTCGCGGCATTGAAAGAGTACTACCACAACCTTGGCTACTTTGACGTTGAAGTCGAACGCAGCATCAAACGGACGAACGCTCATTACCTGCCGCAGTTCAAGCTGGTGAAAAATCCGCGTGAGAACGCAAAGTACGAGCATTTGCCGATCCCTTATCTCAAGGTGCGTCAGGCTGAGGGAGCGACCTTCGTCTACTCGGTCAAAGAAGGCCCTCGATTCAAGCTGCGAAACATTGAAATGGAAGGCAACGAGATCTACTCGCAGGAAGAGTTGCTGGCCAAATCAGACCTCAGCCCTGGTGACTACTTCAACGCCCGATTTCTCAACAAAGATGTCGCCGACATGCGGGAGCGTTACGGTGAACTCGGCCGCCTGTTCGCGCAGGTCAACGCCGTGCCGCGTTTCATTGATGGGCAGCCGGGCGTTGTCGACCTGGTCTACCAGATTGACGAGGACCAGCCTTACACGATCCGTAAGATCAATGTTGTGATCAATGCGCCTGGCGGAAATCCTCACACTCGTGAAACCGTTGTACGGAATCGAGTGCTGATTGCTCCGGGAGACCTTGCAGATCCGTTCCTCATCGACAAGAGCAAGGGACGGCTACGAGGGCAGATCTTCGAAGGCGGTGGTGCGGGAGCGCCTCAGATCAAGGTTTCCAAGGTCAAGGACGAATCGCTGCTGGCCGGCATGGTCACTCGCGGGCAGAGTCCTTACGACAGTCAGCCAGTGCCGTACAACCCGCTGCTTGAAAACAGTAATCCCGGCGATCCTTACGGTGGCCTGGGGAATCCGTACTCGCGAGCTTTGGAGAAATCGGGTCAGGCGGATCTCGACATCTTCGTGACCGAAGCGCAAACCGGTCGGCTGATGTTCGGCGTCGGAGTGAACAGCAACTCCGGAGTTGTGGGTTCATTCGTGCTGGAAGAAAACAACTTCGACATCACTCGCTTCCCGACATCGTTCAGTGATTTCTGGAATGGCGAAGCCTTCCGTGGCAACGGCGAACGATTCCGTATCGAAGCTGTGCCGGGGCAGATCACCAGCCGCTACTCGGCCAGCTGGCAGACATCCAACATCCTGGACACGAACTTCAGTTTTGGAGTCAGCGGCTTCTACTATCAGCGGTTTCTGCCAGACTGGAACGAAGAACGAGTGGGTGGGCGAATCTCGACGGGGTATCAGATTGACAAGTGGTGGTCAGTGACCGGGGCCTTCCGCCTCGAAAGTGTCAACCTGAGCAATCCCAGTGGCGGGGTCGGTAATGCGCCGCCACTTCTTCGCAAGGCTCTGGGCGACACGTTCCTGTCAACGTTCCGGCTGTCAGCTGCTCACGACACACGGGACTCGGCCTTCCTGCCGACGAACGGGCACTTCGTCGAAGCTGCCTATGAAGTGGGTTTTGGCGATTTCTATTACCCTCGGTACGAACTGTCCGGGACGCAACACTTAACCGTTCACGAACGACCAGACGGCGGCGGGCGTCACGTCGTCACCTTCAATGGCCAGTTGGGTTACACCGGCGACGATACGCCCATCTATGAACGATTCTACGCCGGTGGTTACCAGTCGTTCCGCGGTTTCGCCTTCCGGGGAATCAGTCCTCAGCAGACGACCGACGGACGCATTGTCGATGGAAAATCGACCGGTCTGTCGAGTTCTCCGATCGGGGTCGGCGGTAACACTCAACTGCTGGGATCGGTGCAGTACTCGGTACCACTGACCGCCGACGAAATGATTCGTGCGGTCACGTTTACCGATTTCGGAACGATCGAGCACCGCGCCGACCTGGAGCACTTCCGTCTGACAGTCGGCTTCGGAGCGAGACTGACGATTCCGGCGATGGGCCCCGCTCCGCTGGCCTTCGACTTCGGCTTCCCGATCGTGTCAGACCAACTCGACAACAAACGGATCTTCACATTCTCGGTCGGCCTGACGCGGTAGCCAGTCAACGATCAAAACCAAAGCGGCGGAACGACTCCGTGACGGAAACCGGGCCGCGGTCGCAATCAAAGTACATCGATCTGGTAAATCCGATAAGTCTCGTTTTCGTAGACGATCGGCGCGTCGAACGGTCCCCAGCGGCTGGAAACCACATACGCAATCCCGGTCGTCTCATGAAGCTGCTTCGTGGCTGCCGCTGAGTATGACTTGCCGTTCCAGTTGTCCTCGCCCCACTGCTTCAGAAACTTCAGTCGGTTGTTCCACTCGACGATCCCGGCAGCGTCCTGCGGGCAGTCTTTGAAGGCGACGTACTCCGATCGTTCGGCAAACCACTTGAACGATCGACTTTCTTTCGGCGTCAGAATCAGCGAGTTGCGAGGCGTCTTCGTCCTCACCCAGTCGCAAAGCCCCACCCAGTCAGCTCGTTGAGCCTCGGTCATTCTGTCGATCGAGCCCCGTCCGGCATTGAGATACAGCGCGGCAGCGAAACAAACTGCGACAACCACGGTGCGCGACTTCCCCGGCAGGATGATGCACAGCAGTCGGCGTTCGGACAGCAGTATCGCGATCTGGATGGAAACCAGAATCGGCAGCGCGACGTCGAACATGCGGAAGGGATAAAACTTCAACAGGTTCATGCGGAGTTCGTAGTACGGCATTTCGACGGGCGGTCGAGGCCCCAGACCAATCAGCACCCCGATGAACGCAATGATGCCCGAGCAGGCAATTGTTCTCGACAGGAAACTCAGCCCGGGCCGATCGACCACTCCGGCGCGGACCTGGCGGTTCAGCATCCACGCCACCAGCGACAGCAGACAGTAGCCCGCGTACGCAGCGGCTTTGAACTTCATCGGGTCCAGGTGGTGAGGCAGCCTGTAGAATACCTGAATGTAGTTGGCCTGAAACGACAGCTTCGGATCGGCAGACAGCACCGACGTCAGCGCCGGCACGATGCCAAACGCGGAGAAGCTGACAAACAGTACTGCCGCCAGGAGAACCTCCCGTCGATACAGGAACTGCAGCACCGCAGCGATTGCGGTGTGGCTGCCATGTCGGCGACAGTCGTTGAGCACAGACCAGACAACGGCCAGCGACATTGCGACGACGGCCCACAGACCAACCAGCGGGTGCATGGCGACTCCACAGCCCAGCGTCAGTCCGGCCTGCCAGAGCTTACCGTTCAACAATGCCGCAAGTCCGGCCAGCACGAAACCGTAAGCGAAGACTTTGGCCTCGACACCTCCGACCAACCACTCACCCGAGAAATTTCCGACCGAGGCCAGCAACAGAAAGACGGCGGCAGAAAGACAGCCGCTCCAGCGATCATCCGAAAGTCGTGTGCTGAGACTCTGCCACGCCGCCGCCAGCAGCAGATAGGCCAGCATTCGTCCGATCGTTGCCGAAGTCGCAAATGAAGTGACAACCGTCAGTGCTCCAACCGTCCGGTAAAACACGAGATGAGCATTTGACGATTCGAGAAAGAAGTCACCGGCACACCAGCTCGTGTCCCAGCAGTGGAGCGATTTCGTCAGATAGTGCGGCTCGTTGACGCCGGGAATCGGAGCGTGGCAGAACGAGAATCCCAGGAATCCCATCCACAGACAGAAAATCGGCACGAAAAAACTTCGGTCTGGTCGCTGCAGTCGAAATTTCCCTGGCGTGTCCAGCATGCTCCTGCCTTCTACTTCAGATTATTCAGGCAGGCGGTCGGCAGGACCACAGGCTGGAAAAACTCACACTCTCTGCGGGACGACGACATCGCGGGCCAATTTCGTTCGATTGTTTACGATGTTTAAATCAGTGTTGCGGCACGTCGAAAAGGTCTCGACAGAAGGATTGGAGCAGGTTGCCGGAATCGATTTTAACTGCCCCGCTTGACACCTCCGTTGGAGCCACGGATGCTATCAGAATCCTTTGATGGATCACTCCTTCCCGCCGTTGATTGTGAGAGCCACTCACTGAAGCGACTCTCGATCCTGAAGACGACCGACGACTCCCACCTGATCCGCATACCACAGTCCCGCCTGCTGGCCGATTTCCCGTGAGGACGCTCATGAAAACTTTTTACCCGTCTCGAATTATCGTTCCTTTGAGTCTGCGTCTGTTGCTTCTGACTGTGACGCTCAGTCTGGGGCAGTTGCCGACACCAGTGGCAGCCGCTACCCCGGAAGAAGAACAGAAAGCAACCGAACTGATCAAGGTCGCCGACGAGGCAAAGGCCAAAGCCGAGCAGGCTGAAGCCGCTCTGAAAGCGGCGCAGGCGAAAGCGACCGAGCTGCAGGCGAATCTGACGAAACTGAAAGCGCAGATCAGGAATGCGGAAAAGGCCATCACGGACGCTGAGGCGAAACTCAAGCCGGAGCAGGAGAAAGTCACCAAAGCGGACGCTGCGAAAAAAGCTGCCGACGCGGTAGCGACAACCGCTCGCGCCGCAGCCGAAGATCTGAAAAAGAAGGCGGCCGAAGCCGAAACGAAAGCGAAAGCCGAAGAGGCGAAAGCAGCCGCTGCCACGAAGGCGCTGACCGACGCACAGGCGGCCGTGAAGACCGTCGAGGCGACCGTTGCTGCCTCGAAAAAATCGCTGACCGATTCACAGGCGGGACTGCAGCAGGCCGATGGCCAGTTCGCCGCGTTCAAGCCACAGCTTGACAAAGTGTCGACCGAATTCGCAGCGATCAGCCAGGAACATGTCGATAAGCGACGGGCTGCCGAGAAACATCTGATCGGCATCGGCAAGCTGGTTTCGTTTGCAGAGACTGTCGCTCCGATCGTTTCGAAACGGTGCCTGGCCTGTCACAACGCTCGCACGGCCAAAGGCCGGTACAACATGGAAACCTTCGCCGCGATACTCAAAGGTGGCGAATCGGGCGACGCGCTGGAAGCTGGCGATGCCGATTCATCAACGCTGTTTGTGATGATCGAAGACGGATCGATGCCGAAAGATGCGGACCCGCTGACGCCCGAGCAGATTGCCGCGGTCAAAAACTGGATCAATACCGGAGCCATTCTGGATGCCGGCTTGAGCGCATCGGCACCGTTAATTCAGATCATGCCCAAGGAAACTCAGCCGAATCCACCGGAAGCATATCCCGTGCCCGTGCCGATTACGGCCGTCGCCTTCAGCCCCGATGGTGCCACACTGGCCACTTCTGGCTATCACGAAGTCGTCCTGTGGAAAGTGGAAGATGGCTCGCTGCTACGACGCATCACCAACGTCGCCGAGCGGGTTTACGACATCGAATTCACAAAAGACGGTCAGAAGATCGTCGTCGCGGCAGGGACTCCCGCACAGATTGGTGAAGCAAAGATTTTCCAGGTGGCGGACGGCAAACTGCTGGGCGACCTGGTACGAACCGACGATTCGGTGTTCGCCGTTTCTCTCAGCCCGGATGAAAAGCGGCTGGCCACAGCCGGCGCAGACCGTGCGATTCGTGTGTTCGACTTTGCCACTCAGAAGCAGCAGTTGCTGATTGAAGATCACGCCGACTGGGTCATGGACGTTGCGTGGTCGGCTGACGGAACGCGACTGGCTTCCGCGAGCCGTGACAAGACATCGAAAGTGTTTGATTCAACAACGGGAGATTCACTTGTCACTTTCAACGGGCACGGCGCGCCCGTTTACGGAGTCGGTTTTCAGGCCGACGGCAAGATCGTCGTTTCCAGCGGAAGTGACAAACAGATTCGCACTTGGAACGTCGCCGACGCCAAGCAGGTTCGAGCGATCGGTGGGTTTGGCAACGAAGTGTTCCGCATCGTGATTACGCCGGAAGGCAATGTCTACAGCTGCAGTGCCGACAAGAACGCACGAGTTCATCAGATTTCCGACGGTAAGGCGTTGCAGACGTTTGCCGGACACACGGACTGGGTCTACTCAGTTGCGTATCATGCGGGAACCAAACGGGTTGCTGCGGGTGCTTACAACGGCGAAGTTCGCATCTGGAATGTCGACGATGCCAAAGAGTCGCTGAAGTTCATTGCGGCTCCCGGCTACAAACCAGCGGAAGCTACAGCCGCGAAATAGAGGCCCCGCAACGTTGACCAGGCCGAAGTCCGGTCTTTGAAACATAAGCCCCGCGATCGTTTTCGATCGCGGGGCTTTTTTGCGCTTCGAGATGAGAGTTTTACCTCACCAGGGACGGCATTCTGCTGCAAAGTGGTGTTCACCGCAGAAGCCTCGATTCGGCTTTCCCGAGTCGTCCTATGTTACTTCGCAGGCACTGCAGGGTTCTTCATTTGAAGTGTCGCCGTTTCGCCTCCTGGGCATCCTTCGGATGTGATCGTTTCTACATCGAAAGTTATTTCTTTCCTGGCGCTCCATCCGGTGTGACAAGGCTTCATCCAATCAACGGAATTCCAATGATTTCCACAGATGCTCCGACCTCTCCAGATACAGCATCACTGTCTACCAGTCCGCGCCGCGCCCGATGGCACTACATGTACTTCGTCGTCGCTGCGCTTGATCTCGCCGCGATCAGTGCCAGTCTCAATTTCAGTCGCACGATCATTGTGGACTTTTCGAACGCCGTTGAGGTTAACCACCTCTGGGTTCAGCGACAGGGACATTATTCCGATCTTGCTGAACTTGCTGACGAACTGGCCATGTCGGGCACGGACGTTTTCGACTCGAAGAATTTCGACCGCGAATCACTGCGTCTTAAAACGGCTGAGTCGCAATTCAAAGAGCAGCTTGAAATTGCCAGGACAGAAGCTCGTCAAAACGTTCCACCCGACCAGGTCGATGACATCGTTCGAGGACTTACGCGATTCGGCGAGCATGTGGAAGAAGTCATCACACAGTCGCGAGAGATTCTGAGGCTGGCTGGAAAGGATGAATACGACGCTGCGGTTCATCATCTGGCATTGATGAATCACGCCAGCGGTGAGAGTTCGAAAGAAATGGGCAAACTGAACCAGTTCATTCGCAGAATTCACGACACTCGTTTCGAGGTGCAACTGGCGGAAGCCGAGTCAGTGCGGGGTTACCAGTCATGGTTCGGAGCTGGCGTACTGCTCATGATTACCCTCGGATCATGGTACGGACACAAGCTGTCACGAGCCGTGCATACTTCGATGGAAACCAGCGCTGCACAGGCTGCCGCACTGGCCGACCAGGAAGCTCGACTCCGCACAATCTTCAATACAGCATCGGAAGGAATCATCACGATCAGCAGTCAGGGCACAATTGAAGCGTGCAACGAAGCAACACTGAAACTATTCCAGTGCGAAGATTCCGAGTTGATCGGAAAGCAGCTGAGCAGCCTGGTCGAGCGAGCTGATGACAGTGATAATTCCGACGGCAGTCACCATTCACGGATCCTGGACACCAACGGACTCATTGGGACCAAGCAGGTGCTGGTTGCCTATCGACCTTGTGGCACAAAATTCTATGTGCAGTTTTCAGCGGCAGAAGTGCGATTTAACGATCACAGCGTCATTACAGGCATCCTGACCGATATCACCGAGCAGAAGGCGATTGAGGAACAGTTGCACGAAGCTCGCCTGGCGGCAGAGTCAGCGACTGCGGCGAAAAGTCAGTTTCTGGCCAACATGAGTCACGAAATCAGAACGCCGATGGCGGCGATCATTGGCTACTCAGACCTGCTGCTTGACCCCGAACAGACGCCGGATGATCGCATTGACTGTGTCTCGACGATTCGCCGCAATGCCGATCACCTGCTGACTCTGATTAACGACATCCTCGATCTGTCGAAAATTGAAGCAGACCGCATGACCGTCGAGGCGATCGAGTGTTCTCCATGCCAGCTCGTCAGCGATGTTTCGTCACTGATGCGGGTACGGGCCACCGAGAACGAAATTGATTTTCACGTCCACTATGACAGCGCTATTCCTGCAACCATCGACAGCGATCCGGTGCGCATCAGACAGGTCCTCATCAATCTCGTGGGTAACGCGATCAAGTTTACGAAGTATGGAGCGGTGAAGGTTCACGTCTGGTCTGAAAAACTCGACGGTGACAACCCAACGATCAATTTCCGGGTCGTCGATTCCGGCATCGGGATGACCGAAGAACAGAAGTCTCGACTGTTTCGACCATTCACACAGGCGGACTACTCAACCACTCGTAAGTTTGGCGGTACAGGCCTCGGGCTGACCATCAGCAAGAAGCTTGTCAATCTGATGGGCGGTGATATTTCCGTGGCGAGCGTGCCTGGTCTGGGTTCCTGCTTCGAATTCGCGCTGCCGACAGGGTCACTCGAAAACGTCGATATCATCACAAACCCATCGGAAACAGCTCCTGAAACCACGCCCGACCAGGCCACTGGAAACGCCAACCTGACCGACGTGGCTGCCAACGTACTGCTGGCGGAAGACGGTGTCGATAACCGGCGACTGATCTCGTTCCACCTGAAAAAGGCAGGTTGCCATGTGACGACCGCCGAGAATGGCAAGATCGCGTTCAACGAAGCAATCGCTGCCGAAAAACGCGGCGAGCCTTTTGACATCATCTTCATGGACATGCAGATGCCCGTCATGGATGGCTATCAGGCGGCGTCGGAACTGAGGCAGGCAGGCTATCAGGGGCAAATCTGTGCCCTGACGGCTCATGCGATGAACGGCGACCGCGAAAAATGTATCAACGCCGGATGTGATGACTATCTCACGAAACCGATTGTTGTCGAAAAGCTGATCAAAGCGGTCCGAAACTCATGGGGTAGCGTCAGCGCCGCCGGCAATTCCACCAGTGCGGACACCAGTCGGGATCCGTCGTTGGATTCGCAACAAAGCCCGGCAACAGGCCCTGTCGCCGTTGCAGCGACCGATCACACAACGGCAATTGTGAAAAACGCCGCCGCGGAGGTTGTGCCGCTGGTCAGCGATTTCGCGGACGACCCGGACATGCTCGAAATCATTGAGCTGTTCATCGACGGGCTGCAGGAGAGGATTAAGTCCATCCAGGCTGCGTTTCAGGACCGCGTTTTCTCGACGATGTCGAGCATTGCCCATCAGCTCAAAGGTGCGGCCGGCGGTTACGGATATCCTTCGATCAGCGAACTCGCATTTGATGTCGAGCAGCTGGCCAAACAGAATGCGTCTGAAACTCAAATCGGAGACGCGTTAAACCTGCTGGTCGAGCAGTGCCATCGAGCAATCGCTGGAATTCACGGATTGGAGCGTGTGAGTTTCGAGCCAGCTCCAATGGCCATCGCCGATTCCACACCATCAGTCGCGATCGCGGCATCCCGTACCGCCGTCCCTGACGACGAACAACGCCATACGCTTGATGCGATTTATCAGGAGGTTCCGGTGGCCACACCGCCTGCGAATTCCCCGGAAGCCGCTGGCTCACCACTGGGCGAACTTGCTGCCTGTATCGCGAGATTGAACGATCCGAATGTCGACAGTCAGCAGGTTTCTGCGGCTCTGATGTCACTCGCTCAGGCATTGGGAGATACTGCGAATTCAGAAAGATCAACTGCTGATTTTCTCTGCTAAGATGACCTTCCTACCTTTACACGATTTGCAATCTACGTTGGCGACGTCAAAGTTTTTCAGCTGGCCGTCGAACTCTATGTAAGTGACAGGTTCATTCCGGAGACACGGCCATGACACAGACTGTTCTCGCCATTGATGACTCGCCGGAAATTCACCAGCTTCTCAGAGTTCGCCTCAAGAATCTGGACGTTGAGCTGAGTCACGCGCACTGCGGGTTCGATGGCTTTGATCAGGCACTGACCGGCAACCCGGATCTGATTCTGCTGGACGTGATGATGCCGGATGCCAGCGGGTTTGATATTTGTCGAAAGCTCAAAGCAACCGCTGAAACTCGAAACATCCCGGTGATTTTTCTGACAGGTGCGTCTGATGTTGATCAGAAGGTGCTTGGCTTCGACGTCGGAGCCGTTGATTACATTCAGAAGCCATTCGATTCTGCGGAGTTGAACGCTCGCGTTCGAGCAGCTCTCCGAACCAAGCGGTTCCAGGACATGCTTGCTCAGCGAGCCATGATCGATGGCCTGACCGGACTCTGGAATCGTGCTCACTTCGATCAGCGTATGCATGAAGAAGTCGCGGCAGCAGCGCGCTACGATCGCCCGATGTCGCTCATCATGATGGACGTTGATAAATTCAAGAACTTGAACGATAGCCACGGCCATCCCTTCGGTGACGAAGTTCTGCAGGCCATCGGCGATATTCTACAGGGCTCCGCGCGGACATCAGACTGGCCATGCAGGTACGGAGGAGAAGAGTTCAGCTTCATTCTTCGAGAGACAGATCTCGAAGGAGCCGTTGTCATGGCAGAACGCGTTCGCGAACAGATCGAGAGCCTGCAGTTGCGAAACAAATCGCAGCTGGTGCCGGTGACAGCGAGCTTCGGTGTTGCCGCATCAACGATGTGTATGAACCCGCGCGACCTGTCGCCCAAATGGGTGATCGAGGCTGCTGACCGGGCACTTTATGCCGCCAAAGAGAACGGTCGAAACCGTGTCTGCACAGCCGATCGCCCGTAACGAACGGAACCTTTTCGACGGGCGGAAGCGAAGCACATGATGGCGGCCTGCTGGAACGTCCGGTGTGGGATCCGACAAGGCCTTCCGTAGATCACTGCAACCTGAGACTGTGGCCGATTTACATGGAAAAGCCGTAAAACCAATAGAAAAGGCGGTCGTTTCCGACCGCCTTTTCTCGTTGTTGCCAGTTGTATTCAGCGGCAAAACTGACTGTGGAACACAGCCAGATACCAGCAAAATTACTTCTTCTTAGTAGCCTTCTTCTTCGAAGCTGCCTTCTTCTTAGGAGCTGCCTTCTTTTTAGCGGCAGTCTTTTTGACAGCAGCTTTCTTCTTAGGAGCTGCCTTCTTCTTGGCAGCAGCCTTCTTCTTTGGAGCAGCCTTCTTCACAGCCTTCTTCTTAGCCACCTTCGATCCTCCTTAACGGGAACCCTGGGTGACTGATGCCGCTGGTTAACCGGGCCTGGTGTCGACAGTCAGTCATTCCCATTCGATTTTGAACCGACCAATCAACCTTGAGTGGTCTCGCATAGGCCTCTGAAGTCATGAATGCTCAAGGGCTTATACTCGATTCGCGGGCAATACTTATCAATTCCGATTCTTTTGGCAAGGGTTTTCTTTTCACTTTTCGATCGAGTCGCTCGCTTATCGACGTCTTCTCTCATCAGCTTGAATGTTCTTTGAGACGTTTGAGTCACTCGCTTCGCGCATTGAAGTCTGATCAACGTCATCGCGGATGATGAATGCCGTTCGATCAGGCACTCACTTCATCAATGATCTGCTTCATGTAATCAATGCTTTGTCGAGCGATGTTTTCAGCGCCGGGGCTGTAGTCAAAAACTTCAACGGACACCCAGCCGTTGTACTTCGAATCAAGCAAGGCTTTGATGATCGGGCGATAATCGGTCTCGCCCATTCCCGGTCCCAGCAGGTTGGTATCGTTGACGTGGAAGTGGCCGACATCGTCTTTGAACTCATGAATCAGTTCAGGCAATGACTTCTCTTCGGCACCCAGCATCGCTTTGACGTCCTGATGCAGAACGATGTTCGGCTCGCCGATCATCGCAATCAGATCCATCGCCTGCTGGCATGTGTTGATGAAGTCCGTTTCTTTAGGAGTCAGCGGCTCCATGCAGATCGAAACACCACGATCAGCGAAACTCGGCAGGCACGCTTTGAAGACTTCGGCAGCGTTCTCCATCGCCTGCTCGGTCGACATGCCTTCTTCCAGATTCCTCTGGAACGGCGAGCCAAAAACCATAATCGAACCTCCAAAATCGGCACACGCGTGACCGAGTTCGATCAGGTAGTCGCTGGTCGCCTTCCGGACGCTCGCGTCTGAAGTCGTGAGATGCAGCCCTTCCGTTTTTGCGAGCAGCCAGTGCAGGCCGATGATCTCCATCCCGTGATCTTCTGCCTGTTTCTTAAGAGTCGCTCGTTGTTCGGCGCTCACGTCGGAAATCCGATCAGCAAGCGTAAACGGCGCCAGTTCGAGGCCGGTGTAACCGAGACTCGCTGAGAATTCACACTGACGTTCCCATTCCCAGCCTTCGTACAGTTCCTGACAGATAGCAAATTTCATCGATCTCAACTTTCCTGATTCTGAGGTCCGTGCTGCGGCGAAATAATCTGACCGTGGCACGATAGCAATCTGTCTGGATCGCTGTCAGCGACGCCACGCCCGCTGCTGCCCGCGTGTTATGCCCGACTGTTTTTCCGGAACGAACGAGGTGGTTACCTCTGCAGGAACCACGGCATCAGCTCGCAACCCTGTTCGAACACAAGGTCCGACGCGGCAGCACTCACGTCGTCGTAGGTCGATGCTGAGTCTGCATCGATGCCGGTTCCACACGCACCGACGGGAACGTAGCCGTGAGCGTGAGTCTTCGTCCGCAGAAACGTGGGATGATCGGGCGAAAGCAGCAAGCGATATTCGCCCTGAGACTTCAGGTAGTCGTGAATCGGGCCGACAATGTCGGAGTCGATTCTTTCCAGAGCTTCGACTTTGGCTGCCGCTTCGCCTTCATGAGAGGCTTCGTCAGACGCCTCAACATGCACGACGACGAAGTCGTGATCTTTCAGCGTCTCGATGCCGGCTCGGCCTTTCGCGGCGTAGTCCGTGTCGAGATAGCCAGTCGCCCCTTCAACCTCGACGACGTCCCAGCCCAGCAGCCGACCGATGCCTCTCAATAGATCGACAGCCGTGATCACGGCGCTGTGAACTCCGAATCGTTCCTGGAACGGCGTCAACGCCGGACGCTTACCAAGACCCCACAGCCAGGTTTGAGTGGCTGCGCTCTCACCACGAGCGGCGTTGGCCTCGTCGGCGGCAAATAATGGAACGCTCCGCCGCATCAGATCGAGAAGCTGGTCAGCGCCGGGCCCGGTTGGCAAAAACGGCGCGACATCCTGATCGGTGATGTCGTGCGGAGGCGTTGACAGTGTTTCTGACGAAAACGGAGCCTCGCCATTTCGAGACCGGTACAGCAGCAGATTTCGATAACTGACGCCGGTGTAGAACTTCCAGTTTTCACTGCCACACTGATCCTTCTGCAGAAGCTGAATCAGGTTCGCTCCAATGTCGTTTGGCATCTGACCGGCGGTGAAACTCTTCATAACGCCGTCGATGATCGTCACCAGGTTGCAGCGGATCGCCCAGTCGTCCGCTCCGAGTTCAATCCCCTGCGCGGCAGCTTCCAACGGCGCTCGTCCCGTGTGAAACTTGAGCGGGTCGTAACCAAACAGGCTCATGGTGCCGACATCGCTTCCGGACGGCATCGAGTCGGGGACGTGGTTCGCTCGCCCGACGACTCCGGCCTTTGCCACGGCATCCATATTTGGCGTGTTCGCAGCCTGAAACGGAGTCAGTCCGCCGAGCGATTCCTGAGGTTCATCGGCGGCTCCGTCGGGGATCACAAGGACGTATTTCATGGGTGCTTCGGTAAGGGTGGTCGCCGTGTTTCGACGTTCAGAGGAAATCAGAATCGTAGGGCATCAGAGTTGTAGGACATCGTCAAGCGCAGCGCAGGCGTGCCAGTTGAATAGTTGGTGCGACTGCACTGCGCTTGACATCCCCTGCGATTCGTCAGGTCAGAGCTGCACGTTAGACGTTTTTCATTTCAAGCGGCGGCGGTGTTTGTCAGGCGTCGATCTCTGTCAGGAAGCCCTTGCTGTCACCGAAGGAATCCGCTTTGACGCCGGCTCGCTGGAACATCGACAGGAACAGATTGTTTAACGGCGTTTCGTCTTTCATTCGAAGGTGCTGACCGTTTTTGACGGTTCCTGAACCGCCGCCAGCAACAACGATGGGCAGTTCGTCGTGACGGTGACGATTGCCGTCTCCCAGCCCGCTGCCGAGCACAATCATCGAGTGGTCCAGCAGACTGCCGTTGCCGTCCTTCGTCTCGCTCAGACGTTTCAGGAAGTAAGCGAACTGCGTGACATGGAATGAGTCGATCTTCTGCAGGTCGGCAATTTTCTGTTTGTCGTCTCGATGGTGCGACAGCGAATGGTGCCCACTGTTGACACCGACTGACGGGTAGCTGCGATTGCTGCCCTCATTAGCCAGCATGAACGTCGCGATGCGCGTGCTGTCGGTTCGAAAGGCCAGCAGCATCAGGTCATACATCAGCCTGGAATGTTCTGCGAGATCCTTCGGGATGCCGTCCGGAATTTCGAAGTCGGGCGTCTCCAGCTTCGCCGACTGCTCCGCCTGACCAATCCGCAGTTCAATTTCTCGAACGCTGGTGAAGTATTCGTCGATCTTCTGCCGGTCCGTTTTGCCCAGGCTCTTACTCAGGCGTTGAGCGTCTCCAGCAACAACATCCAGAATGCTGCGGCGATACTTTGCTCGCTTCGCCCGCTCCTGAGGGGAGCCGTTCTCGTTTCCAAAAAGTCGATCGAAGACGAGCTTCGGATTGATCTCTTTCGGAACCGGAGTGTGATCCGTTTTCCAACTGATGGTAGACGAGTACGCGCAGCTGTATCCGGAGTCGCAATTCCCAGCGGTTCGCCCGGATTCGAGACCGACCTCCAGCGACGGTAATCTGGTTTCGTTTCCGATCTGCTGAGCGGCGAACTGGTCGGCGGAAATACCGACTCGAATATCCGCACCGGCCGTCTTGACGGGATGCGCTCCCGTCAGGAACGTCGACGCTGAGCGAGCGTGGTCGCCAGGACCATCACCTTTTGCCCGACCATTGTCCTGCGCGAGTCCGGTGATGACGTTCAGGTTGTTCCGGAAAGGCTCAAGCGGCTTGAGCGTTTTTGAAAACTCGAAACCTTCGCCGTCCGTCTTTGGAGTCCATTCCGGCATGATGGCGCCGTTTGGAAAGAAGACGTAAGCCAGACGCAGCGGAGCGTCACTTGATGCTCCTGCGGCGAGGCCTCTGTTCGACAACATGCCGTCGAGCAGCGGAAGGCTCATCGCCGCTCCGGCTCCACGCAGCATGGTTCGGCGAGAGAGTTGATTCAGTTTTCGGATGTAAGCAGTCATTCTCGTTCTCCATCTCCGCGTCGTTTCTGGAATGGTTTGCTCGTCACGATGCCGAGCACCAGTTCCGAAAAGCGGTAATTATTGGCGTCAAGCTGTTCAAGAATCGCGTTGGTGGCACAGCGATCATAATACTCCAACCCGCGCCCCAGAGCGTAGGTCAGCATCTTTTCTGACAGGCAGCGAGCGAAGTCAGCTCGTCGATTCTTCAACAGAGCGACCAGTTGAGTCGGTCCGGCAAAGGTCTCCCCTGACGGCAACTCACCGGACGAATCAATGTTGTGGGTGCCGTCTTTATCTCTCCATCGTCCCGTCGCGTCAAAATTCTCGAACCCAAATCCGAGAACATCCATTGTACGGTGGCACGATGCACAACCAGGATCGGCGCGGTGGAGTTTCAATTGTTCCCGCAGCGTGAAGTTTGGATTGTTTTTCGCCGTCACTTCCAGTTCGGGAACACCGGGCGGCGGAGGTGGCGGCGACTCACCCAGAATGTTCTCCATGATCCACTTACCACGTTTGACTGGCGAGGTGCGTTCCGGGTTGCTGGTCAGCGTCAGGATGCTGGCGTGAGTCAGAATGCCCGCTCGCTGGCCCGCGTTCAGTGACACTTTCTGAAACTGGTCGCCCTGCACTCCCTGTTGGCCGTAATGTCGAGCCAGTCGACCGTTCATGAACGTAAAGTCGGCATCGAGGAAATCCAGCAGGCTGCGGTCATCACGCATGATCGTTTGAAAGAGCAGCAGCGACTCCTGTTTCATGTCGTCCCGCAAAGCCACGTCGAAATCGGGAAACACGTTCGGATCGGGAGTCAGCTCGTCGAGCATGGCCAGGTTCAGCCACTGCCCGGCGAAGTTGTCGACCAGAGCCTGCGATTTCGAATCAGCCAGCAGTCGCGCGACCTGTCGTTTCAGAACTTCCGGCTTGCGAAGTTCGCCACGATCAGCCAGTTGGAACAGTTCTTCGTCCGGCATGCTGCTCCACAGGAAGTACGACAACCGCGAAGCCAGTTCATAATCCGTCACGGGCCGATCAGCCATCGGATCATTCGGACGAGTATCGGTTTCGATCCGGAAGAGAAACCTCGAAGAAACCAGCACGGCCTGAACTGCGAACTGAATTCCCTGCTCAAAGACCTCACCGTCGCTGGTGGCCATTTCGACGATGTCGACAAAGCGGCTGACTTCAACATCGGATACCGGGCCGCGGAACGCACGTTTGATAAAAGGAGTCAACACAGCGGTAGCCGATTCACGCACGCCATTCCCCTGCTCCGGCCAGTGTTGAATGAACTGGTTCACCTTGGATCGATCCGCCGGACGAGTGATCACAAACCGTCCCACGTACAGATTGCGGTCGCCTTTGCCTGCATCGTACTCGTCATTGATAAACGTGACCAGAATCCGTCGCTGCCCCTGCTCAAGACTCAGCTTGTGAACATAGTCGTCCGGTTTCATTTCGCCCGTCACATCGAAAGTTCGGACCACTTTGCCGTCGACTCGAAGCTCCATTTTTGCCGATTCGCTGCCGAACTGCTGAGCCTTGGCGCGAATGTTGATTTCGTAGTCGCCGCTGGCCGGTGCTTTATAGTCAGCCCAGACGTCAGCGCGGCTGGAAGCGGTGTAAAAGCCACCCTGCTTCCCGATCTGTGGCTTCGACTTCAGTCGGTCGACCTCGAACGTCGTGCGCAGGTCACGTGCGGTCACGACGGGAATGGCTTCGGTCGTAATCGTCTCAGCGGCGTCGAGGTACTTTTCCATCAGCAGCGGCGACAACGACAGTACGTCGCCGATGTTATCAAAGCCGTAACCGACGTCGTCCGATGGAAACGCTTCGGTCGGATCAAAGTTGACGGCCAGCAAGTCGCGGATCGTATTGCGATATTCGACGCGATTGAGCCGTCGCACCGTCACACGCCCCGGATCGTTGATCAGCTCGCAGTCCAGATTGAACAGTTTGTCCTCAAGCCAGGCGGCCAGTTCGTTTCGCAGTTCGACAGGAGGCTGATCCATGTCAGACGGAGGCATCGCTCCCACTTCAAGCACTCGATGAATTTTTTCCCAGGTCTTGCGACCGCTGCTTGTCAGCAGGCTCGCTTCGGTTGGGAACGCGGTGAAGTTGATGCCAGCTTCGGGGTCGTCAGCGTTGTGACAGTCGGCGCAGTACTGAGCGACAAAAGGCTGCAGCTTCTCTTTGAAAACGTCCGGCGCGGCCTCGGCTTCGATCGGAATTTTGACTCCGGCGTTCAGCGCATTTTGTGGGTTCGCATCGCCATTCGGAGCGAACAGAATGGCGAGAACGGCCAGCAGCAATCCCATAGTTCCGGTGGCGATCTGCCAGACTCGAATTCCCGGCTTCGTTTGAACCGTCGGACGTCTTGGTCGCTTCGCGGTTGTCACCAATTGCCGTTCCGGTCGAGACGCTGGCGATTCAGCTGGCGACGGATTCGTGAGTGACGGCGTCCGTTTGCGCGGCGTCGACAACGCTCGCCGATTTGATGTCTTCAATCGGTCTTCTTTACTGGTAGCGGTGGATGTCGCAGACGATTTCGATGATACCTGTCTGGCCACAGCCTCATGGGTCGACGTCTGCGGTTCGGCCACTGGCTCCGGAATTCTCAGCTTGCCGCCGCATTCGGCCTGCGGGCAACGCGCAACGCGACCGGCGTACTTCTGGTCAACTTTGAACCGGAAGCGGCAGTGGGGGCAGCGGACGTTGAGGTGAATTTTCGCCATGTCGGCAGGTCACACTGAGTGAAACGATTCTGACGGGCAGGTCGGCCTGAAGGATGATCAGAACGAACGCTTCAGAATAACGGGGAAGGTGGGACGTGCATTGGGGGAAGTATCGGCAGCCTGTGTTGCACGTCTCCGTAGTTTAACATCTTCGGGAGGGGCGTTCGCAAGTCGACTATCACATCGACTGGTTTTGATCCGTTTAAGGGGGTGGATACACTGAATCTCGCGGAATCGTGCGACCCAGCCGGCTGATTCGAGAATTACAACCGGTGCAGGTCTGAAATCCCGCTAACTGGAATGAATTGTTTGAGTCGAGCGCTTCGAAATCAGAACTAGATCAACCCGTGGCAGAACAGGAACAGTAATGGCGTCTTCCCCCCTCCCGAGTTCGGATGACTTCGAACTCGACCCGGTCTTTCTCAACTCGCGACGTGAAGCGATTGTCATCTTCGGCCTATGGTTTCTGTGCTTCATCTGGGCCGTCCCCGTTTCTTACATGATGGGTTACGGTCAGGAAGTTGTTCCCGGAAATGTGCCCACCGTGTTTGGCATGCCGACCTGGATCTTCTGGGGAATCGTTTGCCCATGGCTGGCTGCTGACGTGATTACCACCTGGCTTTGCTTCCGTTACATCAGAAACGACAACCTCGGCATCTCTCCCGAAGAACTGGCCGAAGCGGCCGATGACTCTGCTGCCAATCAAACAGCCGCGAAGGAGAGTGTCTAATGACAACTTTATTCCTGCTGGCTGAAGGCTCGAACGCCGCACTGATCACGTTCATGATTTACACGCTGGCGGTTTTCGGAATTGCTGCGCTGTCAAATCAGCTGCTCAAGTCCAAAAGCTTCATGAGCGAATACTTCCTGGGCAGTCGAGGTCTGGGCGTCTGGGCGTTCGCGCTGACATTCGCCGCGACCAGTTCGTCTGGCGGATCATTCACCGGATTCCCCGCTAAGATTTATACGCACGGATGGGTGCTCGCCTTGTGGATCGGCAGTTACATGGTCGTGCCGATCTGCACGATGGGCCTGATCGGAAAGCGACTCAATCAGGTCGCGCGAGCTTCCGGAGCGATCACCATTCCAGACGTCCTGCGAGACCGCTTTAACAGCGCCCGCTTCGGACTGCTGACAGTCGTCCTGATCGTCTTTTTCATGTCGTTCAATCTGGTGGCACAGTTCAAAGCGGGAGCATTAATTCTGAAAGTGCTGCTGAACGACGTCGAAATATTTACCAGCTTCTCTCAGTCGGTCGGCGAGTGGACATCCGAAATTCCCTTCTTCGGCTCGGACGCTCAATACCTGGTCTGCCTGCTGTTCTTCGGAGTCGCGGTCATCGCCTACACAACATACGGCGGCTTTCACGCGGTCGTCTGGACCGACGTAATGCAGGGCATCGTGATGGTGGTGGGAGTCCTGATTCTCCTGCCGCTGGCGATCAGCGCTGTCGGCGGCCTCGACCGAGCGACTCAGGAAATGTCAAAGATGATCCCGCCACATCGAGGTTACGGCGTGGTCGAAATTGAAGATTCAGCGACTGACCTTTCCTACCTGGACAAAGAAGACTGGCTGAAGATGGAGTCGGACGGCTCGACTCGCGTCTTCCGTGTCGCCGCTTCGAAAGTGATCAATTCCGGCACGAAAACTGTCTACGGTGTCGAGCTTCTGGAAATCACAACGCCGTCAGAAATCGAGCGAATCCTGGCGGGCGAGACTCCGTCGGAATTCGTTGAAGGAGCATCGGTAAGCCGGTTTTCAGATTCAGAATCGCGATACGGTACGGCGACGATCACAGCCAACGCGGCGATTACTTTGCCACCGTACTCACCGCTGGCCTTTCGACCGAGCACGGAAACGACCCCAGCTGAGCACCTTCAAATCTCCGAGAACGTGACTCTCGCTGCGGGAGAATCCACGACAGTTCCGGTCGAGATTCCCCTGGGATTTGAAGAGCCGGTTTCTCCTGATTCGGACGGAGCCGTCACAATTTCGAACGTCTCAACGAAGTCAGTGAAATATGCCCACGGTGCCGACACGCCCGGCGTCTATGTAACCGGGCCGGGACCAAGTGCCACCGACTCGGTCGGATTTCTCTCACTCAGCCTGGCGATTTCGTTCTTCTTCATGTGGGCGATTTCCGGATCGGGGCAGCCGAGCAACATGGTGCGTTTGATGGCGTTCAAAGATACGATGACGTTGCGGCGAGCCATCTTCACGGTCGCCCTTTACTACACCTGCATCTACGTGCCGCTGGTCTTTATCTTCTGCTGTGCCCGCGTGCTCGTGCCGGGAATGGAGGCCGAACCTGACCGCATCATGCCCGAAATCGCCGTCTACCTGACAAACGGTATCGGAGCGCCGTGGCTGGGCGGACTGTTGATCGCAGCGCCGTTTGCGGCCGTCATGTCGACGGTCGACAGCTTCCTGCTGATGATCTCGTCCGCGATGGTTCGAGACATTTACCAGCGAAACATCAGCCCCAACGCCAGCGAAGGTACGATCAAGAAACTGAGTTACCTCTGCACGCTGGTGATCGGCTCGGCAGCGATGATCGTGGCGGTTAATCCGCCCAACTTCCTGCAGGACATCATTGTTTATGTCGGCAGCGGGCTGGCGGCCTGTTTTCTGGCACCCGTGATCTTCCTGCTGTACTGGCCGAGGTCCAACGTCCAGGGCAGCACGATCGGCATGCTCGCTGGCTTCTCAGCACACTTCGCTATGTATGTGATGGGCGCGTTCTTCAACGACTCATTCTTCCGTCCATACCGGCTACTGGATTTCGACCCGATCATCATCGGACTGGTCGTCTCGTTCACGGTAACTTACTTCGCAACGCTCGCGACACCAGCACCGCCGCAGGAACTGGTTCGCAGATACTTCTACCGACGCGTAGAGAGTTGATACTCAATCTTCGCAGCCAAGGCCGGACCGAGGAGCGCAGCGACGATGTTTCGGCATTTGCTGGTTGACAGAAAACCTTCGCTGCCGGCGCGGAGCTTGTTCCGGCCTACTATTCCTACCGACGGCCTACTTACTACGGACGAACTACTGGTGAGAATTCGAGTCCCTCTTCAATGACGAAGCAACAAAAGGAGTTAACCATGCGTCGCCAGGTCGTAATGACACTGATGATTCTGGGGGTCGCTGCGTGCGGCAACCTGGCCACGGCAGCCGACATGCAGCATCCATTGAAAGCCGGAGCGGCCACGGCTGACATCACTCCGGAAACGTGGCCGGTTGAGTTGATTGGCTCTTTCAGCAAACGACTCGCCGGGCACGCCTGGGATCAACTCAACGCGCGAGCCCTGGTCCTGGACAATGGTGAAACCCGGCTGGCATTCGTGACCGTCGACAGTTGCCTGGTTCCACGCACACTGTTCGACGAAGCAAAACGCCGGGCGGCAGAAGTCTGCGGCATTTCAGCGGACCATATTCTGACTGCCGCGACGCACACTCATTCGGCACCGCGAGTCAAGAATGGTCGCAATCTTGAAGCCCCGCCGGAGTATGTCGAACAGATGACTCGCGGAATCGTGTCAGCACTTCAGCAGGCGACGTTCAATCTCACGCCCTCCGAGCTGGGCTGGGGCACGTGCCAGGTTCCGGAGGAAGTTCACAACCGACGCTGGTTCATGAAGGATGGCGGCATCGTGCCTAATCCGTTTGGAGAAACGACCGACATCGTGCGGATGAATCCGCCGCGAGGTCGCGGACTACTCGATCGTCCCGCCGGACCAACTGATCCGGAAGTCGTCTTTCTTTCCGTGCGGAGTCACGAAGGACGTCCCCTCGCCCTGCTGGCGAATTACTCGTTGCACTACGTCGGCGGCGTGCCGGCTGGCGGAGTTTCGTCGGACTACTTTGGCGAGTTCGCAACGCAGCTTCACGCGAAACTCTTTCCCGATGGGCCGCGAGACACGCTGCCACCGTTCGTCGGAATTCTTTCCAACGGAACCAGCGGCGACGTCAACAACATCAACTTCACGAATCCTCAGCCGGGAGCGAAGCCGTTTGTGCGAATTCGCGAAGTCGCCGCTCGCGTTGTCGATCGGATTGTTGAAGCCCTGCCCGATGTGAAGTATCGGAAGTCCGTTCCGCTGGCGATGGCTCAGCAGGAACTGACGTTGAAGGTTCGTAAACCCACCCCGGATCAGGTCGCTCGTGCGAAACAGTTTCTCGCCGAACCGGACGAAAAGAACCTGCCTATTCGAGCGAAAGCCTACGCGGATCGGACGCTGGGCCTTCACGAACACCCTGGAACCGAAGCCATTATTCTGCAGGCCGTGCGTGTCGGCGACGTCGGAGTGACGTCGATTCCCTGTGAAGTCTTCACCGAAATCGGTCTACGACTCAAAGAGCAGAGCCCGCTCAAACCATCTTTCACGATGGAGCTGGCCAACGGCCATTACGGCTATCTACCGACTCCGCGCCAGCATGAACTCGGCGGCTACGAAACCTGGATGGGCACCAACAATCTTGAGATTGAAGCATCCGACAAAATCGAAGCCGTCCTGCTGGAGCTGATGAGGCAGGTTGCAAAATAGACTCGACAAAAGTCAGCGCACAACGAGGAAGACTCATGACCCGACCCACCAGCCGCCGCACGTTTCTGAAAACTGCCAGTTCAACCGTCGCCGCATCAGCGATTGCGCCGGCGTTTCTGAACGCCACGGACAAAGCCGGTTTGAAGCCAGCCATCGTGGGAGAAGGCGACTTTGTTTACGAATGTCATCACGACTGGGGCGAAGTGCCCGACTCCGTCAAGTGGCAGGACACGCACGGCACCGCGGTCGATGCGGAAGGGCTGATTTACATCACGCACCGATCCAAAGCGAAGACACCCTGCGACGCGATCGTCGTCTTTGATCGCGACGGAAAATGTGTTCGGTCGTTCGGAAAAGAGCATCACGGAGCCGGACACGGAATCGACGTCCGTCGGGACGGTGGCGAAGAATTCCTCTACCTGTCTTGCGTCCGCAAAGGTTACTTCTGCAAAACGACACTCAAGGGCGAGGAAGTCTGGCGCAAGGAGTTTCCAGTCGAATCCGGCAAGTACGACGGAAAGAACACGCCGTTCGCTCCCACAAACATCTGCTTTGCTCCGGACGGCGGATTTTACGTGGCCGATGGGTACGGCTCGCACTTCATCCATCAGTACGACAGGAACGACAACTGGGTTCGCACCTGGGGTGGAGAAGGGACTGAGCCTGGCAAGATGCGAACTCCGCACGGTCTATGGCTCGATGATCGCGGCGATGGTGAACCTCAGATTGCCGTGTGCGATCGAGCGAACGCTCGGCTTCAATACTTCTCGCTCGACGGAAAGCTGACCCGCATCGTTGACGGACTGGCTTTTCCAGCAGACATCGACATTCAGGGCGACGTTCTGCTCTGCCCGGATCTCCATGCGAGAATTACTCTCTTCGACAGACACAACGAGGTGATCACGCACCTGGGATACGACGAAAACTGGACAAAGCAGGTTCTCGCCAACAACTTCCGACTACGCAGCGAGCCGAAACGTTTTAAGGCCGGGCGCTTCGTCCATCCGCACGACGCGTGCTTCGATCGCGACGGAAATATCATCGTGGCCGAGTGGATTCCCACCGGTCGACTCACCTTTCTGAAAAAGGTGTGAGCATTTTCGCTCTCGCCAACTCCACCACACTCAACTCTGATGACGACTTGCCACACTCGATCTCGCACCAGCGAAGTCCCGTCCTGAATTGCAGCGAACATTGACCACAGAAATTTCAGACTCGCATCATTTATCGCCGCCGATCATTGCTCTCACGATGGGCGATGCCGCTGGAATCGGTCCTGAGGTTCTCATTCGCGCGGCAGTCAGCGAAGAACTTCGATCGCGATGCCGATTAGTAGCAGTTGGTCATCCCGAAGTTCTTGCACGAGCTGCACGGCTGACGGGCAGCTCGCTGCAGATTGACGAAGTTGCAGGATTCGATTCGCTGCGTGACCGGATGACGTCACCAAATGACGCTGCTGAAACTCCGATTCTGCTCTGTGTCAAAGCGTGCGAAGACGATGTTGCGGACGTTGCGTTTGGAAAGGTTGACCGGCGAGCCGGACAGGCAGCCTATGATTGCCTGGTCGCTGCGACAAAAGCGGCACTGGCCGCGCAGATCGACGGAATCTGTACGGCACCTCTT
>JABMPE010000010.1 GCA_013203845.1 Rhodopirellula sp. | reverse complement strand
GAACTTCTAATTGTCGCCAGCCGGGAAAACTAATTGTCGCTACACACGGTGTTCCGTGAACGGCTTCGAGTCAGAAGTCTACTTCGCTGTTTCCTCCGGAAGACTCCTGATCCACTCTTTGAACAGAGCGACGGCCGATTCGTCAATGAGTGCAGTCGCCAGTTGCGGCATCTGGCCTCGACCTCGCCTGGCGATTCTCTGCAGCAGTATCGATCGATCTGGAGCTCCGGGAGCAACCAGTTTTGCGTTGGCAATTCCAAAGCGATCATGCAACGGGTCGGCATTGATGATGTTCTGTTTTTCGCTTGCCGTTCCAAATGACAGAACCATCTGTGAATTGCCGCCACCAGCTTCCACGTGGCACTGAGCACAGTTGGCATGCAGGTACGACAATGCTCGATCAGTAATGGGTTCGGAAGCATCGTACGGATTGGCCAGTCGCGGATGGTCAGCCTCGTCGAACGGAACATCCTTGCCAGGCTTCCGTTTCAATTTGAAGAAGCCGAGATGTTCCAGCGTGCGAAGCTGGTTATCCACAACGCCTCCGATGTTCGAGTAATCGTGATCGCGGTTCATCTGCGGAGTCGACAATCCAAGCACGTAGTTGGCTGCGCGACTGTGGCAGACCATGCATTCGGTACGACTCGGGAATCGCCACTGGCGCTCAGCTTTCGCGCCCGTCGCGTCGCTCACCGGAATGACATGATCCAGTCCAGCTTTGTCGACCAGCGTGGCGTCTGTCTGCTCGTCGTTCCAGCGATACGAATAGCCAACCCATTCGTTCTGTTCGCGATAAAGAAATCGTGTTTCGATCCAGCGACGCGACGCCGGATCGCCTTCGGTCATGTCCACCGCGAACGATTTAACGAGCACCGTTCCGTTGGGAAACACCCAGCCGCGATTACCACTGGGAGTGATCTTTGGCGTCTTGCCGTCTTTGCCCGCATCGTGAGGGATCGCGAAAAACCGGGACTTGTGTGCTCCGTCGGACCACAGCGGAGAATTCACCGAATACGGAATGGCTCCCGGCTGCATCTGGTGTTTTGCCACATCGGCAAACAGTCCGCTGTCGCTGAGCTTCCTCGGAAAGTTACGTGGTGATGAATCTGGCTCGATCGGTTCGAGCGTGTAGAAGCCGCCGTCATCTTTGCCGATGTGGTTCGTGATCAGCAGCTCGCCATGCGGATCGAGACCGAATGAAGTGATCTGCATCGTGGTGTCAGCGATTTCGCGATGCCAGACGACTTTCTTGCCGTCGTGTTTCCCGGCCCAGATCTTACCGGTGGAGTAGTCGCCGTAGATGTACGCTCCCTGCAGTTCGGGAAACTTCGAGCCGTAATAAACGACTCCGCCGGTCAGCGAACGTGACTCCGCATGCGAATGCTCGAACGTCGGCTTCACGTGCGGATGCGGGCCGGCCTTGCGTTCGAGGTAAAACGGATGGCTGCCTTCGTAAACGCTCCAGCCGTAGTTGTCTCCCTTGTGAATCAGATACACCTGCTCCCACAAATCCTGTCCGTTCTGTCCGACCCAAATGTGACCAGTCTTCGGATCAGTCGTCATCCGCCAGGGATTTCGTAATCCGTAGGCCCACGTTTCCGGGCGAATGCCTGACTGTCCGACAAACGGGTTATCAGCGGGTACCGAGTATTCTCGCCCCGGATCTGGATGGTCAACGTCCAGCCGCAGTACTTTCGCCAGCAGATGATCGAGTCCCTGTCCTGTCAGATTCGTATCAGAATCCGACGTGCCATCGCCGGTTGTCACATAGAGCATGCCATCGAGACCGAATGTCACGGCCGCTCCGTTATGCCCGTTGGTGATCCATTCCAGGATGACGGTGGACGAATCTTCGACAAGTGAAAACGGAGCGGTTCGCTGCAACGTGTAACGAGTGACTCGGCACGTTTTCTCAGCGTCTTTGGGGAGAGCTTTATTCGGCCCGTTGTGCCCCAGATAAAAGAAACCGTTCTGCGCAAAATGGGGATGAAAGCAGATGCTGTACGCGGGGTCGTCCAGTTCAAACAGAACGTCGAACTCACCGCTGGCTGCCCGAGCCACCGACGTGCGGCAGACTCGAAACCTCTTCTCGGGCCGGTGATCGTCAATAAAAATCAGTCGATCGCTGCCCGGTTCTGTCGTGACAAAGATCGGCCAGTCGATCTGCAGTTTCGGCATTGTTCGTACCGCCCGGTAAGGCAGCGGCGGTTCGGGCGAGCCAGCGACCCGTGATGTCGTCAACGGAACGTAATGGTCGATCCCGTACGGCTGCTCGTCCTGCGCAGGGACCAGAGACGGCAACAGCAGAACGGCGAGCGCCAGCAGGCGCCGCAGGTTTCCGGCAGTGAGGAATCCGAGAGTACGTGACATGCTGTGACCTTGAGAGGTGCGCGGATCGGTCGGACAAATCGTGGTCCGGCAGCATAGTCGGACACATTGACGCAGCGGAATCGAGTGGCCGCTGCTGAAGCCAGACCAGTACTGCAGCAGATGTCCGTCATCTGTCCGGGTGGCTGGCGGTCGAGCGCAGAGTCCCCCAGTGATTCGAGGTTCTGGGGGCTCGCCAGGGCTCGACCGCCAGCCACCCAAAGACAGTCACGATTGCCGCACTCAGCCGGTGCTCAGCCGAACTCGATCGAGTTCCAGTCCTGCCAACTGAGGTAGACGACCAGCGTGCTGAAAGCGAGCGATCCCAGCAGAACGGCTGGAAGTGTGATGCTCAGCCAGCCACTTCCAAGCGAGATCGACATCAGTGTCAGCAACATATGTGTGATGAGGGGCAACTTGAATGCAAACATGGACGACCAGTATCCGCGGTACGAGATCGACCACATAATCAACGAGAGCGAGGTTGCGACGTAGGAAGAAGCATGTATCAGATAGAAGATGAATGTCTCCAGACCTGAGAATTCAGGAAGTCTCCTGCCGCTCAGAATTACTCCCACAGCGAACAACAGGGCTAGCGCGGATTATTCAGAGTTTCGGGATCTGAATGGCCTTCGGGTGCGTCTAAGTGATCGTTAGCGATCAACTTAGGCGGCAACCTGGAGGCCCGATATGAAATCACAGACTGTCTGGCAGCGTACATTGGGTTTTGT
>JABMPE010000513.1 GCA_013203845.1 Rhodopirellula sp. | reverse complement strand
CGTTCGCGGTGGCCAGCCAGAGTCCCAGTCCAACGAACACTCGGAAATGTTTCATCACGTGTCTCTCAGTCAGTGTGCAGGTTTGCGCAGTCGCAGAGTGCGTCTTGATGTGCTCCACCGTCTTCGGCTTCCAGAACGGTGTCATCAGGTTTTCCAGTGAAATTCATTCGACGAAGCTGGTCAGAAGCTGGTGCTGCCCTGAGTCGTACGGTTAATGTTTTTAACGCTTCGATAGGTGCCGCTGCCCAGCAGCACGAATCCGGCGATCCGTTCCAGCGGCGAGGTGATCCTGGCGATCATTGTGTCGAAGGTCACAAGTCGATCCGCCTGGACGTACAGCCGGTCTCCCGGCAACAGTTGATAGTTCGTTTTCGACTGTCCGCCACGAACGATGCCGTTCCAGTCGACGGTCAGAATCTGCTCGTACCCGACTTCCGGAGGAGCCGGACGGGCAATCCAGATGTCTTTCTTCGAAGCGACTGTCGGCAGGCCATTGATCTGAGACAGCGCGTCCAGCACGGTTTCGTTGCCGGTACACGGGAAGCGGAAGACCTGCTCACCGGCCCCTCCACCGTCCGTCACGATGTAGAAGACTTTGCTGTTGTAAGCCAGCACGTCGATGTAAACCTCGGGCTGGTTGAGATGTTCTGCCAGGTGACGCTGGATCGCCAGCCGCGCCGAGCTGAGAGTCGAGCCAGCCACGTAGACGGAGCCGTAGATTCCCAGCGAGACGGTTCCGTCAGGACGTACCAGATGTTCGCCGGTCACCGGCTGGTCGGCCTGGTCAGTTGATCGTGACAGATACACCTGCGGAGTTCGTAATGTCTGCTGAAGATGCAGCTCGATCAGACGCCGAGCTTCCGGAATGGTGAGTCCTTTAACGGGAACGGCACCGTATTCAGGCCCGAAGTTCAGCGTGCCATCGGGCAGCACGCGGTACGTGTCATCAATCTGCTTGAACGATCGCGAAACCGGATCGTCAAACGTGTCGACCGGCAGCGTGTTACTCACTCGAACGTTGAGTAATTCGCCGGCCCGCAGTTTTGCGTTCGGTAGTTTCTGACCGCCACTGACTTCGATCAGCAGCACGTCTGGAGGCTCGACGACGTAATCCGGCAGCGAAACCTTTTTCAATTCGCGCGGCAGCTCATACGCACATTGCTGACAACCCGATTCGCAGTTTCCCTTGCAGCCAGTGATTGAGCCAGCGGCGGTACTCCACTGATTCTGCTCGCAGAACGCACCGCTCGGCGGGCAACTGTCGCACGGTGTCACAGAGAACTCGTTCCTGCCGACGGCGACAGCGGGGTCACCCACCGAGCGTTGATTGTCGAAACTGGCACCGGAAGACTGATGGGAGATCACCGTCTGACCAGCCCGCATCGAATTGCAACCGGTGCTGGTCGCGCAGATCAAACCGCAGATGGCGAGCAAAGCAGGCAGCCGGCACTTGCCACCAATTGTCCGCTCGATGGATTCCGTTCCAGGACGCATGAGTCCTCCGTCCTTCCTGACAGGAGACCTGAGTACAAGCCGCAGCTTGATCGACACGCGAGGCGAGTATCCATTCCCGCAACACGCACCTGACGTCGCGTAGACGCTGAGAGTCTGATCGGCCCAGCAGGCGAATTCACTTTGCGACAGTCGTGCCGGATGCGCCCGGGATGTCGGAGTCGTGCCCGTCGTGCTCATGATCCGGATTTGCCCGGTCATGAAAGCCTGGTAAAAAGCGATGACTCTGCGGTCTGACGATTGGCTCGCGAGTTAAGTTACGGGCTTTGCGGAGACATTCCGTCTGTTCCAGGTTCTGGACTCTCAGCCTTCGTCTCTCATCCTCAGAAAATCAGCCGAGTGGGCCTGTAAGCCGGGTTTTGTCGAGAGCGATCATTTCTCTGGGATGCCGATTGCTCGACACCTCAAGCAGCCTACCCGAAGGTCTTTGGGAACCGGACAAGCCCCCGTCGCACGAACGCGACATCCTTCTGCGCGGCCTTGCTCCGGGTGGGGTTTACCAGGCCAGCCGAGTCACCCCGGCTGCCGG
>JABMPE010000512.1 GCA_013203845.1 Rhodopirellula sp. | reverse complement strand
GTGAATGAGTGACCCACCGAACTGTCCCGTCGCCAGTAACGGATAGATGCTGCCCGGCATTTCGTCCGGAGCAACCCCATCGAGACCAAGAGCTGTCACTTCGCCAGCTCGCTCCACATCGCGATCCTGAAACCCGATCAGGTAAATGCTCGACGAGCCATTCCAGTGTTCAACGTCGACCGGCGTCATTGAGTCCAGCACTTCCCGAGCTGGACGAGTCGAATCGTCTGGGCCGCAGAGAATGCGATCGCCGCACGCTTCCAGCCAGGTTCCATGCTCACCATCTTCCGGCACGTAGACCAGCGAGTAATGAACGGTCTCGCGAGTTCGCAGGTGCAGCATCACCGCCCACTGATCTCCCGTCCGATCCCGGTAGTATTTCGTGCCGTCGATCGGGTCGAGCGAGATTACGTATTCGGACTCAGCAGCGAATGCTCCGACATCGCCGGTCTCTTCTTCCGCTTCGATCCGGCAGTTACGCAGGATCGGAGCTTTGTCCCGTAGCGCCGCGATGGCCAGTTCCTGAACGGTCAGGTCCGCCAGAGTCAGCGCGTCGGTGTTAGAACTTCCCGAAGATTTGCCGCCGAGTGAAATGTCAAACTGCCGCAACGTTTTCGCGATCGCTCCCGACCAGCGAAGCACATCCGGGCAATGCGCTGATAATGCATCCGTGATCTCTTTCAGGTCCATTGCTCGACTTCCTGTTCTGAAATTACAACCACGAAACCGACGAAATGACACGAAATCCCTGGATCAGGTTTTCGTGCCATCCCGTGTCTTTCACGGTTTTTGCGATACGGCATTGTCGAATGCTATTTCGAAAACACGGGATCCTCTGGATTCCCTCGCGACATCAGAAACGCCAATAGATCGAGCACTTCTTCGTGGTTTAACGAGTTCAATAGCTTCGCCGGCATCAGAGAGGTTGGAGACGGAAGAATCTCGTCGAGGTCGTCCTTGTTGACGGTAACAACTTTCGTCGCATCGACCGGGTCAGTCAGGATCGTCAGTTCGCCGTCGGCGTCGTTCAGAATTCGGCCCGTGTAAACTTTGCCGGAATTCGTCGTAACAATCGATGCTCGGTACTGATCAGAGACGACTTTACTCGGCACGATGATCGATTCCAGCATGTCTTTGTAGCTGAATCGGCCCGCAACGCTCGATAGATCCGGCCCGGTACTGCCACCTTCTCCGAGATAACGATGGCAGGAAATGTAGCGGGACGATGCGTAGCTGCGTTTGCCGTTTTCAAAGTTACGACCGGAAAGCCCGTTCGTCGTCGCGTTAACGAGTTCGTCAAGTGTCCATTCTTTGCCAGGCCCTTTGGGTTTCGGAAGGTCGGCTTCTTTGGGAGCGGCGGCGGCGATCGAACTTTCCAGTGCCTTGCGTTCGGCTTCGGTCGCGTTTGCCAGAAAGTCATTTTTGATATTTGTCAGGAAGCCACCAAAGCTGGCTCCACCACTTTTCTTTGACGCTCGCGCGAACCAGTCGAGGTATTGCCGTCGTTGGTCGAGCGTCCAGCCGTACTTCATATTGCGAAGTACGTACGCGTAGTGCGTTTGATTCAGGTTCGGCATGTTCGCCAGCATGTTCGCAATCGTGCCACCGTAACCAGCGTTTCTCGCAAGCACTTCTGGAATGTCAGCTTCTTCAGGTTCGTCCTGATCAGGTGCGAGCAACTTAAGTGTCTTTTCAATCACTTTTGCGGAGTTCATATAAACCAGCATTCGAGCCAGTTCACGATCGAGCATCTCCAGATTCGACGGAAACTCTGGTTCGAGAATCTGTGCCACCGCTCGCTGTTGCTCAATCGTAGGAGCTTCCATTCGTATGAAAACGAGACCAAGAGCCCTTAGCCATTCGAGTTTCTGAAACTCCGAAAGTTCGCTGAACTGGATCTTGAGCAGTCGGTCGACCAGTTCACGCTGCCTGGCCGCGTCGCCTTGCCGAGCCATCGCGACAGCCGCTGTAATCAGCAACTCGGGGTAACTTTCTGAAAGAACTCGATCCTGCCACAGCGCCGGCTCCTGGAACTCCAAAGCAACTCTGGCGGCGTAGCGAATAGAACGGTCGTCGTGACCAAGGTGTTCCCAGATGAACTCAACATTCGCTTCACTGGATTTACCGGTTTCGTGCAGAGCTTCCAGTTGTTTTCGAACCGAACGTTCCACACTTCCAGAGTCACGACTCTTTTTCACTGGAGCTGTTGATTCGTCTCCTGCGTACGTAACACGGTAAAGAGCCGACTGAGCCCCTCGCCCGCCCACTGTGAAGTACATCGCTCCGTCCGGGCCGATGGCGACGTCCGTCAGCGGCAACGGCGTGCAGGAGACGAACTCTTCTTTTTTGCCAACGTAAGATGCTCCCTGCGGAGTCAAATGCACGGCGTACATGGTTCCGAAAGTCCAGTCGCAGCAGAATAACGCCCTCTGATACTTCGCGGGAAATTTCGCACCCGTTCCGAATGAGACGCCCACTGGCGAACCCGGTCCGATATCGACAACCGGCGGCAGACTGTCGATGTAATACGTGGGCCATTTTCCGGTGCCGCTGCGCCAGCCGAATTCGCTGCCGCTGACTGCGTGAACCACCCGAGTCGGACGGTACCACGGCGAACCCATATCCCACTCCATGTCCGCGTCGTAGGCGAAGAATTCACCTTCCGGCGAGATGTCAAAGTCGTACGGGTTGCGATATCCGATGCTGATGATTTCCCAGGTTTTGCCATCAGGATCTGTCTTCGCGATCCAGCCGCCTGGAGCCAGTTTGCCTCGTGCATGGCCGCGAGCATCCCACTGTCGGGGCAGCAGATGATCTTCGGACCAGTTTTTTGGAACGCGACTGGAGTCAAAGTCGGTCGGCGGGTCGGTGTGGTTTCCGGCGATCAAGTAGATCGATTTACCATCGGGTGAGAGTCGCAACGCGTGCGGTCCGTGTTCACCGCCGCCGCGGATATCTTTCAGTTTGACGACTTTGTCGAGCTGATCGTCGCCGTTGGTGTCGGTGGCTCGATAAAGGCCGCTGCCTGGTCCGCCGTTGACAGAGATGTAGAGTGAATCAAACGCCCACAGCATTCCGTGAGCCGACGTGATGGGCAGGTCGAGCTTTTCAACCGCTGTTGGTTTATCGCTGCCGATGGGAGCTGGCGTAATGCGATACAGCCCCTGGCCACCCTGGTCGCTGGCGATCAGTCGGCCCTTATCGTCAAAGGCAATGCTGACCCACGAACCCTGCGTGTCTTTTGGCACGTCATAAAGCAGTTCGACCTGGAAGCCTTCTGGAACCTGAAATACTCCGCGCGGCACGCTGTTTTTCAGCAGATCGTTGCCGCCGCCACCTGGATTTGCAAAGACGTTACCCCACGGGCCGACGCCCATTTTGCCGAGCACCTTCACCGTGTACGGGGCTTTGAATTCCTTGTCCTTCGCGATCGTCCATGACGAGTCTGTCGCGAGGTAGGATTTGCCGCCGCCACCGTGAACCATCTCCAGCTTGAGAACGAAACCGCCCGTGCCACCTTCATTGGTGGCGTCGACCGTGATTTCGTTCGAACCTTCTTTTAATGCGGAAGAAACATCGACCGTAACCGGTGAACTCCATTCGCCGCTCGACGCAACTTTTTTTCCGTTGATCCGAACAGCCATGCCGTTGTCGCATGTGGCGATCATCGTGGCTGCTTTCACATCCGTCGCCTTGAACTCTTTCCGGATGAAGCAGGACTGCGCGGCTGATCCTTCGTTCCAGATCCACAACGCGTCTGGTCCGGCTGCCACGTCAAATTTCGGCTTTGGCTTGGCGACCTCGACGGTATGGACGCTGCCGTCCGCCTGACGCACGACGGCTTCCTTAATTTCCGGCTGCTGAGTCGAAATTTCTGCGGCGTTCAGCAACTGGGGCATCACAGTCGCAAGCAACATCGTCAGCACGAAGTGGCGAGGGGCGTTCATCGGCAGGTTCCTGATTCAGGCGGGACACAGGCGAAGGAAAACACCCCGGTCATCAAAGCGATGACCGGGGTGGGAATGAATTGAGAGCGGGATCAGCCTTCGACTCGTGACTTCATGAAGGCCAGAGCGTCGGATGCGAGAGCGTCTTCGGTGTCGTACATCCGTCGCCAGATTTTCGTCGCTGCGGCGAGGTCCGGTAGAGCCAGACCGAAGGCTTCGACAACCATCCAGCCGTCGTACCCGGCTTCTTTGATCGCTGCGAACGAGGCGTCCCAGTTGACGCCGCCTTTGCCCGGTGTCGAGCGGTCGTTCTCGGAAATGTGTACGTGAACCATCTGGTCCTTGCAGTCCTGCACCGCGGTGCGGATACACTTCTCTTCGATGTTCGCGTGGAACGTGTCGTACATCATCTTGAGATTCGGATGCCCGACCTCGCGGCAGAAGCGAGCGGCGTCGGCGGCACAGTTCGCGAAGTAGCACTCGAAGCGGTTCAGGTATTCGAAGACCAGCGTGACGTTATTCTTCTGAGCGTGATCAGCGACCTGGCCCAGCACGTCCTGGCACCATTTCCACTCGTCTTCGGTTCGCGCGATACCGCGGGCGGCAAATTCACGGAAACCGAGCAGCTCTTCGGATGGCGGAAACGCTCCCAGCGCCGAATGCAGCGGTCCGCAGAGATGTGTGGCTCCGGCGGCAGAGGCACAGTCGACCGCGACTTTCAAACGATCAACGGCCTTCTGACGCACAGTCGCGTCCGGAGAAATGGGATTCTCTTCTTCCGTGCTGACTGTGACGGACGTTCGACCGAGTCCCAGCTCATCGCATTTGGCGCCAATTTTCGCGAAGTTGTCGACGTCGAGATTGAAGAGCGGCAACTCGACTCCGTCGTAGCCGATTTCTTTAACTTTCTCCAACGTTCCGAAATCCGACTCCTGAACGTCGGTGGTCCACAACAGCAAATTGAAGCCGTACTTCATCGTGAAATCTCTCCTCAGAAAGCGGCGGAACGCCATCTCAAAATGGAACCAGAAAACCACTGCGACGGACAATCGCGTCGACAAGTTCGAACGGTCAAGTCAGCGTGCGGGAAACTCGAAATACTCAGGCGGAAGCAGGACTTCGGCGCGAGACTCGACGATCCGCCAGCTTTCCGCGAGGGCCTCTTCCAGAACTTCCGGCAGGGACTCCAGACGGACGCGTAGCATGACCTGATTCAGGCGAAATCTCAAACGGGACGGGTCTGAGTAGTCCCTTAAAAACTGCTCCTGATGAAACTTCGGGATCAGGACGGCGAGCCGTTCGGTCTGCTTCGCCGCCATCCGGTTCACGCAGGATTGAATCGCGACGGCATCGGCATCACCCATCAGCTCGTAATACCGATCGAGCAGCGTCGGGTACCGCTCCGCCAGAACGCCGTCGAGTTGCAGTTCCGTCACGATGTGCCCGAGAAACGAACACCGCATGCCGTCTCCCGCTCCGATCGTGTCTCGGAAGAGTCGCGTCAGCTCGGCACTAGTTTCCAGGAACGCGCGAGTCTTGTGAAACCACGCATCGTCTTCCAGATGCTGCAGGGCGCCGGCTGCCACTTCGGTTTCGAATGGCGACGCCGTTTCGAGAAACGGTTCCATCCGACGTGACCGTAATCTGACCGATCGGTCCGCGACCGACAGCATGTCGGGCAGACCAGTCGACACCGCGAATACCGGCCTGTCGAGAAAGCGGATGGCGTGTGAGAAGTAGTTCATACCGAAATGACAGGGGCAAAACTGAGAACCACGGAAGGCACAAAATGACACGGAAGAACTGCCGACCTGCTTCCGTGTCATTCCGTAATTTCCGTGGTTGATAACTTTTCACTGATAAATTGAAAACGGGGCCAGCCGTTGGAACGACTGACCCCGTTTGAATTCTGCGAAGAAGTAGAGCCGAAAACGGGTTACGACTCGGGCGTCACATCAACGCTCTCTTCAGTCTTTGCCGTCTTGTCTGAGCTGTCTTCCGGTTTTGCAGGAGCTTCCGGAGTCGAAGCATCATCGTCTGCCTTCGCTGGTTGCTCTTCCGCAGCAGCGTTCTTAACAGCAGCGGCGGCTTCCAGCTTCGCGGCCTGCTCAGAGACGGTCTTCTTTGCCGAAGCGAGTTGAGCCTGAGCATCGGCCAGCGACTTGTTCAGCTGAGCGATTTGAGCCTGAGCTGCCGTAGCGGCCTTGCTGGCCTCTTCAGCAGTTTTCTTTGCGTTTGCTTCAGCGAGTTGACGCTGTTTTTCTGCTTCCTGCTGTGCAGCCTTTGCCGTTGCGGCTTCTTTCTTCGCGACGACTGTCTGTTGAGCGGCAGCTTTCTCTGCGGCAACGGCGGCAGCCTGCGCCTTGGCGGCGGCCTGAGCTTCAGCCAGAGCTTTGTCAGCGGCGGCTTTCGACGCGAATGCGGCGGCAGCGCTTTGTTTCGCTTCTGCCTGAGCTTTAGCGGCGACAGCCTGAGCCTGCTTTGCGGCCGCGTCGGACTTCTTTGCGGATGCGAGTGCCGCGTCACGTTGCTGGTTCGAGGCGGCCAACTCGGCTTTCAGACCAGCAAGCTGAGCCAGCAATTCCTTGTTGGCGGCTTCGGCTTTGGTCGCGTCTTCAGCTCGTGACAAGGCCTCGGTGTAGGACAGCGGGAACCGGCAGCCGACCATTTGAGGTGACGCCTGTGTGATTCCGGCCTGACACTGATAGCAGGCTGTCGGTGGCGGGCAACAGTTTTTCTTTCCTGCCTGGGCAGGGGTGACGGCGACGCACGCGATGGCGACGCAGATCATACTTGTGCAAAGAGTTTTCATTGTGGACCTCGTGGAAGTCTTAAAGGTGGGATGCGGGAAGGGGCATCAAGGGAAGGAACGGAGTTTACTTATCCGAAATCGTCACCGAGACCGCCAGACTTGACGCAAAGCACCTATGATGCCGACGCTGTTTACGAGTCGCAACCGACGAACGGACCTCCCGGTGGAATTCCTCAAACCGGTATCCGATTCCGATTAAGTTCGAGAAACTGCTCAGCCCAGTAGTAACTGTCAAGCAGTCCGGTTGTGTCCTTTCCGAGGATCGTATGGGCCGCGAAAATCGCTTCGACCGTGGCAAGTCCACCCGTCGGATCGTCGAACACTTTAGACACACGCGGGTATGCCGTCTGCCAGGCGGGAAGAGTTCGAACTGGCAGCTCCTTAAAGAACGGTTCCATTTTCTGAGCCAGTCGCCAGGTCCCGTCCAGCACGAGCAGCCCGTTCGGAGCGTCGTCAACCGACAGTTCCGGCCCGCCCATTCCCAGACGCACATATCCTTCGATTGATTCCGGACCTCGGTCAGGAAACTTCCAGAAGATAAAGTCGTCGCGACCGCGCAGAGGCTCGACACTGCATTTGCTGCGTTTCTCACGAGGATGGATCACGATAACAGTGGGCGGCGACTCGGGCATGTTGTCTGACACAGTTCCAGCGAGTGGGTATTGCTGATGATCTTTACTTGACCTCAGGCACCACCGGAGGCGTCGGATTGAAACCGAGGACCGCATACTCGAAGCGGGAACGGCCGCTCTGGTCGGTTCGCATCCGCTCCGCCACGATCGGAAGCCCATCAATGGCTGCTTCGTAAACGGACGCTTTCACGTCACCGTAGGAAAGCAGAATGATCACCAGACTTTTGGGCTGCGGCAGCGTCTTATACCGTTCATAAAGTTCGCTGGCGAACTGTTCGGTCGTCTCGGCGCGGAAGGTGTGAGTCTGACCGCTGCCTGAGAAGACGGTCATGCCGGTCTCGTTGATATAGAGTTCCCATATGTCACATCGCTTGCGCATCTCTTCGAATGTCAGCAGATGCCGGACAGACTCGCCGGGTTTCTGTTTCGAAAACTCGCGGAACTCATTTCGCAGTCGCTTGACCTGTTCCGGAGTCAGTCGGACGTTTTCCGGAGTGCGGGTCCTGATCAACTCATTGACCGTTTCATCGGGCAGGTCGAACAGTTCTGAGACGAGGCTGGCAATCGTGTCGCGTTGCTCGTGCGCGCGTTTGAGCGATTCTTCGAGTGACTTCCGCTCGACTTCCTGTCCTGCGGTTTTCTCCTTCAGCTCCTGCAGAGACGTGCGCAGGAAGTCGCGATCAGCTGCGGCTTCCCTCTTCTCAGCAAGGATTTTTGCCAGCTGGTCCTGCGTTCCGGCCAGTTCTTCCTGCGCTGCGGACAGTTGTGTCGACGTTGACTGTTCCTGCTCGGTCGCCGTTTCCCGCACATCGAGAAACTGTGCGAAGATCACAATCAACAGCAGGTCCAGCAGAGGTGTCAGCTGAAATGTCAGACGGCGAGACTTCACTGCGGTCTCCCCGGTGGCGAGTTGCTGACACCGATGGCCAGTTCGCGTTTGGCATGGGCGACGGTCGCTCGCACGTTGCTGCGGTTTTCAGCGAGACGTTGAAAACGCGGTTCCAGCGCACTGTTCAGAAACATGAGCAGTACGGCGGCAGTCAGCCCAGCAAACGTTGACCAGATGGCATCACCAAAACGGGCGACAATGATGCCCACCGATGCCGATGCGTTGCCGCCGTCGCCGGTCTGCAAAGCAGCTCCGATGGCGAGGATCGTTCCCAGCACGCCGAGCAAAGGGTAGGCCTCGATCATCGTGCGGCAGATGTTGTAGCTCGTCTCGAAAAACATCGAACTGAGGTAACGCCGCTTCTCGTCGAGAATCGCCATGCGGTGATAAAGCAGGTGCCGGTCCTGCGAGTTGCCGCTGCCTTCCAGCGCTTCTTTCACGTCAGCGAGAAACGCGTCGACCTGCTCGGACAGATGAGCGCTGCTGTCCATCAGGCTACGCTGTCGGATTCCGCGCGTGAACTCGTCCAGTGACGAAGCGATGGCTCGCAGGTCTCGCCGCCACCAGATCCACAGCACAAAAAACGCGAACAGATGGACCGAGAACAAGCCGACGATCAGCAGCGTCGAAAGTCCGGACAGACTGTCGAGCAGACCCGCGACACCGATCGCATTCGGAAACGTTTCGGGAAGTGATTCCTGGGCAAACATGACTTGGTTCCAGACGGAGTTCGCTGGCGCTGCCGGTGGCAGAATGATCTCAAACCGAACAGGGAGTCCCGGCGAACGACCGCCGCGAAGCTCGTGTGAATCCGGTTACAACAGTCGTAACGATCTGACATGGCATCGCGCAGCACCATGTTATCATCGACAAAGATACCATACCGCTGAGCGAGGACTCCGGATCACGGGCTCGACGGCGGAGTCCGTCCGAAATCCACATCCGAATATGCAAACGGCAGCACCTGTCATGCCGTCACAACAGCGGCGGCGAGACAATTCGGGGGGCGGCGCCGATCAGCGGACGAGTTCCAGTTGTGCGATCGGCACGTAGAACTTGGCGTAGCGTTTCCCGTCGGAGTAAAGCGGGCTGCAGTCGTCTTCAACCAGCACGGTCGCTCGCTTGGTGATGCGATTGACGAAGCCTTCGTAACTGGCGCTGTCGACACGGAAACGAACCTTGTCGCCGGTGCGGATGCCGAACTTCTCGCTGGCACGCTCTCTGGGGGTAATCAGCTGGTGAGTCGCTTCGGTGTGTGAGAAAAACTGAAATGCCAGCGACTGAAATCGCTGTCGTGAGCAGCTGGAATCGTCCCAGATCAGCATCTCGGCCAGATGGATCAGTTCGTGTTCGAAGATCCGCTGCAGACATTCGACGCGGTCTTTGCATTCGACGCCCGTGACGTTGACCGGTCGGTCGATGTCGTAGAACGTCGAGAAGAGCAGTGTCGATGAGATGGCGATTTCATACGACGACCGGGGCCCCGGACCTCTACTCATTCGATACCTGGTGGTCGTGCCACCAACCTTGGTCATGCGTTTCGAAACACGGAAAGAAATCGGTGAACCGGACCGCTGAATCGTGTCGGACAGGAGGCCATCGAAGAAGGTTTCGTCATACTTGGCGAAAAGGAACTCCAGATCCTGACTGTGGATCGACTTGAAGTTGGCTTCACGGATCCACCGGGATTCGGCCAGCAGACTGGAATAGATGCTGCTGACGTCTGCCCGGATCTCGGGCAGTCGGCGTTTTGATTTGTAGATGTGATCAAGCAGTTGCACTTACGCGAGACTCCATTCACCGTGTGCAGTCGCTGGAAACGGTTGCTCTTCGTTCCGTGTCCAAGTCAGAATCTGAAAACGACCCGTTGCCGCGTCTCCAGGATTGCTCTATTAATCTGAGAACGATCTGGCGTAAATGATCGAACGGGTCATGGCCTTGCCGAACCATGACGACATTCAACACAAGGCCACTCCGTCACTTTGATAACTTTGCCGCGTAAGGACGATTCCATGGTCAAACCAGTCGCATTATTGAGCCTGCTCCTGGTGCTCTCCGGCTGTGCCGACAGTCAGCAGAATGTGAACAACTCTGTGTCTTCCAAGCAAGATCAGGTTTCCTCGACGGAGTCCGCCGCCGTGCCGGTTCCCCACGCTGAGGCCGCGACAGTCGGGTCAGAAGACAGTCCCGTTGCCACCGACGTCAATTCAGAAGTCCAGCTGCCAAAGACTGACGAAGAGTGGAAATCTCTTCTGACGGACGAGCAGTTTTACGTCACACGGAAAAAAGGCACCGAGCGAGCATTCACCAACGCTTACTGGGACAACAAGAAAGACGGCCTTTATCGTTGTGTTTGCTGCGGCGAGCCGCTGTTCACGTCGGAAACCAAATACAAATCGGGTACTGGCTGGCCGAGCTTCTACAAACCAGTCAGCGATTCCGCTGTCCGTGAAGAAGAAGATCGCTCATTCTTCAGCGTCCGCACCGAAGTCGTCTGCCGCCGTTGCGATGCTCACCTGGGCCACGTCTTCCCCGATGGCCCGGATCCGACTGGACTGCGTTACTGCATGAATTCCGCTTCGTTGCGGTTTGAAGAAAAAGTCAACGATGGTAAACCGGCCAGCAGCAAAGTTTCGGAAACGGAGAAAGAATGACCTGGCACTGGTTACTATCGCTGTGCCTGTCGTTGGAGCTGCCGAAATCTACTTGACCTCAGAACATAGACGGCCGCAAACTGTCTCTCCTTTGCAGATTCTCTGCGTATGAAGGCCACTGACCTGGGATTCTCACATGTCGACTTCCGTCACCACCGAAGCGAATTCGTATGAGACCGAAGTTCCGTCGGTGTCAGGCGAAGTCATGACAGCGGCTGACCTGCTGGCGACTTCCGGCGGCGCGCAACGTTACGAATTGATGGACGGAGTGATACGGGCCATGTCACCAGCCGGAAACAAGCACGGTAAAATTGCCATGTCCCTGGGCTTCCGCCTCGCTGCTTTCGTGGAGGAACATGGCCTCGGTACGGTCTACGCCGCCGAAACGGGTTTTCTGATTCAGCAGGACCCCGACACGGTGCGTGCTCCGGACGTTGCTTTTATCACTCAGGCTCGGATTGACGAAGTCGGGCCGGTCGATGGTTACTGGCCGGGAGCTCCGGACATTGTCGCCGAAGTCGTCTCGCCGAACGATCGGTTTTCGGACACTGAGCAGAAGGCGTTGCACTGGCTGCGAGCGGGTTCGCAAGTCGTCTGGGTCGTCGATCCAGCGCAGACTCATGTGACCGAGTATCGTGGAGTTTCCGAAATTCGCGTGCTCTCTTCCGACGAAACGCTGACGGTTCCGCAGCTCCTGCCCGGCTGGGAAGTGAAGATTTCCGAGCTGTTTGCCTGAGCTGCCTGCGTGCCGGATTATTCATGAAAGCGAGCGAATTCGGATTCCTCGCCCGCTCACACCGTCGCGATGTCGCTGCTATGATTCCCGCCTGACCTGACAGAAGAAGGGAACAACATGAGCGACACAGAACTGCTGCAGACTCCGTTTCACGACTGGCACGCGACCAACGGCGGCCGGATGGTCGAGTTCGGCGGCTGGCACATGCCGGTCCAGTATTCGACGATCGTGGAAGAACATAATGTCGTGAGAAACTCGGCAGGCCTGTTTGATATTTCGCACATGGGACGGCTGCGATTTTCGGGCGCCGATGCCTGCTCGATTCTCGATTACCTGCTGACGAACGACGTTTCGATTCTGAAAGTCGGACAAGTGCGGTACTCGCTGGTGTGCAAGGAAACCGGTGGCGTGCTGGACGATGTGCTCGTCTACCGGTTGCCGGATTGCTACATGCTGGTCGTCAACGCATCGAACCGGACGAAGATTGTCGACTGGATTGGCGAGCACATTTCGAAGTTCAACGTCGACTTTGAAGATCAGACGCTCTCGCACGCGATGATTGCTGTGCAGGGACCGAAGGCCGTTGAGATTCTGGCCGCTCTGGGCGCGGAAACTGCGTCCGAACACCGCTACTACTCAGCGTCAACCATGACCGTTGCCGGCATGGAAGCTCTGGTCAGCAGAACGGGTTACACCGGTGAAGATGGTTTCGAGTTGATCGTTCCAAATGAGTCAGGGATGCCGCTTTGGAACCAGCTGCTCGACGCCGGGCAGCCATTCGGAGTACAGGCCTGCGGGCTCGGTTGTCGCGACACGTTACGGCTGGAAGCGGCCATGCCGTTGTACGGTCACGAGTTGAATGAAGATACCGACCCGTTGACGGCGGGACTTGGCTTCGCGGTGAAACTCGCAGCCGCTGACTTCATCGGCAAAGCGGCGCTCTTGAAGATCTCGGAGACTCCCGCAGGCAAGGTCCGAGTCGGTTTGGAACTCGACGGCAAACGTATCGCTCGCGAAGGAGCCGGCATTCTTTCGGGCGATCGATCCGTCGGCGAAGTGACGTCGGGAACGTTTTCGCCGACGTTGCAGAAGGCCATCGCGATGGGCTATGTCGACGAAACGGTGTCGAAAACCTGCACTGAAGTTGAAGTCGATATCCGCGGAAAACGACACACGGCCAAAGTGGTTGACCTGCCCTTCTACAAACGAGCGAAGTAGTGCGGCATCAGGTTTCAAACGACCAGGCGAGTTTCGCTGCGTTGGCTGCTGCGACACTTGCCTTGATGGCAGTCACGGCGTTTCTGCTCACGACAAGTGGTGCGACCACTCGTGGCTGGGTGCAGCAGAAACAGACAGATTCCTCGCCCGCTTCCCTCGACAAATCGACAATCACAGAACCAACCACAACACCGGATGTATCGAAAGTCGCATCGGTCGAAACCATCGTCGGCCATTCCGTCGAAGGCCGGCCGCTGGTGTGCCGGACGATCGGCGATGGCGAGTACGTTGTGTTGATGATGGCGTCGATTCATGGGAACGAGGCGGCGGGGACTCCATTGTTGAACGACCTGGCGAAACAGGTTGTCGAGACTCCGGATTTGCTGACCGGCGTGACGCTGGTACTGCTGCCCGTCGTGAATCCGGACGGCGTGGAAAGTGGTCAGCGTTACAACGCTCGCGGCGTCGACCTGAACCGCAACTTTCCCGCTGAGAACCGGCAGAACTCCAGCCGCTACGGGTTGAACGCACTGTCCGAGCCGGAATCCCTGGCGATTTACCAGGTCATCAACGACACGCTGCCAAACCACATCGTGACGCTGCACGAGCCGTTGCAATGCGTCGACTACGACGGTCCGGCCAAAGAACTGGCTGCGGTGATGAGCGAGTTCTGCCCGCTACCGGTCAAGAAACTCGGCAGCCGTCCCGGCTCACTGGGCTCTTACACGGGCGTGACGCTCGGCATCCCAACCATCACCTTCGAACTCCCCGGCAACGCCGCCACCCAGTCTCCGGAACTACTCTGGCGATTCTACGGCGAGGCCTTGATCCAGGCCGTTCTGTACCGCCATCCGACGAGCGAGTGAAGCTGGGGCGTTCAGTGTCACCGCTTCAATGGATGACCTGTCCAGTCAAGTAGGGTGGGCTTTGCCCACCGATCTTTCGTAAACCAACACTGGCTCAATTGGTGGGCAGAGCCCACCCTACTTCACTACTTCACTATCGATCAAATCCGTACGTTATGTCGATGTCAGTTTCGTAGGGTGCGTCTTCACGCACCGCTTCAATCGAGAACACGTTCTCCGGTGCTTCAAGACGCGGGTGGCCCCGGTTGCTTGCAACCGGGGTGGCGAAGCCTCATGAGGGTGGACTGAGTGAGTGAGTGGTGATTGTTTCTCTTGTCGCTGCGCGACACAGATTGCGAGCAATCTCTGCCACCTGAGAGAATCCGGGCGGATACATTCTCCGGTGCGTCAAGACGCACCCTTCGGAATACTGGCTGTGGCTTCCGACGCCTTTTCGACTTTGACAGCGCAGTATTTGAATTCGGGAATTTTTCCATAGGGGTCCAGGGCGTCGGTGGTGAGGATGTTGGCGGCGGCTTCCCGGAAGTGGAACGGGATGAAGACACAGCCGGGGTCGATTGAGTCGTCGGAGCGGACGGCCAGGCTGATGGTTCCTCGGCGGCTGCTGACGCTGATGTGGTCGCCGGCTGCCAGGTTCAAGGTCGCCACGTCGGACGGGTGCATGGCGGCGAAGGCGTTGGGCTCGATGGAGTTCAGTGCAAAGCTGCGGCGAGTCATGCTGCCGGTGTGCCAGTG
>JABMPE010000511.1 GCA_013203845.1 Rhodopirellula sp. | reverse complement strand
CTGGCCACGCGTAAGAAAGTCAGCGACGATGCCGCACGCGTCCTCAGAAATCAGTTGCTCATTTTCTCACGCTGGTGCCAGGTCATGCTGCGGTTTGAAAAAGGCCTTTACGAAAATCCGCAGCAGGACCTCAACAAGCTGTGGTGGGACCTTGGCGAGAAGTATCAGATGGTCAAACGCCCTGATGGTCGGAACGAGCCGGACTACGCCAGCAAGATTCACATTGTGGTCGCGCCCGTTTACTACCACAACTACATGATGGGCGAACTGTTCGCGTCGCAACTGCACCACGCGATCGCTCGCGACGTGGCTGGCGGGGCCGATCCTCGGAAAGTGGTCTACGTCGGCGATCCGCGCGTCGGCGAGTTTCTGAAACGAAAAGTGTTCGCCCCCGGCGCGACACTCACCTGGGACGAACTGACCGAATTCGCCACCGGCAAACGGCTCAATCCGCAAGCTTTTGCTGAAGACTTCCGACCATGACATCAGAGAGAAACCGCATGACGACATTCCCCATCGGTCGCAGCGTTCGACGCTTCCGCAGTTTCTGTGTCGTGTTCATCGCGATCAGCCAGGTTCTGATTCTGGCCGTATCGATGGCCGACGCCTACGAGGTGGCATTCGACAAGGCCCGTCTCGCCAGCATCGATGCAAAGATGAAGGCGTTTGTGGCCGAGCATCAGATTTCAGGTGCCGTCACCGCGGTCGCGACGAAGAGCCAGGTCGTTCATCTGAGTGCCGTCGGGCAGGCGGACATCGAAAGCGGACGAGCCATGCAGGCGGATTCGATTTTCCGGATCGCATCCATGACGAAGCCGATCACCGCGACGGCGCTGATGATCCTGCATGACGAGGGAAAACTGTCGATCGACGATCCGATCGAAGAATTCATCCCGTCATTCAAAGGACAGAAGCTGAAAGATGGCCGAGCGGTTCGAGCAGTCACGATCCGCGACGTGCTGACTCATACAGCAGGCCTGTCGCGACCGCCGGGCGAGGATTTTCTCACGAAGTCTCTGGAAGAAATTGTCGACGGAATCGGCAAGGCACCGCTGGCTTTTGAGCCCGGTTCGAAATGGCAGTACAGCAGTGGTCTGAACGTCGCGGCCCGAATCATCGAAGTGCTCAGCGGGCAGTCGTATGAGAGTTTTCTGGACAGCCGCCTCTTCAAGCCACTCGGCATGCAGGACACGACGTTCGTGCTTTCAACGGCTCAGGCGGCTCGGCTGGCGACGACGTACTCTCCGAAAAAAGGCGGAGGTGGCGTCGTTCCGTCGGACCATGCGTTCGTCGTTCTGGACCCGACGGTTCGTCGGACTCCCAACCCGTCAGGCGGCCTGTTCTCGACGGCTGCTGATATCGCTCGCTTCTATCAGATGATTCTGAGCGGCGGACAGGTGCGCGGACACTCGATCATTTCAAAGAAGTCGATCGAGCTGATGACCAGCGTTCAATCGGGTGATGTCGTGACGGGTTTTACACCGGGAAATGGCTGGGGACTCGGCTGGTGCGTCGTTCGAAATCCGCAGGGCGTGTCGCGACTGCTGAATTCAGGAACCTGCGGACATGGCGGAGCGTTCGGGACTCAGGTCTGGATGGACCCGCAGCGTGGCGTCGTCTTCGTCCTGATGATTCAACGCACGAACTTCGGGAATGCCGACGCGTCCGACGTTCGCGATGCGTTTCAGGAAGCTGCCATCACGGCAATTTGCGGCGTGGAATCAGACTCGGCAAAAGTCGTTCGCTATTTGAACTATGACCAGGCGATCGAGCTGACGAATGGAACCACGAAGGTCGTGCTGTGTCCTCAGGCCGGCGGTCGCGTGCTGGAGTACTCGTTGAATGGAAAGAACGCGTTGTACCTCGATGAGAAAGAAGCCGAGTGGCAACCCGGCCAACCGGGCGCAGCATCAGCAGGACGGTTTGACATTGGTCCCGAACTGGTCATTCCTCGCCGATCCACGTTGTGGTCAGGCGAGTGGACCGGCGAGATCACCGGACCGCATTCCGCAAGACTGACCAGCCAGCACGACGACGCAACTGGCGTTCAACTGATCCGCGATTTTGAACTCGACGCGACGACCAGCCGGTTAAGTTGCATGCAGACGATCATGAACGTGTCGAGCGAGACCAAAGAATGGTGCCACTGGAGCCGCACGTTCGCGTTGGGAGAAGGCATTTGTGTGATCCCTCTCGCCGGACAAAGCCGGTTTCCGAACAAGTACGTGATGTATGAAGACGGCGCGATGATCAATGCTCGACCGGAAGACCCGAACATTCGCGAGCGTGACGGCTGCCTGGAAATTCTCGCCGCGCCACGTCGACCGAAACTCGGGTTCGATTCGTACGCTGGCTGGATGGCCTACGCGATGAAGAACGACCTGCTGTTCGTCAAGAAGTTCCAGACGTTTCCCGATCGCGTTTATAACGAAGTTGCCGGGCTGACAATTTCCGTCTGGTATCCGGAAGGGCCAAGAGTCGAACTGGAACCGATCGGTCCGCGAGAACGACTGGAACCCGGACAGGTCGGATCGTTCACTGAAGAATGGTGGCTGGCTCCGTCGAAGTTTCCCGCTGACGGAAAGAACCTGGATCTCGGTGAGGTTTCCGGACTGGTTGACTCTCTCGGGAAAAACTGATCGAGCAGCGACGTCAGGCTGCTGAACATGACCCGATTCTGATCGCAGCACTCGCCTCGCTTTCCGTCGCGCGAACAATGCGTCATCCTGAGCGGTCTGTCGTCTGATCGCTTCCATGATCAGCCCTCGATTCGTTGTTCCTGACGCTGTATTTTCTGACGCTGTACTTTCTGACGCTGAACTTCTCCGAGCCCCGCAATGATTTTCGTTCTCGATAACTACGACTCATTCACTTACAACCTGGTCCAGCGGCTGGGCGAAATTGACTCGTCGCTTGATATTCAGGTCGCGAGAAATGACCAGATCACGCTGGACGAAATCGCCGCTCTTTCACCCGAGCGGATCATCATTTCGCCTGGCCCATGCACACCCAACGAAGCGGGCCTGTCGCGAGCGGTCATCGAAGAGTTCGGTCCGAAGGTGCCCGTCCTGGGAGTCTGCCTGGGACACCAGTG
>JABMPE010000510.1 GCA_013203845.1 Rhodopirellula sp. | reverse complement strand
TTTTGACCAGCAATCTGACAAACTTCTGAGCGTCACCATCGGCTGCTGCGGCATCGCTGCGCACCACTGCCAGGTCGGCATCATCCAGAATGCCGCTGGCCTCGATCCGCTGAATCACATCGTCAACGCTGACCGCCACAAACGCTCTCCCACACGCAACACGCAGCCGTGGATGATCGTCACCCGTGGCTCACCACCAGATCGGCTCAACAGCGCTCAAAACCGTCCGGTTAAGACTACCGGGCGAATTGCTAAACAACCAGTCTTTTGAGGCGTTCACTCTTCGAGACTGGTCTACCGATCATGGGGGCGTACTCGAACAGATGTGAGGTCGCGGTGTGTGGCTTTCGCCTCGTTCGACACTGGCCACGAACTGAGAACCTGGCCGCTCCAACATCTCAGACTGAACCTTGAACCAACCGGGAAACGGCTCTATTTCGGAGCGACGGGCTGCTCGGTCGTCACTTTCTGCGGACCGGCCAGTCTCACGAGATCAGGCAGGTCGTAGAGCCCCAGAACTCCGTGAATGGTTTCGCACAGGTGCTGGTGTCCGAGTGGAGCGTCTACAATCTGCTGCCACGACGACAATGTCTTCCGGAGTTTCAGTGACGACACCGCCTCTGGTTCCAGCGCCGCTGCGTGCAGTGCCGGAAGCCCGGCTGAGCCCGTTGCGATGATCTGCAGCTTTGATTCGCTTTTCCCCGTTGCTGACTCGGTCTGCAGAAAGCGGATCAGTGACAGCGTGGCGTCGGTTCGTACTCCGACCAGGGAACGCCCCAGCAGGTACGACAGCCAGAACGATTCGCCGTCCGGTCCGAAGAGTGGTTCTGACCAGTGCCGTTTCGGAGGCACTCGTCCGGAGAGATCAGACGTCTCACCCAGGCCAGGCAGGTCGACCGACAGCACACGGTGCCCCCGTCGTACAAGGACTTCGATCGCACCTCCCGTGGCGGCATCGACGCTCTTCCCCGAACCATGAATGTAAAGAACAGTCTCCCGCGTTGCGTTGACTGGCACAAACGAAATCGCTGGAATCAAGACCTGTCCGTCGCCGCTCAACACCTGTTTCTCAATCCGGTAGCCATCGCGATCCACCTGACCGACCTTCGTTGCCGAAAGCAGAGCGATCTGTTCGGTAGAACCAACTCCGGCAGTGCGACGGATCAGTTGACGCAACTCGTCCGGTGAGTTCTTCGCTACGACCGATTGTCGCTGCTGAAGCTTCGTCGCCGCGACTGCTCGATTGAGATCGAAAACCGATCGTTCATTCGGCAGAAACATGACCTGTCCGCGCGGTGTGCATTGCAGCTCGGAAGGTTCACGAATGGGAAAGTCGTGTTCGACGATCGGCTCATGACGATCCAGCATCCAGCGCCGCATCCAGCGTACTGCTCCGACGCGCAGTTGCACGGTGAAACCATGCGGAGCATCAGACTCAACCATATCCATCCGCTCCGACAGATCAAATCGCGCATAAGCCCGTTTGCCTTCGCGGAAGATGTCCCAGGTTCCCGTAATATCAAAGGTCGCGTCGCGTGTTCCGGCCAGCAGGCAGGTTGGTCGCGGTGCCCGCATCAGCACGTAGTCTGCTTCGTCCATCCCGAAAGCAATCTGGCCGAAGATATTCTGCTCAGCATCCTGCGGCCCCTTCGTCTCCAGGAGTCGCCGAAATGTGGTCAGATAGCACCCCGGAGCGGCGCAGTAGATACGGTCGTCCAGCGCCATCAGGTAGGCCGTCAGCGTCCCTCCACCTGAGTTACCCGTGCAACCGATGCGGCTGGCGATGATGTCAGGCCGACTGACCAGATAATCGATGCAGCGCATGCCATCGAAAATGCGATAAGTCGCCGTGTTACGTCCGACGAGAATTGAGCCGATACCCACCAGCGTGTGCTCTTCAACAGGATTGAACTGCGGTTGACCGGGGATCGGATTCAACTGACGCAGACTGTTGGGATTGGCCTGGTAGTCAGCGGCCAAAGGAGTTCCGTCAGGAGCAAACGCCTGATAGCGCTCACCTTGTCCAATCGGGTCGTAGCAGAAGGCCGCGATGCCGTTCTTCGCGAGCAGAATACTGACTCGCTGGTAGCCCTCGGCGGCCTTACCCGTGTAGCTGTGACCGCAAGGGACCAGTACCACCGGATAAGGACCTGGCGTCGCTGGAAGATACAGATTGCCCGTCACATGATGATCCGGCTGACTTTCGAACAGCACATTCTCGATCCGGTAACCATCGCCGGGCAGCGTGCTGACAATCTGTGCATTCAGCGGCGTCCGTTCGGGAAACTCGCCCAGTTGCTGCAGAAAGAAGTCGCGACGCTGCTGATTCCAGACTCGCACATCGTCGGCAGTTGTGAGAGATTCGTAAGCTTCCTGACGACGATCCAGCGCGGCGTACGATTCCCGCAGCAGCGCCGCTCGCAGAGACTGCCCGGCCACGAATTCAGGAGACTGGTTCGACCAGACAGCCAGGTCCCTGGCAACCACAGACGACGAAATCACCAGCCACACCAGTATGAAACGATGCATGTCACGATCCTTGGTTACTGCCAGCGCACGAGGCAAGACGCGGGGGATTTCACACGAATAACTCTGTCATCGGTCGCCCGCCATCGCTGTAAGCGACCGGAAGTCCGTCGGACATTTTCAGTCGCTGATCGGTGTCGATTCCCAGTTTGCGATAGATGGTTTCGGCGTAATCGTACGGCGTGTATGGGTGGCTGATGACATCACCGGCTTCGCGGTCCGTTGCGCCAATGACCTGTCCTCCGGGTACGCCCGCTCCCGCAAAGGCAATCGACATGGCTCGTGCCCAGTGATCGCGTCCCTGCCACTTGTTAAGTCGCGGAGTCCGGCCCATTTCGGTGATGAAGCAGACCAGCGTTTCCGCCAGCAGTCCTCGTTGGTCGAGGTCTTCCAGCAACGCGCTCAACGAGCGATCGAGACTGGGCATCATCACGGGGTGCGGCAGGCCGTAGCGTTCGCCATTGTTCATCGCCTGAGGACCCCCGCAGGGACCATTGCGATAAATTCCTTCGTGGTGATCCCAGTTGAGGAACGCCCCTTTGGGTTCACCGTTGTTGAGGCGGCCAACGAGTTGTGCTGGTTGGATCACAGTGACCGTCACAAAGCGGACATCGGCTTCAATGAGCTTTCGACCAAGCAGGTAGCACATGCCTCGATGGTCGCGACCGTAGCGGTCCAGCGTTTCCGGCTTTTCCGTTTCGAACGAGAACGCCCGCTGAACCTGAGGGCTCGTCAGCAGATCAAACGCATGTTCGTAGTTGCGTTGGAAGGAAGTTCCGACTGCCGTGCGAGCCGATTCCCCAGTGTCCAGTCCCTTGAGCAGCGTCTCACGCTGGCTGAGTCGCGTGTGATCTAAACCTGGCAGCGGATCCAGTGATTTGACGTGCCAGCCCGGTGCCGCGACATCTTCCCCGAGACTCCTGGTCCCCAGTTTCCACGGCGCACGACTTTTGTGCAGGAACCCGGCGTTCCCGACATGATTCGGCAGATTGGCCCCCGGACACAGAATGTAATCTGGTAATTCCGGTCGCTCGCTGCCAAGTTGTTCCGTCACCACCGAGCCGATATCCGGAAAGCGATGCGAGCGCAAATCGCTGCCCTGGAACAACGGAGAATCAAACCGGTACCCCTTCATGAATTCCAGACAGCCTTCGATATGACCGGCGACACGAGTACTGGTCATCGAACGTACGACCGAGAGCCGATGCGCGTGCTGTGCCACCTGCGGCATCAGCGAACTGAAGTGTGTGCCGGGAACCGACGTCGCAATAGGAGCAAAGGGACTGCGATGATCCACCGGGGCATCCGGTTTTGGATCCCACGAATCCATCTGGCTGATGCCACCTTCTTCGTAGATCACCAGCACATTGCGAGCCTGGCGACGCTCGGCCGCGGCAGCGATCTGCTGCCATGTCAGCAGTTCTCCCAGACCCTGACTGAATAGACCGATGGAAAGCGACTTCAGCAATCGTCGTCGCACAGGATTGAGATTATCAATCGGCATCGTCTGGTCAGTCTGAAAACGTTTCGAGTCACCGGGATGCATCAGGAGTCACTGTAAAAACACAACTTATCAGCCACTACGCCTATGAACGAGACGCTACCGGCGACTGCTGAATTTCACAAGCCAGCCTTCAGCCGTACGACTTCCATTTCGACCGGTCGACAGGTCCGAACGAGGTGTTCCGTCCATGCCTGCTGATGCCACTTCGCGTTGGTCTTATCAGACCGGGGGACGGCTGGTGATGGAGCTGTGCTCGTCTACATACCGTCCCACTGAATCCTGCAGTTGGGCAAAGCCTTCTGGAGTTCGGCAACGCCAGCCGCCGTCACACTCGTACGTTGAAGAGTGAGGTGGTCCAGTTTGCTGAGCCCTGCGAGATGTTTGAGTCCCGCGTCGCTCACATTTGTACTGCCGAGGTTCAGGGTTTTCAGTTGCGTCAACTGCTTCACGTATGCCAAGCCCTCGTCCGTCATGCTCGTCGAGTCGCAGTTAAGACTCTCCAGTTTCGACCCAGCCAGATGTTGGAAGCCTATGCCGGTGATCTTACGATTCGACACCAGTTCAAGAACCCTCAGATTCGTCAGCACCTGGAGGTATACAAGCTCAGCATCGCTCACAGTGCTGTATGTGAGAGTGAGAGACCTCAGCAGCTTCAGTTCTTTGAGGTGTCGCAATCCGTCGCATCGACGGAAATCGTTCGCAAATGGCGGAAACGGAAGAGCGCTTGTTCGGCGACAATTAGCCTCTCGGTTTAGCGACAATTAGAATTCCGGTCTGGTTCCAGGAAGATCGTTACGGTGAAGGCTTCGTTTTGGCGTTCTTCGCCGTTTCCACGCGGTAGCTGGGGACGTTCATTTCGATGATG
>JABMPE010000509.1 GCA_013203845.1 Rhodopirellula sp. | reverse complement strand
GCGGATTTCTGCCGGGCGATGACCAGCATTTCTGGAGTGAAGTCGGTGCCGACAACGGCAGTTCTGCCGCCCGCTTTCTTCCAGTACGCCAGAGCCAGATCGCCGGTGCCCGTGCAGACATCGAGGATCGGTGAGTTGCCTTCCGGTCGGACTTTTCGGACCGTGCGCCAGCGCCAGTAATAGTCGACGCCGCCCGACAGAAAATGATTCAGGAAGTCGTATCGGCCCGAGATTTCGCCGAACATTTTCTGAATACGATCTCCGGACTTGTCGACCTGCGTGGACGATTCGACCGTTGCTGTTGCGACGGAAGCGCCGGCTGACGCTGCGTCTGGCGAAGTTGTATCGAATTCGGAGTTTTCAACAGCGTTCATCAGAGGGACTTTCCAGAGGTGATTCCGTAGTTCTGCCAGCGTTTCTCAACCAGCTGTGCGGTTTCGTCGTCAACATTCAAAGCGTCCGGCCAGGGGCGAGGATGACCTTCATCAGCTGACTTCGACGTAGCGTCGATGCCCATGCGATGTCCGACTCCGCGAACCGGCGCGGCGTGATCCAGCATGTCAGCTGGGCCTCCGGAGAAGATCGTATCACGACCGGGGTGCGAGTTCGCTCCGACCGCCGACCAGACCGCGGTGTCGTCGTGAATGTTGACGTGCTCGTCAACCACGACCAGCAGTTTAACGTGGCTCAACCGGTCGATGCCCCACAGTGCGTTCATGACTTTGCGAGCCTGCTGCGGCCACGACTTTCGAATACCTGCAAACGCGATGTTGCGATGATCGCCTGCCGCCGGAAGCCGCAGGTCGACCAGTTCAGGAATCGTCAACTTCACCAGCGGCAGGAAAATCCGTTCCGCAGCGTGAGCCAGCCAGCCGTCCTCACTCGGAGGAGCCGCAGGAATGATTACGGGCAAAACCGGATTCGCTCGGTGAGTGATCGCGGTAATGGTGACTCGAACGGCGCGGTCACGAGTGTCGTAGTAACCCGTGGGCGTGGAGATCGTCGATGCCTGCTCGAAGGCTCGTGCCGGATCGACCATGCCTTCAAGAATAATCTCGGCGTCGGCGGGCACCTGAGTGGCGACGCTCCGCCCGGAAACCACGCGGACATTTTTTCGTCTCAGAAATCCAGCGAACACCAGCGGATCAACAATTGGCGGCAACGGGGATCCGGCGACAAACGTAACGATCGGATCACCGCCCAGCGCAATCGCCAGCGGAAGCTGCTGTCCGGCCTTCGCGGCGCGTTCGACGAGCTGCCATTCGGAATCGTGTGGTGTCCAGTAAACCCGCACCGTGTTCCGATCAACAATCTGCACGGGAACTCGCGATACGTGCCGAATAATTGTGGACTCGTTTTCATCGGCGGGCTTGTTGCCAGGAAGAGTTTCTTCAACCAGCAATTGTCCGGCAGTCAGCGTCGGCAGCGTTTCCTGTCCCCAGCAAACGGGTGCCGGTAGTTGAGCGAGATCAACATCGCTGCCCATGTGAACGACCTGTTGCACCATCGCCGTCTCAGTCAACTGAACCGGCCATTGAGCGGCTTCGGCGAGATTCGGGACCAGCTGCAAGGCTTCCAGCCAGCCGGACGGCAGATTCGGCTGCACGAGAGCGGTGATTCGGTTAGCGATCTCTTGCAGCGAATCCACGCCGAGCGCGCGACAGGTGCGGGCTTCCGTGTTGAACATTCCGGTGACAACCGGAATCGATTTTCCGCCGACATTGTCAAACAGCAACGCCGGACTGCCGGGCTGTGCAGCGGCTCGCCGAGCAACAGCAGCCAGCTCGTGATGCGAGTTGACCTCGGCACTCACCCGCACCAGCTCACCACATTCGGCAAGGATGTCGAGAAACTCGCTGAGATGTTCAATCGGCATGGGCGGGTCCAGCAAGCGGATGAGCGAGGGGCTCTGCTGCAAACGTAACTTCGACCGGGAATGGTAGTCGAGAGCGTTGGCACTGCCAGCTAACCGCGAGACACAGCAGAAGTTAACTGACACTTCTGCTGCTCTGGTTTCGCGACAGGTTTAGCCTGGCTACGCTGCTGCCGAAATTGAACCTGTTTCGGAGACTCGCAGATGAAGTATCAGGCTGCCGCTATTACCGTCGGGCTGCTGGGAGCGGCTCTGGCGATCAACGCTTCGTTTAAAACGAAGAGTGGTGACGTTGAAATCGCTCGACTTAACGCTGAGAACTGGGACGCGTTCGTGCCGCTGGGCAAAGAAGTCGACGCGATCTACGGCGACGTCGTGCTGAGAAATGATCACCTGACAGCGGTCATCGCTCAGCCGCTGGCCAGCCGCAACGCGAACATGACGGTTCGCGATGTCGGCGGTTGCCTGATCGATCTGGCTGTTCGATGGAATCAGAGCGACCAGTTGAGTGCGTTCTTTCCCGGAGCCCGGACTTACCCGTACCGCAGCCTTGTTGCTCGTGATGCGGACGGGGCGGAAGTCGACCTCTCGACAGAATCGGCCACCGCCAAAGGGGGCAGCGTCACCGTCCGCGCCGCCGGAGCCGCCGGTCGCCCAGCGGTTGAAGTAACCTATTCGCTGAAAACCGATGCCGAGCAGCTGACCGTCACCAGTCGGTTTACCAACGAAACAGACGCGGCCATCAACGTTCCTCTGTTTGACGATTTGCGCATCGACTCCCGCAACGAAGACATCGTCAAGGTGCCAAACGGAACCACCGAGCTGTTCTGGATTCATGATCGCCATTGGGGACAGGCCTACGGCATCGAAGCGGTCGGTGGAAAAGTTGTGGCGGACAGCACGTCGCGGACCTCGAAACTGGAGTATGAAATCGGAGACGCTGGCGATTCGGTTCGACTGGAACCGGGACAGTCATTCGAGCTGGTGCGAAACGTGTTCCCTGGAACGGACCTGCCGCACGTGCGGGCCATTTCTGCCAACACTAACGGAGTGAAGACTCGCCAGGTCGAGGTCTCAGTGTTTGACCGATTTAAGCGACCGAATCCAGATG
>JABMPE010000508.1 GCA_013203845.1 Rhodopirellula sp. | reverse complement strand
GTGTAGGGCAGCAGGAAGATCCAACCGGTGTGATTCAGGGCAACACTGTGTTGCTGCCCTTGAGATGCGTCCGGAGCATATAGCTGTCCCGAATTTACGACACCAGGAGGAAACGTGTCGTAGACATCGCTGTAATTAGCAAGAGCCAAACCAATCTGTTTCAGGTTACTCTTACATTGGCTACGCCGCGCAGCCTCGCGGGCTTGCTGAACGGCTGGTAACAGAAGTGCTACCAGGATGGCAATGATGGCAATGACGACGAGTAGTTCGATCAGTGTAAAGGCTCGCCGACGTGTTTTTGGTGTGCGCATAGAAACACCCTCCGAAATTGAATTGGGAAGTACAGAGAACTGGAAGAAGCGAGCTGGCAGTCGCAGCTATGGCTGGGCTCCGCTTTGATTCCAACGCTTCGAGGAAACGCCGCAAACAAAACCGGGTCGTCAAATTGCTACGCTTCAGTCCAGGAGCCAAAGCAGCGGCTCATGTAGTTATGCGTCTTTTTTATCAGTACCACGGGCAGTAACAAACGAACAAGATTCTCCATTTACGAGTAGACACGGCACCCTGATAAGTGATCGTCGAGGGCACTGGGATTGAAGATTCATCGTTGATGATGTTTTGTGATCAGGCGTGCCTGGGATCTCACGCTCGCAGCCCAACGGACTTTGAGGACAAACGAAATCGCAAGCATCGATCCAGATGAACTCAAAACGGAAGAACGATGTCGAATTCCACTTTAATTTTGGAAATATTCTGAGGTCTACGAGTCGTGTGCAGCGTCCCGGCGAAGACCAGCGATCACAAAAAGCATGACGCGGACATCAAACGCGGTAATCGGACAATCGGGTGAAACTCCATCACGCTGAGGATTTGAGTTTCGATATCGATACCTGGTGCAACTTCAGTCAGCATCAGTCCGTCCGATGTCAGTTTGAAAACGGCACGTTCTGTGACAAAGAGGACTTCGCGACTGGTGTTTGCAGCGACCTGACCGCTGAAAGAAACCTGTTCGACCTGCTCGACAAATTTTCGAACCGTTCCTTCGCTGATGATTCGAAGCTGGCCATTCACCACATCGACTTCAAGGCCACCAGAGGTCATTGTTCCGCAGAAGACCACCCGACGAGCGTTCTGCGAGATATTGACGAAGCCGCCGACCCCTGCCACGCGATTGTTGAACTTCGAGACGTTGACGTTTCCGTGCTGGTCGACCTGTGCTGCTCCGAGCGCGGCATAGTCCAGTCCTCCTCCATCGTAAAAGTCGAACTGAGCTGCCTGATCGATAATTGCTTCCGGCCAGGCGGAAGCACCAAAGCTCAATCCGCCAGCAGGAATACCACCAATCGGACCGCTTTCGACCGTCAGAGTGATCTGGTCCAGCATCTGCCGTTCGGCGGCGATCAAAGCGACGCCTTCCGGCATGCCGATTCCCAGATTCGCGATTGCTCCGGGCAGGAGTTCGTCGCAGGCTCGGGCAGCGATGATTCGCCGAGCACCAGAAGCCAGTTTCTCTGATTCAAAGTTGCCGGGTGAATCGTCGTTGCAGCGAGCACTGAAATACGACGCGTTCAGAGATTCGGCGAACGTCTGAGTATGTTCGTCCTCGGAAGCAACGACGACATGATCGACGAGAATGCCGGGAACCTTCACCTGATGTGGCGGGGCAGGGCGGTCGAGGAGTCGTCGAACCTGAGCGATCACCGTGCCGCCGCTGTTGTGAGCCGCCTGAGCGATGGGCAGTACTTCGCCGATGACGGCTTCTTCGTCCATCATCAGGTTCCCGAACGGATCGGCGGCGGTTGCTCGAATGAGGCCCACTTGGATTGGAAATGCTCTGTAGAAGAGCCAGGTTTGACCGTCGAGTTCGATTCGCGAAACGAGTTCTTCCTGCGTCACGTTGTTGAGGCGTCCGCCGCGGTGAACCGGGTCAATAAACGTGCCGAGCCCGACATGCGTGATGCAGCCCGGTCGCCCGGCGGCGATGTCACGCAGTAACTGGCAGATGACTCCCTGCGGGAAATTGTAGGCCTCAATCTGCCCCGCGAGTGCCATCCTGCCCAGGCCGGGCACGAGGCCCCAATGGCCGCCGATCACTCTTTTGATAAGCCCTTCATGGGCGAGATGATTGAGTCCCCGCGTTTTTCCGTCACCCTGGCCTGCGGCGTAAACAAGCGTCAGGTTTCGCGGTCCGGAGTTTGAAAGAAATCGCCGTTCGATGGCGGCGGTCAGTGCCTCGGGGTGAGCGGCACCGACAAAGCCTCCACAGGCGACGGTCTGACCATCGTTGATCAGACTCGCGGCCTGGTCTGAGTCGCACAACAAACGCTCGATGCGAGTCTTCATCTGAAATTTAACCGGACCCCTCAGAAGTTGTGAGCTTTTCGCGGTGCTGGTTCCAGCCTGCTGTTGTCTATTAATTTGTCGGTGATGGCTTACTCGAAATCTGCGGCGGACTTTTCAAGCATGCTCATCAGAGCACGGAATTCGCCGCCGTGTGCCAGCAACTGTCCGCCCTGGCTGCGTCGCTTCTGCAGATCTTCCTTCGTGCCCACCGGACACCCCCATGCTTTGCCGTGACGTGCGGCGGCAGCGGCAACCTGCTCGAACGCCCGTTCCATTGTCAGGTCCGATTTCTCATATTTCAGGCGAAGTCCGAGATCGCCGGGGCCCACAAACATGGCATCAACGCCCGGCGTTGCGGCGATGGCGTCCACATTGGCGACAGCTTCCGGAGTCTCAATCTGCACGACGAGGAAGGTTTCCTCGTTAGCACGGTCGGGAAATGTTTCGTAGTCATCGATCAGGAAGTCGCTGTCGAGGCCGGCTCCGTCGATTCCGCGATTTCCGATCGGAGGAAACTTGACTGCGTCGACAAGCATTGCGGCTTTTTCGGGTGTCGACACGTGCGGAATCATCAGGCCGGCGGCGCCGTCTTCGAGATACCGGTACAAGCCCGTTTTCTCCAGCGTCGGTGCCCGCAGCATGATGTCGATATCCGACAGGTGAGCGAATGCCAGCAGCGATTGAACTTCCCGCTCGGAGATCAGACGGTGCTCAAGGTCGAGCCAGATACAATCGAACCCAAAGTGCGCGGCATGTCTGACGTAGGCGGGAATGAAATGCCCGAGGGCACACATCCGAACGGTTTCCTTGTTTCGAATACGAGCGAGCGTCTTGCTTTTTCTCATTGCTGTGCAACTCCGGTGAGGTTAACGCGGGGATGAGTTCGGTGTGTGAATCAATCAATCCGGTCTGAGCATTAAACCGACGTTTGGCTTATCAAAGTGTGCTAAACGTCGCAGAGTCTGACCGCTTCAGTCAGACCAGCCAACGGGTCTCGCGTCGGGATGAATTCCTGTCCGACGAAACCCTGGTAGTCGATCTCGACAAGCTTCCGCATGATCGCCGGGTAAAGGATTTCCTGTTTGTCGTCGAGTTCGGCTCGACCAGGATTTCCTGCCGTGTGGACGTGGCCGATGATGTCTTTCATCTGGCCAATGCGGCGTATAACGTCGCCGTTCATGATCTGAACGTGGTAAATGTCGAAGAGCAGTTTGACTCGATCGGAGCCAACACTTCGCAGCATGTCGGCAACCTGGTCGACGTTGTCACCCTGGTAACCAGGATGCCCTTTCATCGGGTGCGATCCGTCGCGCGTGTTCAGGTGCTCCAGACACACGGTGACGCCTTTCTTCTCGGCATGGACTGCCAGTTTCTTCAGGCCCGCGACGCAGTTGTCCGCGCCTTCAGCAAGCGAGATTTCGCCGCTGGATGGATCTTCAGCATTCTTCCACTTATAGCCCGTGAATGCAATGACATTCGGAATACCAGCTGCGGCACACTCATCGATCATTTTCGCAGTTACCGCGATCACCTGATCCTGGTAGGCTGGATTATTCAGGCCCTTCATAAACGG
>JABMPE010000507.1 GCA_013203845.1 Rhodopirellula sp. | reverse complement strand
TCGTGTTTCTTGACGAAATAAGGGAACTCATGACCCAGGAGGAACACCTCGCGTCCAAGGACCTCCTGGAGAAGGCGGCGTTCCACTACAAGGCCTATCGTAAATATCTTGGACTTGACGATCGGGGAGGATACGGTGTGTATCTGAACCAGATTGAGGCTGGCTAACAATCGCATCCATCTGTCAACTTTCAGCTGCAGGTGATGCTTGACGTTAGCCGCTCTAGGGAAGCCCATGACAAAGAAGATGTTCGTCCGCGAAAGAAGCAGAAGCGACTTCCTAATCGCAGAGGTGGGGAAGTCTGGCTTCACGTCCCTGAATACCGGGAAGAGCCATGCAAAGGCCTTGGTGGTCTATACGGGCGTTGATCTGACCCCCGAGCATCTGATAGAGAAGGGGGCAGAACATGGACTTACCTTCAGTGCCGAAGATGCCGAGTACACGCTCCAGAATGTCGTGAACTTCAAGATCAGTAAATCAGTCAGCCATGAATCCAGAGATGACAGTGCCCCGGTTTTCGAACAATGTGGCTAACAATCGCATCCATCTGTCAGCTTTCAGCTGCAGGTAATGCTTGACGTTATGTGGCGGTATCGGAGAAAACGCCCAATGAAACTACCCGAATTCCGAAAGCTTCCTCGCGGTCCTCGCGCGTTCGACTGCTACGAACATCATACGCCGATTCCATCGCCGCTGGGCGAGTTCACCCTTGAACTGCAAATGGATGTTGATGACACGACACCTGGTCAGTCAATGATCGACATGGCGCAAGACTTGGCCAGCCAATTCACGGCGGACGTGGAACGTGTTACTGAACTGCTGTTCGCACAATACCAGCTTGCTTCAGAAGATCCTGATTGGCTTGGTGAGTGTGGACTACCACCGGGGCTGAGTGCCGGACAGCTTGCTCCGTATCTGCATGTCCGTGCACTAGCGGTCAGCCATGACAAGAATGACCAGGTCGAACCGTATTCCGCAAGAGTCTACATATGCCCACAGTGGGACGAAGAACACGGACTCTACTTCAAGCGTGATAGTGATGGGTGGATTCAAGTGGATTGCTGACGCCGCGCACATAACCAGCGGATGCACCAGACGCCTGACGGCGCTGGTGATCCTTTAACGGTTATCCAGGAGCAGAATGAGACTCATCACACAAGTAGAAGGACACCTGGATGTCAAGCGCCTCATGATCCATGAGTGTGAGGATGGCGTCTATCTGTTTCTCTTCGAAACGGAGGAAGACGGCGGGTGTTCTGCAGATCTGTGGTTCGAGACCGTTGAAGACGCCCTGGAGACAGCTCAGCAGGAATATAGCGTCGACAGTGAGCGATGGCACAAGATTCATGATCCGCCACAGTTCTGCCAACAGGATTGGATAGCACCCGCGCGGATTCCTGGACGAGAGTCAGGCAATCCCCAGTGGGGAAAGCTTGAGGTACTCAAAGATGGTAAGTGGACACAGATCATGGGATAATCAGCGGATCCACCAGCCGCCTGACGGCGCTGAAGGACGAGTACATCGCGTTTATCGAACAGCTTCTCGCCGCCGAGAAAGAGTGACTGTGATCTGCAACCCGCATTGGAACGGAGTGTAAACGATGGACATCAGCATCATCAGCCAACTGCTTCACGACTCACAGTTGATCGACCTGACATGGGATTCTCGCACATGCTGCCTGCGAATGACGTGCACATGCCTCAGGAAGGACATTGATGGCAGCGAACTGCCCGACACGGCCGTGGACCTGATATTCCGGGACGTGACGGCCATCGCGATCTTCTGGGGACCTGCCAGTCACGAGGTCCGCCCCTCGCGATGTCCCTCCTTCGCGAAAGCTACAATTGAAGGCGTGCGGGAGCGATTCATGGGCGCCGGAGAGTTTGGGTTGACCGTAAGCTCACCGCCTGATCTCTGCGAGTTGGAGACCGGCTGTGGAGTCAAGTGGGTTGCCGGAGACTTCGACGCCGTTAAGGCTGGCGAGTATCGTTTTGCCGTTGAAGCGTGGGGCGACTTGATGTCCAGCGGGCCGGATGACCTGCAAGTGAACCTGGCCATATTCTGTGACCAGATTGACACAGAAGCCGGCAGCGTGCCGCTGACGCTCGAGCAATGGCACGAACAGTTCGGCGCGTGGTGGCGAGCGTCGGAGGAACACTGGGACGAGGGAGATGACGCACTGGCAGATGAGGACGAGGCCCCAGAGGAAGACGAAGATCATGAGGACGATCCTGTTCTGGAAGACGCTCTCATCCCGGCAGGTGAGTCCGAGGTAGACTTGGCATACTGCCCGCCCGACAGGCCGGGCTTCGACGTGACCGATCCAGAGATCCCTGCCGAACTGATCGCCCCTATCCGCAACTTCCACCAAGGGCACCTGGCCCGGGACTGGCATCGCATGGCAATTGCGTATCCAGACCGGCGCGTATCGCCAGAGGATCGGGCCACTGCGCTCGAGGGGCAGTATCTCGATTACCTTTGGGGGCGATGGCAGTACATCCGTGCCGTCGACGACTGGTGGCAGGAGGGCCAGCGGGCCTGTGTTACGGTCCGGGGCATCGAGCACTGTGCGCCGATGGATGACGATCCGGCAGAGAATGCAGAGACCGTCATCACCTATGGACTCAGGCAGTCCGAAGGACGGTGGGTGATCCGGACCTGGAGCCAGGGCTGGCCGAGATATGACAGCGCCCCGGAAGCAATCCAACCCACCCCCTGGAAGGACGAGTGGGTATTGGACTGACCAGAACCATGCACAAGGAACGCAACCAAGATGTCACGCTCTGAGAATCTTCCCCCCGTCCTATCCGTCGGCACGGCCGTGGTGGTGCGGTGCAGATGACACGAAACGTTGTGGCACAGAGAGAATAATGGCCAAGAAAGAAGAAAAACCAGCCATATGTTACGAAACAGGGCTTGATGAATCATTTCTTGTTGGGACAAAGGAAGAACTTTTAGACTTTGCAAACTCAATAATTCATCTTCTTAATATCCCGGCACAAGAATGTGATTACCATGGTGTGAATACTGAACAACCTAAAGTAGTCTATTCATTAACTGAGCCTATGTCTGATATTGTTATTGATGGTATAGTCATTGTTGAGAGCAAAGACGATCGACGTGATCTGATTAATAAGATGAGAATCAATAATGATGAAGTCCCAATTGATTGGGAAGGTCACGATAATTGGTATGATACAATGCAACAACAACAAAATGCAGAGGACGCAAAGAAGCCGCGCCCCTGATTCCAGCGTTATGCATTCGAGTGAGACGATAGCTTGAGACAGTCACAACAGATCTACTTCTACTGCACAGCAGCGGAACAAAGGGACCTAGCGGACTATTCGGTTGATCAAGGATGTGCCCTGATCTCAGAGTACACCGATGCTCCCAATGCCGAAGTGGTGGACTGGGATGAACTTGACAGACACAAGGTGTATCTGTGCCCTGCGGGGCTATTGAACGAGGTCCTCTTCCAGTCGTTGGGCAACGGAAGGCATGCTGTCACTTTCACAGTATCGCCGGTTATTGAGTTTAGTTTGTCAGCGATGCGAATGCGCAAGAAGGTCTTGAGTCGAGGTAGACTTTACGTCAACTTCGGTTACAATGGTAGAAACGGTTGGGTGTCATATGCGGATACCCTTGCAGACACACACAAGGCAATCGTTTCTCACTTAAAGCGCAGAATCCTCACGAAAGAACGCTATCTCGGTGGCTATATCAGCAATGCAGCAAAGGTACTCCAAGATGAAGGCTGGCAGTTGGCCCAGTTCTGACACTGGTTACATAACAAGCGGATTCATCCGTCGCCTAACGGCGCTGGCGATCCTTGACGTTCTGCAGGGAAATCATGAAGGAATACACAACCGTCGAAGAACAGATTGAGTATGGGCTGGATACAATCGACATGGAACGAACAGTCGAGGTCCGGCTCCGAGATCTGATGTATGTTCACCAAACCATGGCGGAGTTGAACAGGTTCTTCCATCAGCCCCTGCACTATCCAGACCTTGAGGAGGTCAAGCGGTTTATCGGCACGGTCGATGGCGGTGCATATCGCGCGATCCACAGATGCCTTTACGACGTGATGCGCAACATGCTGCCGAAGGATATTGACGAGGCATTCGGAGATGGTGAGAGATTCGACCACCCGAACTTTCCATACTATTACGATCCCAAAGCAGAACATGACGCTTCACAGGACGGGGAATCCGCTACCGATTCTTCCCCGCCTGTGAGCTGACCGTCCGGAGATGAACTTATGATTACACTTATCCCAACTCGATTGCATTGGGTCAAGGACGATGACGCCGACGACCCATGCGATCTCTGCGCACATTCGCCAGTTCGGTTCGAGGTCAACGGCGAGACGCTCGTTGGTCCTGAAGACGGCGGTTTTACCGCTAGCGCTACTGCGATCTACCTATTACGGACGCTGGAGCAAGATCACACACAAGAGACTCCTGTGGGAGAGCATCTGTTCCCATGTTGTGGCCACGTGATGCTCGACACAGGTGGTGATGATGTTCTGATCTGCGGCTGCCCAAACGGCACGAATTTCGATGTAGTCCACCACAACGACACCGTTTGCATTACAAGCACCGATGGACGATCGCATTCTGTCGCACGTGAGGAATGGCGTCATGCCACAAACGCATTTACGGATCTCGTGCGCAAGTTTTACGACAATTCACTCCCCAAGACTCCCCCTGACGATGAGGAAGCGACGGGATTTGCTCGGATGATGACGGAATGGAAGCGTCGCAGAACGCAAGAGTAAGTCGACGAACACACGCATGCACCTGAGCGGCCGATCCGAGTGTGTCTTCAGTGGAACATTGTTGGCGGCCGCCCGGTGATGCTCGAGGTTCACTGGATTAATGAGATGAAGCCCAAGGAAATACTGCAAGCCGCTTTTGAAGAGTTCATTTCTCCGGAACTGGATGGCCACGGGTTCGGTTATGTGAGGTCCGGATTCGCCTATAAGAGGAAGAGTGGAGATTTCACTCAGGAGATATCCATCACTCTGAGTCACTACAATACGCAGAACAGCGTTGTTTTCTGGTCGGCATTCAATGTGACGTCTCCGGCCTACAACAGATGGCTGAAGAAGCAGAGGCGAGAGAAGTTCGATGGATATCTTGGGGGCTGCATGGACTGGAATGTGCCAGGCTGGCGGCAGGCGGATAATCACCAACTGCGATTCGACTACTCCGATCCTGACTCTCGCAGGGAGGTCCTGTCTGACTGGCTGGCGAAGTGTACCTCTGCCGGTTTTTCCTACCTGCAGAAGCTCTCAACGTGGGAGGGTGCAGCGGAGGACCTTCTGGCGAATGAATGGCATTGGAATCGCGCAGCCGATTTCTGCCTTATTGCTTGCAGAAGCGACCTTGCTATTGCCGCTCTAGAGCGAGGGATTCAGTTCTTGGCGACCATGGAGTTTTCGTATTCCGAGAAGTCACATCCGACGCTGGTCACCAAGAAGAAGCGGCAGGCGGTGGAGAGAGATGCGGAAGTGGCCGCGTTCAAGTCACGCATTGAGGAGATACAGAGGAGTGAACAACAGCGTCCCGCCGACGCGGCCAAGCCGCGCGGCTGGCCCTGAACGTTAGGCGATCAGACAGGAGAAACTATGTCAGTTGACACTTTCATCTTCTTGAACAACGATCGGCTCCCGTCACGAGATGCGTGGCAACATGCCTTGGACAATGCCGAGACCGGCATGACATTGGACGTGGTCGACAATCTACGGGAGTTTTCCGGATATCTACCAGTGAAGTTCAATGGGGCAGACTCTGGGTTTGAGTGGTATTACGGCCCGGTCGAAGAGGTCTTCGGGCGCAGGCCGCGCGAACTGGCAGATCGGGACTTCGCGATTGACTTCGTCACGCATAGTGACATGCAGGAGTTGACCTGTGCCCTGTATGCGGCCGGAGTACTCGGGAAGCTCGCCGACGGCCTATTCCATGACGAGGAGCGTGACGCATTCGTCCCATGCGATCGCGTTCTTGAGATCGTCCGTAACATCGGCGTCGAGGAGCGGGATCGCAAGCGGCGATTGGCTGAGAAAGATGCGAATCTTACCGACCGAAGATGCCCGGAATGCGGGGCGCCCTGTCCGACATACCGCAAGACGTGCATAGCCTGTGGATATGCGATAGGACGTGCCTAACCACCCCCTGCAGTTGACATGGCCGGGTGTGGCGTGGGATACTTATCAGGCGGCCGGATGGCCCGGCCATGCAACTGAGCTTATTCGTTAACCCGCTCAATCCACCCGCTCGATCATCACCACCGTCTTGTATTCCGGCTTGTGGCCTACCGTGTCATGGGCGGAGTGAGCCGAATGGGCACTGTGCGAACCATGCGAACTATGGGCGTCATGCGTCGTGCTGACGATCCGATCGAAGCCTGGGTATCCTTCCTCCAGCGTGCGGGCGCTGTCCCAGCCGTGCTCGGGGTGGGTCGAGTGGTCAGGGTGATCGCTATGGTTCGCGTGATTGTCATGGCCGGCGTGCGTGTGTGTGTTGGCCCCACCCGTTTCGCCCACCGCGTCGTGCTCTGCGTCCGCCGCGTCGTAGCCGACGAGGAACTTCCCGCCGAAGGCCGTCGCGAGTTGCCAGCCGGCAGGGATCGTTGTCGAATGCCAGATCTTCCAGGCGCCGATCTCTTCGTCCAGATAGTCGCCCACACAGACATAGTCGCCGTCCGGGCCCATCGCGACAGGAATGACCGCGTCTTCTCGAATGTTCGGATCCTTGATCTGACCATTCCTGGGGAGCCATACCTTGATCTCTGCCGTCGTGTCGACAGTATCCCCTCTGCCGTTGTTGCATGGGTT
>JABMPE010000506.1 GCA_013203845.1 Rhodopirellula sp. | reverse complement strand
GGGGAAAGGGGGCCTTCCGCCATCACCACGGCTCCCAGGTTGATTCCATCATTCATAATCGAAACTCAACCACGAAACGCCATTCCCACAAACGCATGAATAATCCGCGCTAGCGTTGAGAAGTTGATTGCTGAGGGGTCATGGCCAGGCACGTTCACTCGCGAACGCGCCTGGTTGACTTCGACTGACAGTCCCAGAATCTCCGCCGTCAGCGCGTCGCCCGCTCCGACGATTTCGGCTTGTTCGGCGGTACCTGTCAGCGCGACGTAGCTGGCGAGATAATTCACATAGCCGTCTGGATCGGCGCTCACATCCGGGATGGCCGTGATGTCGGAGCCGGCCATCAGTGCCAGGCCGACGTTCAGGTTGGTGATCTTCAGCCCCACAGCGTCAGCCGATGGCGTATCGCTGCCGTCGATGGATCCGTCGCCATTGCTGTCGACGAAGTACGGGCCAATTCCGGCAAACGCATCAAGGCCGGAAGCTCCCAGAGTCAGTACAGACACCTCTTTTGTGGTGATTCCGTCTGCCAGCGTCACTTCGCGGTCCGGCCCTTTTTCGATGGCAAGTCCGGTCCCGTGAATCTGCACAAAGTCGTTGATCTCCAGCGTGACTTCCTGTGCCCGCGCGGCGACGACATCTTCAGTTGATGTCAGCAGGACCGTTGGGTTCGTCGCGTCGCCCGTTGCGACTTCCAGTCCGCCACCAGTGGACAGGGAGAAGTCAATAACCGACGGTGCGAAGAGCGGATTCTGCACCGGCGAAGTCGCCCGGTTGATATCAACCGTCAGGTCACGCAGTTCTGCCGTCAGCAGATCGGCTGTGCCAACGATGGCCGCGCTGTCCGCCGTGGCATGCACCGACAGATAACGGGCGGAGTAATTGACCGCGGCTTCCGGGGCAGTGGTCGGATCCGGTGGATTACTCAGATCGGACCCGACCAGCATGACAAGCCCGAGGTCCAGGTTTGTCAGCGTTACTCCAATCGCATCGGCGGACGGAGTGTCGTCACCGTCGATGTCGCCATCGTTGTCGCTGTCAACGAAGTACGGGCCGACTCCGGCAAACGCGTCAACGTCCGACGCTCCGACCGAAAGTCCCCGGACGTCTTTGACCGTGCCATTCGCCAGAGTGACCGTTTCCTGAACATCGGCGGCAAAATGAAACGTGCCCCGCATCTCCAGAAAACCGCCAACGCTGTAGGTTCCAGAGATCGTCAGCGAAGGATCGGGAGTGGCGAAATAGTCGGCGTTCAGCAACGAGCCCAGGCCGTCGCTAGACGCCGGCGACTCTGGCTGGAACGAGCCAGCGTTGCCGCCCAGCAGTTCGCGCGTGATCAATGACAAACCGGTCGACGTCGAATCAATTTCAAAATAGAGCGATCCATCGCCGAAGCCGAACAGTCCAGTGGCGTCGCTGAACGTGCCCGTCGAGCTGCCGTAGGTCAGGATGTCGAATCGATCGCCCGCCGAGGGCATGAAGCCGTTGACGAGACTGACCTGCAGTGAGCCATCAACTGTCAGGCTGTTAGTGACATTAATCTGATCATACCCGTCATCTGCCCCCGCGAATGACTCGCCGGTCGTCAATCCACCGATCTCAAAAACGGAGACCGTGGCGTCGTCCATCACCAGGTCATCAATGCCGGTGACGCTGGTCAGTAATGTTCGTAGCTCAAGATTTTCGACAAGTGATGCGACGAACGATGCTCCTGATCTTGCCAGAGTCTGTCCTGCGTTGCATCTCTTGTGTCTGTATGTATTCCGAGCGGAAATAGAACGTGAAATTGCGCTCAACCAGTTGCTCAACAGCATGTTGAGATTCCTTGAATCTTCCGGACCACTGTTATGGAACACGGTCGACATGTTCCGCGTTGGGGGCAAAATCGCGCCCAATGCTCTTCATCTTAGCAGTAAACAGCGCATTCCGATTCGAAACAGGGAGATGAAAGTTTCAACTCAGTCGAAATACTTTGAAGGCCGGCCTTCGGGCGATACGATGAAGTCGCTTTGCTCGATTTGACATGTATTCACGAGGCAGTCAGGCTGGACTACGTGTGACTGATAATCCAGAGATACACTCAAAAGCGGCTGATCAAACTCAGTTCCAGCAGACGTATTCGCAATTGAAGGACATGGCAAAGCGTTACATGGACCGTGAGCGCCACGGCCATACGCTGCAGCCCACGGCACTTGTCCATGAGGCCTACCTTCGGCTGCTCGGCTCGAATATCCCTGAGCACCAGAGCCGTGCGGAGCATTGCGAAATGGTGGCTCTGGCCATGCGTCGAATACTGGTCGACCACGCACGCAAGCGGGCAGCCCTTAAGCGTGGCGGGGACGTTCAACGACTTTCCCTGCATGGCGGGTCCACGCCTGATTCAACTGCGGACGCAATGGACGTCGTTGTGCTGGATGACGCGATCAGTCGATTGACTGAACTCAATCCTCGACACGCCCGTGTCGTACAGTTTCGCTACTTCGCCGGCATGAGTATTGAGGAAACAGCGGAGGCGATTGGCGTCTCAGACTGGACGGTCAAGAACGACTGGCGAGCCGCTCGGGCCTGGCTGAAGGTTCAGTTGCACGACGAGGCGTCTTCGTGAATTCCGATTTCTACCAGAGATCCTGTGACTTGTTTCTGGAGGCCTGCCAGCTTCCCGTTAACGAACAAGGCACATTTCTGGAATCGGCGTGTGCTGGAGATGCAGACCTGTTGCGAAACGTGGAACAGATGCTGTCAGAGGATCTCCGGACTGACACGGATGAGCCAGACGCCGCGATCCACCGATTGCTGGGAACCGACAGTTCAGTTCAGTCCACTGAGAGTGATTTCCAGGAGGATTCACATCACAAGAGCCCGAAAAACTTTCCGACCATCGCCGGGTTTACGATTACAGAGCAACTCGGCGAAGGAGGAATGGGCGTTGTCTATCGAGCATTGCAACACAGTACGGATCGCGAGGTCGCTCTGAAGACTTTGCCGTACGGAAGGTTCACCACTGGGAAAAATGTGGAACGTTTTGAACGCGAAGTCAAACTTGCTGCGTCATTGAATCACCCCGGAATTGCTCAGATCTACGACAGCGGTGAATGTGATGGCATGCCGTGGCTGGCCATGGAACTGGTGGACGGAGTTGACCTGACGGCCTGGCTCCGGACTCACCAGCTCGACGACGGGTCAAAAGTGCAATTGATGGCGACTGTTTGCAATGCCGTTGCCTACGCACATAGTCGCGGGATTATTCATCGCGATCTGAAACCCGGCAACATTCTGGTCACCGATGACGGTCGTCCTTGTGTCGTGGATTTCGGTCTCGCTCGCATTCTGGACGGCGATTATGCGACGTCGAGCTCTATTTCGGTGGTTGGCGACATGCTGGGAACGCCTGGCTACATGTCCCCGGAGCAGGCTCGGGGCGAGGCCGAAGCAATTGACGGGCGTAGCGACTGCTACAGTCTGGGCGTGATTCTCTACGAACTACTGACCGGACAACCGGCGCATAATGTCAGCGGTGCGCTGATAGCTGTGATCCGGCGGATTGCGGACACCGAACTTCCCAGTCCGCGGCAGGTCTGCCCAACCCTGGATCACGACCTGGAAAGCATCGTCATGAAGTCGGTGTCGCCCAGACCAGAAGACCGATACCGGACGGTTGAGGAACTTGGACAGGATCTGCATCGGTTTCTGTCAGGACAGACTCTAATAGCCAGGCGGCATTCACGCCGCTACCTGTTGCGCAAATGGCTCGTCAGGCATCGCAGGAGCATCACGGTACTGGTCACGGTCGGGTGTATCGCCGTTGCCGGCATCAGCTACCACTTTCAAACCCTTACGTCGAGCGCGGGCGTATCAAAGCCGAGACTGCCGAACGCATCGCAGCCATTACTCCAAAGAATTTCGGGCAGCCCACTGCTGAGCAGGTCATTGCGAATACCGGCGGTCAGAACGAAAGCGTCCAGAATCAAACGCCAGGTGTCTCCAGCTTGGACAGCCTCTCAGCAGCGCGGAGCTTGTTTGGTTCGCTTTTCGAATCGAGGGATAATGCGAAAACCAGGACTTCCCCGATCCGGTACTACTCCGGGAATCGCATCGGAGACGGCATTGCCGGCGTGCGCCACAATAACCCGTCGTACACAGCCGGCATCATGGGAACTGCTTTTCGCTTCGACGGCAAACCTCATTCCGCTGTGAATATACCCGCTGACGAGACGCTCAATGAATTAAACAGCGGCACAATCGACGCATCGATTAATTCAACCGATTCCAATACCTCTCAGGCAATTCTCTGCAAGGCGTTCGCGTTCGCCTTGTGGATTGAGGACGGCCGAGTGGAAGCATTCGACTGGGCGAGCGGCACTTGGTTTTCGACAGACGTCTTTGTTGCCGACGGAGAGTGGCACCATATCGCGATGTCATTCAGCAGCGGTGTGCAGGGCGGCACTGTCCTCTATGTGGACGGAGTCGAATTGGCGAAAGGCACGATCACCGTCAACCGGTCGCGACCGCACGGGCTGACAATCGGTTCCTGGGAATCAGAAGAAGGCGGTATTCATAATTTTGTTGGTGCCATTGACGAAGTCCATATCTGGAATCGCGTGTTGCCACCCGCTGAGATTGCGGATCTCGTTCCTCGCAACGCCGTTGGCGAAGTGACTTTGAGCGACAACCGGATTGACGATGGCAGTTTTGAATCGCCGGATGCTGCGACGGAGTTGTTTCTGTACACTCCCAGTTGCACATCCTGGAAGTTCATTGGCACTTCAGGGATCGCTCACAACGACAGTCCGTTTGGCAATGGGAAGTCACCGAATGGATCTCAGGTGGCGTTTCTCCAGCGGGGGGCGGAGATCCTCAGCACCTTTGAAGTATCACGCGGAGGTGATTACCAGTTGGTGCTAATGTCAAAAGGTCGTGAAAATGAAAAGGACGAAGTGAATCCGATAGAAGTGCTTGTCGATGGAACAGTGATTGCTACCGTGACTCTGTCGAGTAACGTCGATTACACCCCATCATTATTTGATTTGCCGAATCTGGCAGCAGGCAGCCACGACATCTCCTTCAAAGGAGTCAACGACGCCGACGCCACGACGTTTGTCGATTCCGTATCATTATCGCTCAAAGCCCGCACCGGTTTCTGAATCCTTGTAGTCGACATTCAACGACAGCATCAGCAAGCACAGCGTCGCGTCTGGCAAGATCACCGATAGATCAAGTCACACCGGTCAGAGTTTCAGTTTCAACGGAATTGTCGGACGAGCGATGCTCGCCTCACCATCGCGTCGAGTCTGAATGGAAAACTGGTTTCTGCCGTGAAGTCCAGTAGTTCCGCTGCTTTTCGGATAGCCACCGTACCATTTGCCGTTCAGCTGCCGTGCTCCGGTTCTGACCCCCCGAATGCAAGTCGACCTGGGTAACTCACATCGTCACTGGAATCCAATTGACGACGACGAAATCTCGTGTGGTCAAAGAACAGGAACGACATGTAAGGCGTGTGAACGTCGAACCTTGAGTGTGTCGTCGGGCGTGATTGTGGACTGAAGTGAGTGAGAAGTTGAAGTGCCGGCGGTACGCCGATTCGCGACTCTGCGTAGCGGCGGCACTTCAACGGCTCACTGACTTCAGAGGGCGCGAACGGTTACTTGATCACGTTTTCGCTTCAGATGCCCCGCCAGTCGGCATAGCTGAATGCAACGATCGATGATCGATCTCTGGAAGCTTGTGCTCCCCATACTACTGTGTCACTCTCACGATTCCTTTGACTCGGGAGTCCTGCATCGCGAAACAGTGGTTCCCGTTGACGCAGGGCAGTTCGAATTCATCGATGGAGACACGGGGATGCGACGACTCCACATCGCAGTCATTCTTGCGGCGGTTATTCCGGCATCGATCGCCTCCGCTGTCGACCGGCCAGGACCAGTGTCGAAGGCAGACGAGTTCGATGTCGTGATCCGCGGCGGAACGCTGATCGACGGAACGGGGACTCCACGACGTATGGCGGACGTTGGAATCCGTGCCGGACGCATCGCGTCCGTGGGGGACCTCGGCAAAGCCACGGCGAAGCAGACTGTCGACGCAGCCGGTCTGATTGTCTGCCCGGGATTCATTGACCTGCATAGTCACGCAGACCGGGGCATCCTCGATCACCACGCCGCTGAGAACTACATCCGTCAGGGAGCCACGACACTGGTTTGTGGAAACTGTGGAAGTTCGCCTACGGATTTGAAGCTGTTCTTTGAACGCGTACGCGAACCGGGAGTGGGGCCAAACATTGCGATGCTGATCGGGCATGGCAGCGTGCGAGAGCAGGTCATGGGTCGGATCAACGCCCCGCCTTCACGCGAGCAGCTGGAAACTATGAAGCAGCTTGTCCGACAGGCGATGCAGGACGGCGCGATCGGCCTGTCCACCAGTCTGCGTTATGGCGCGGGCACTTACGCCACGACTGAGGAAATTGTGGAACTCGCCCGCGAGATCAAACCGTTCGGCGGTTTCTACGTGACTCACATGCGCGACGAAGGAACTCGAATTCTGGAGGCGATCGAGGAAGCTCTCGACATCGGCCGTCAGGCGGGTGTTCCCGTGCATATCTCGCATCACAAGATTTCGTCCGCCTCCGTGTTTGGTCTGACGAGACAGACACTTGCCCGCATCAACGCGGCTCGCGCTGACGGCCGCGACGTCACGCTCGATCAATACCCGTATGGCGCCGGCAGCGGCGGGATGCATCTGTATGTTCCGCAATGGTCGCTGTCCGGAGGGATGGACGCATTTCGCCAGCGTCTGGAAGACGAGCCGACTCGTGCCCGGATTCTCGCTGGTATCGAAGAACTCCTCGTTCGCAAGATCTACGAAGCGGATCAGCAGCCGGACAATCCGGAACACACGGCTCTGGCCCTGGATCGCATCCGTGTCGCGCGGGCAGCACACGATGAGAGACTGGAAGGCAAGACGATCACGGCCATCCTGCGCGAGCGCCATCAGAGCGTCACGTTGCGGAACGGAGCTGGACTGCTGATCGAGCTGATCAGTCACGGGACCGGCGGCATCAACCACACGCTGGATGATCGGCCCGGCGGCGATGTCGATCGTGTCATGCTGTACCCGCAGACCTGTATTGCCTCTGATGGAAGCGTCTTTGAATTCGGCACCGGCAACCCGCATCCGAGATCGTACGGGTGCTTCCCGCGCGTGCTGGGCCACTACGTGCGGGAACGCAAACTGCTGACTCTGGAACAGGCGATTCACAGGATGACCGCGCTGCCGGCCGCTCGTCTGGGCTGGAAGGACCGTGGCCGAATCGCCGTCGACTGCCACGCCGACATCGTCGTGTTTGATCCGCAGACGGTGACCGACCACGCGACGTTCACGAATCCGCATGAGTACTCAACCGGCATCACCCATGTCTGGGTCAACGGTCGCTGCATCCTGAAAGATGGAAAGCTGACCGCTGAGCTGCCTGGCATCCCCGTGACACTCGGACGCGGTCACTGACCGGAGCCGCACTGATCCTCACGTCGCCACTGTTCGCGGCACATGCCGTGTGGTCAGGAAACTCCGCGGACACGTATCGAACAACGAACGCGCGGCACCATCGTCGATGAGCACGGCCTCCGCTTCTGAGGCGAAGGTAGCGGGCGAAGGCGGTGATTCAAAGAAGTCGCCGGACCGAGGGCTGAAGCCGCGTGAGCGCCTGTTGTTCGCGCTCTGCTGTGTGATGCACCGCGAGGTACTGCGTGAGTTCCTCCGCAGTCTGCGTTCGCGCGCACGCGAGATTGAACTGCTGCCGGCGCACGTGATCGAAGTGCTCGACCTGTGGCACGTGATCGACGCAGCGGTCCGCAGCGGGATTCATCTTCACGGAACACCATGTTCACCAGACACTTCTTTACGAAGCTCGAGCGTCATTCCGAATGCTGATCAAGGCTGCCAGCTTTTAATCCGAGCCAGCAGACAGGAAACAAACTCGCCGAAGTTGAGGCATCGACTGTCGAAAGCAACCAGGACCACTGGAACTACGTTGCATCCGTTCCCGTCTGCTGAAGCCCATCGCGGTCGGCCTGATTCCCCAACGAATCAACCTGCCGCACGGACGAAGCTGTCTTTTTTCGGAAGGTCGACAGTCGCCACCTTGTGCCCCTTCCAGTCTTCCATTCCCTGGTAGACTCCCAGGAACATCAGAAGCCTTCGAAAGACCGCTCTCGGCCAGGTCGCCTTGCCAAGCGGAATCAATCTGACCAGACCAGGCGTCAGCAAGTGCGTCTTACGCTTCAAGACACACCGCACGATTTTCGCCGCCAGATTCTCGGGTGTCAGAATTGGCGTCAATAACGGAGCCTTCGCGCCTTCAAACATCCCGGTACTGATATAACAGGGGCAGATCGCAGAGACACCTACATGACCTCGCCCGGTCAGTTCTAACTCTTCACGAATTGAATCCGTAAAACCGAGCACGGCCCATTTGCTTGATGCATAGGTGGCAGCGTTCGGTAGAGCGATCAGCGCCGAAGCACTGGCGATATTGACAATGTGTCCTTCGTCGCTATCGAGTAGATCCTGTAGAAAGAGGTGAGTAACAATCACTGGGCCTTTCGTATTAACCTCGTACGTGACGAGGTGCTTTTCGAGCGGTACATCAAGGAACTTGCCACCGGTTACAATTCCCGCGTTGTTAATGAGCACATTGATCGGTCCGTGGTCCGCGTGAATGCGATCCCGCACGTTCCGCACGTCAGCGGGGGCGGTTACATCCATCACATAGCCAGTACAAAGCAGGCCCTCGCTCTGAATCACATGCACGGCTTCGGAAACACGTTCCGGCTCGCGGTCCGTGATGATCACAAAAGCTCCGGCCTTCGCAAAAGCTCTGGCTGTAGCCAGACCAAGGCCGTGTCCGGCTCCGGTGATCAGGATGCGACGTGATTTTAGATTCTTCATTTCGAGCCTCCTCGAATTATGGAGACGGGTGCGGCGATGCTGACTTAAACGTACACAGATTGCGGCAGTCAGTTCGTCAGACCAGTCCCCCTTTCACGGCGTGGTAACTCAGTGTTGAGATATTCCACAGCGAAGGATTCTGAAAAAGCCGACACAGCGACCATGCAACCGTCTCAGGTGCAGTGTGCGATGCCAGCCAGACAGGTTTTGGACGTACGACGAGTGGTGATTCCAGAACGGTTTTCTCGATACCAGTGAGCATGAAAGAGTTGTGAACCCACCCAACGCCACTCTGAATATTCTGCCGGGATGAACTGGGATGTCCGCCCCAGGGAGGACTCATTAGCGCAAAGACAACTCCTGACCACTGGTTCTGCGCGACAACTCCATATCTCAACCGGTCAGTGCATTCTTCAAGGACCTGCCGAGTCGCCTGCTTCCTCCTGAATCTTCCCGGTACGGTGATCGATACCGCCAACGTGCCCCAGAGTTTCTCGTTGCAGAACTCAGTCGCCTTCCGCAGAAACTCTTCCGGGCTGCCGGCATCGATCGGCACTTCTGCGCAGACACAGACAAACGATTCACTGCCGAACAGCGGCGAGTCTTCCTCAGGATTGACGTTCCGAATCAGTGTCCACGGAAGCGTATTATCACTTCGACAGGTACCGGCAACAAAAGTCGTCGTCCCATCAGGACTTGTTCGACTTCCAGAAACACCACCGCCAACCGTACCTCGTAGAAGTTGCTGAGCACGTTCGGTCGTCATTCCGGAATACTGCTCGAAACGCTGTTCTGCACCGGGATAGAAAGCAACTCGTTGCGGAACTCTTGCCAAAGCTCCTTCGATCCGCTGCAGGAAACGCTCGCGTTCGGGCCACTGCTTCCAGGTAACAATCACGCGAGTTGCCACACAGTTGAACGCAGCATTGTTCGTCATCGACGCGACGATGTTCGCCGCCTGAAAGTTGAGTTGCGTTCTTGAGTAAGCACCGGGCACAACCACCCACGGCGTGACGTTCCCGAGTTCGCTGCCAATCGGCTTGTTGAGCACCGGTTCATTTCGGTGACGGCGTTCTTCGCGATCGCTACCTTTTGGCCCCCAGACAATCGCGTCGTAAGTTTCCCCGGAACCGGTAATATGGATGTCGTCAATCCGGTTGTCATTAACGGCCGTGGCTCCAATGGCCGCATCTCCCGAGATGATTCTCAGTAGATCATTCTCGACAAGTGGCGCGAAGGCACGCTCAAAGATCGGCCCGACACACTCGTTGACCGGATTCATCTTGAGCAGGACGGCCCGGTTATCGACGCACAGCTTCGTCAGCATATCGGCAGCCGGAATGCCACTCACATTTCCGGCCCCCAGCACCAGCGACGTGCCGGTGCTCTCCAGCGAGCCGTAAGCCGTCGCCAGTGACGCTTCAAGGTTGTCTTCGCCGATATCCGACTGCAGCCATGTCGTCGCCCGGAAACCGATAAACGTCACCGGGTCGTAGAAACCTGGACACGGAGTCATCCGGATTCCGATGCGACCATCACTTTTTCGAACGGGCCTTGCCGGTAGTTTCGGGCTGCCACTACGGTCTATCTGCCGCATCGTTCTCAGAAAAAGCTGCAACTGACGCAGGGTTGCCGCCGGACCGCCGAGGACTTCCTGAGCCCGCTCACGGCTTCCGGGAGTGATCCCCTTCGATTCACAGATAACGTCAACCCATTCGCGAGCAACACTGGAAATCCCGTCAACGCACTGCTCCAGAATCGCGATCCGCTGTCCGACATTCATTCGGCCCAGACGGTCTCGACCGTCTGTCAACTTTTCCAGACACTGATCCAGCGAAGCGGCATCCGCCTGAACGACACTCTGGCCGGCAGGTTTGCCTGTAATACCACTCTCGGACGACCCACCACCCTGCTGAGGCAGGCGGCTCGCACCTTTCACAATGTCTGGACCGGGACGGATCATCGCGGCTTACTCCTTTAAGTCCGGGGCAGGTTGATCAGTTGCCGTCAGATCGATGTCCAACGTTCGCTCTGCCTCTGAAACTGCCGTCGTCGGGACCTGTTCCATGTCCCGGTTTTCACCGCTCGGCTCGGTTTCCGCACGAAGCTTACGCCGAAGTACTTTTCCAAGGAAGTTCTTTGGCAGCTCGCCGACCACAACTTCGACAATTTTCGGACGTTTATGCTTCGCGAGATGCTCTGACGCAAACGCGTCAAACGCCGCTCGGTCGAAGGCTTCCGCCGAGCGAACACTGACCACCGCCTTGACGACCTCACCGACTCTGGCATCAGGTTCACCGACGATGACGACATCTTTGACGCCCGGAGCGTTTTTCAACACGGGCTCGACATCAGCAGGATACACGTTAAACCCGGATGTGATCACCAAGTCTTTTTTCCGATCGACAACCCGGAAAAATCCGTCTTCGTCGCACGTTCCCATGTCACCTGTGTAAAGCCAGCCATCCCGGATCACTTCGGTCGTTGCAGTTTCGTTCTGCCAGTAACCGAGCATGATCTGCGGGCCTCGCGCGACCAATTCACCAATTTCTCCCGGCGGCAGCAGCGTTTGTCCGTCCTCACTGTCAACAATCCGGACTTCGGTGTCCGGCAATGGCAATCCGATCGTGCCAGACCGGTTGGTGCCGTCGAGCGGTCCCGTGGAGATGACAGGGCTGGCTTCGGACATGCCGTAGCCTTCAACAAGCGTCGCTCCCGAATATCGTGCGAACTCGTTGGCGATCTCGTCCGACAGTGGAGCGCCGCCGGAAACAACATACCGCAACGCCTTGAACTGAATTGGCTTGTCACGCAGAAGATCGTTCAATGCAGCCAGCATCGCCGGCACGGCGGGAAAGATTGAGGGCTGATGCGCTTCGATCAGACGCAAAACAATTCTTGGGACAAACCGATGATGAATCACCAGTGTGGCCGCCATCGCGACACCGGACATCGCGCAGGAAGTCAGGCCGTAACTGTGAAAGAATGGCAGCACGGTGAGAATTTTTTCGCGTGCCTCAAAAGCACCGCCCCAGTTGTAAATCTGCCACGCGTTGGCAATCAGGTTGCGATGGCTCAGCGTAACCGCCTTGGGAGCACCTGTAGTCCCACCGGTCGGCAGGATGTAAGCCGGCTCGTCAAACGACGCTGCCTTGACCGGTTGAAAATCAGGATCGCCTGCCGCGACCTGATCTTCGAGAGAATGATGCGTCGGATGATCGGGCGCTGGCCAGAAGCCCAGCCGCTGCAGTCTCGCGAATGCGTACCCGACTTTCTGCCATGTCGGCAACCGGTCGCCAAGCGTCGCGAACAGAATATGCTCAGGCTTGTACTTCCCGTTGACGAGCAGCGGAGCGAGCATGTCCAGCCCGATAACGACGCGACAATCCGTCGTCGTCATGAACGCATCGATTTCTTCAGCCACCATCAGCGGGCTCATCGCAACGGCGATTCCGCCAGCCATCCAAATACCATTCAGAACTGAGATGTACTCGGGCAGGTTCGGGAGCAGCACACCGACACGATCGCCGGGTTTGACGCCGAACCTGACCAAGGCCGAGGCTGTTCGGCGGGCATTTATGGCCAGCTCGCGATAAGTGACCTGCTGCCTGTAGTAGTGACAGGCAATCCGGTCGGGGTGTCGCGAAGCAGTACGCTCAAGCAACCCCCAGGCGAAAAGTTCCGGGTAATCCAGCGTACGCGGCACAATGGCTGGATAATGATCGAGCCACGGCCGTTCGGACGTATCGAAGGTCTGAAGAGTTGCCATCGTGACGGGCTCCCGGTGTCGTTGCTTCAGCCCGGTCATGAGCTGACTCAACTGGATGGGATGGTCCCGGAAATTGACCGCTGAACACGATCGTCGGAACTGAAAATGAAGTGCGGCTGCCCTGTCAAACTCTCCTGACAGAACACTCGCTCTGCATTTTCCGTCGCCATTATTTCTCCATTCGGAAGCAGTTCTCTAATCTAGGCCATTATTTAATACGTCTCGCGGAAGAAACGTCGCCAGACAATTCCGATCTACCAGGATCCACCTGGACTTTTCATATTTTCTCCAAAAGTTGGAATTGACAGAAATTACCCTTGGAAATATGGAACTTGGCTTCAGATTCAATCCGATTCTCTCCGGCAATTGTCTCGCCGTTTTTCGTCATCCCGCTGCCCGTGATGCCTCACCCGAATCGTGTGACACCGCATCCCCATGACCATTTGAATCGCCGGTAAACGTGCCGCTCCGTGCAAACTTTCGAAGTGCATCCGACGGTGCCAGGTGTGAGTAAGTCTTCGCGAGTTGATCGAGCCCATCGACAACCGACTGAAGGCCGATACTTTCCGCGTACCTCAGCGGCCCTCCGCGAAACGGCGCAAAGCCGGTCCCAAACACCATCGCCAGATCGATGTCTTCCGGTCGCCTCGCGACACCTTCCGCCAGGCAGATCGCGGCTTCGTTGATCACGGGAAAGACGAGTCGCTGAGCAATCGCCTCACGACTTAGCTGAGTGCCTGTTGTCGACCCACTCGACTTTCTCAAACCAGTGATGCATCGCAGAACCGATTCCTGAACACTGCGTCCATCTTTGGCCAGAAGTTTTGGCTGCGACCCCAGTTTCTCACGGAGCTGCTTCAAAGCTCCCCAGATTGACGCTGGCTTCATGCGTTCGCCGTACGCCTGGTAGAGGTTATCGGCCACGTGTGCAGCCACATCGAGCCCCACCAGATCACTCAGTGCCAGCGGTCCCATCGGCATTCCGAAATCAACAGCAGCCTTGTCAATTTCCATCGGGTCAGCGACTTCGGCGAGCAGAAAACCCGCCTCGTTCATGTAAGGTCCCAGCAGCCGGTTCACCAGAAATCCGGCACAGTCGCCCACGACAACCGGTGTCTTGCCCAGACGCTGCACGACGGCAAACGCTTTGGCAAGAGCTTCGTCACTCGTCTGGTCCGTGCGAATCACCTCGACCAGGGGCATCTGATGTGGCGGGTTGAAAAAGTGCAGACCGACAACACGTTCCGGATGCGGAACATCGCGAGCAATCTCGCTGACCAACAACGAACTGGTGTTGGTCGCGAGCACCGTTTGCGGATTTGTCGCTTCGGCCAGCTCCGCAAAGACCTGACGTTTGACATCGGTTACTTCAACGACAGCCTCGATGACAACGTCCGCGTTGTTCAAGCCGCGATAGTCAGTCGCCGGGCTCAACCGATCGAAAATTTCTTCCGCCTGTCGCTTCGTAAGTTTCTTTCGCTTCGTGTCTTTGCCCAGCAGATCGCGGACCGTTTTCACGCCGCGAGCAACGAACTCGGGTTTGATATCGTTGAGCCGCGTGGCAATTCCCTTCCGGGCCAGCAGCAACGCAATACCCGCTCCCATCGCACCGGCACCGACCACTGCCGCCCGTTTGAGGCCTTTCGCATGGAACGTCGCTTCGAGTTCTTTTGGAGGCTTCTTTGCTTCTTCTGAAAGAAAGAAAAGACGAATGCACTCACGCGTGACAGGGTTCGCCGCCAGTTTCGAAATGCCGTCGGACTCAATTCTGAACTGGCGCTTTCCGTCAGCGGAAAGTCCCTTCTCAAAGGTCTCAATGATCTGAAGCGGTGCCGGGTAATGGCCGTGAGTTTTCGACATTACCTCCTGGCGAGCCTTCTTCAACGCAAACTTCTTTGCAAACGTGGTCCCTTCAAGAAACTTCTGCCAGCCGGGCTTCTTCGACCTGGAAAACAACTTTGATGCCGATCCGAATTCGTGATGTGTCCGGATGATTTTTTCACCGACGGAAGCCAGAGCTTCTATCGGCACCACTTCGTGAACGACGCCTTTCGAGCGAGCCTGAAAGCCGCCCAGCTGCCGTCCGGAAAGGACCAGCGGCAAGGCGTCAATCAGGCCAATCTGCCGCGGAAGACGTACGGTACCGCCCCAGCCGGGCAGCAGTCCGAGCTGAACTTCCGGCAGCCCGAGCTTTGTCTTCTCATGCGTACTTGCGACGCGATACCGACAGGCCAGTGCGAATTCCAACCCGCCTCCCAGGCACGCACCGGAGATCAATGCGACCGTCGGGACCTTCAAATTTTCGAGTTCCTGAAAGACCCCCTGCCCGAACGCCGACACCTCTTCGGCAGCCGCTTTGTCAGTCAAATTTTCAAACTCGGTGATGTCAGCGCCAGCGATGAAGACACCGGGCTTGCCACTCTGGAACAGGACTCCGCGAATCGACGAGTCGCTTTTGATCGACTGAACCAGTTCCCGCAACTCTTCCATCATCGATCGCGACAGGGCGCTGACTGGGCGGTCTTTGCGGTCAATTGTGACTCGCAAAATGCCGTCATCTGATTTTTCCGGGTGCCACATGTCGGCCATGATTCCGTCCTCCGATACTCAAAACGCTTTTGTCTTCAACTTCGTCCGGCAGAACACGACAACGTTGCCGAGTGAACCGGCAACACGTCGTGAAACTACGCGGCAACTCGCTCAACAATGACAGCTCCGCCCTGCCCTCCTCCGATACACAACGTTGCGAGGCCGACGTTCTGATCCCGTCGCTCAAGCTCGCCGAGCAGCGTCAGTATCAATCTGGCACCGGTCGCTCCGACGGGATGCCCGAGCGCGATGGCACCACCATTGACGTTCAACTGGTCCTCGTTGATTGGCCGTAATCGAGATGCCGAGTCCGAATCGCAGCAGTCTTCCGGCGGGTTTTCAAAGGCCTTCAAACAGGCCAGTACCTGGGCGGCGAAGGCTTCGTTCAGTTCAACCAGGTCGACATCGTCCATCGTCATGCCGGCTGACCTGAGTGCCTTCGCCGTCGAGTAAACCGGTCCGAGCCCCATTCTCGACGGGTCACAACCGGCGAATTCCGCCGAACGAATCCGTCCGATAGGCTCCAGGCCGAGCGACTTTGCATACTCGGCTTCCATCAGCAGCAAGGCCGCCGCTCCGTCCGTGATTCCACACGAATTGCCGACGGTCACACTGCCCCACTTCCGATCGAAGTACGGTTTCATTTTCCCGAGCGCCGCCATGCTCTGTCCTTCACGCGGACCGATATCCTGCTCCAGAACGTCCGACTTCGGTAGCGGATACAGCGTCATTGTCTCGTCAGAAAGCCGTCCGGATTTCCACGCGTCGACTGCTTTTTCGTGACTTCGAACCGCGAACTGATCCTGCTGATCTCGCGAGATTCCGTACTCGCGTGCCAGCTTTTCAGCCGTGTCACCCATCATCAGATCCGAAACGGGATCGGTCAGTCCCACCTTCAGGCCGATGAGTGGTGCGAAGTCGATGGGACGGAACTTCGCGAGTCCGGCCAGCTTCTGCCCAACTGACTTTGCTTTCGAAAGTTGCAACAGTTTCTCGCCAAATTGCTTTCTGAAAAGCAACGGCACGTTACTCATGGAGTCGACACCGACGGCCACAACCGACTTCACAGCTCCACTCGTGATCCTCGCTGCAGCTTCAGTCACGCTTTCCATACCACTCGCGCAGTTCCGGTTGACCGTGTGTGCAATGCGGTCTTGCGGAATACCAGCCCGAAGCGCAATGACCCGGGCGACATTGGCGGCATCGACCGGCGACGCCACATTCCCCGCGATCAACTCGTCGACCTGATCAGGTGAAACGTTGCACCGGTAAAGCAGTTCCTGCACCACCAGCCGACCAAGTTCCGGAGCGGGCGTTCCGCTCAGCTCAGCCCCGGCCCGCACGAAAGGCGTGCGAACGCCACCAATAATCACTGCTTCCGCCACGACATCTCTCCCTTGTCATCGGGCCACGCTGATAAAACTCTGTTCGGCCAAAAGGTGCTGATGATTTCAGCCACAGAAAGCACTCAAGTCACCGAGCCGCTCTGAAAGTCTTTCTCGGTGACCTCGGTGCTCTCTGTGGCAAATTTGATTTCGTTCAATCAGTCGTTGCCAATCAGACAACTATCCTTTGTTAACGAATCTGGTGGAACACCGGTTTTCAAAGCCAGTTACGCCGCCCGTTTACGCAAATCAACCCTTCGCACCTTGCCCAGGAAGTTTTCCGGCAGAGCGTCGCAGATTCGGAATTCCCGCGGCACCTTGTAACCAGACAGTCTTTCTCGACAGAACGCTTTCAACTCTTCCAGGTTGGGAGGTCTTCCCTGCGAAGGCACCACCCACGCACAGACCAGCTCGCCATATTTACGATCCGGAACCCCCACCACAGCGCACGTTTCAACCGATGAGTGTTCGCGAATAACTTCCTCAACCTCGCTCGGATATACGTTGAGGCCTCCCGAAATGATCATGTCTTTCTTCCGATCGACGATTTCAAAGAAGCCATCGCGAGTCTTCGTTGCCAGATCGCCCGTATACAACCAGCCGTTGCGGATAGCGATGGCCGTCTCCTCAGAATCGTCGAGATAGCCCTGCATAATCTGAGGGCCTTTGATAATCATCTCGCCGATTTCTCCAGGCCTGACTTCCCGCGTACCGGTTTCGAGATCAACCAGTCGCACCTGTGTGTTTGGCAGTGGAAGCCCGATGCTGCCGATCCTTGCCGTTCCGTCAGACGGATTCGAATGCGTCACAGGCGACGCTTCCGAAAGCCCGAAGCCTTCAATAATGGTCGCCCCCGTCAGATGTTCAAACTCGCGGCCCACCTCGCCGGACATCGCCGACGCACCGGACATGCAAAGTCGCAATCCTTTTAAGGCCTTGCCGCGTTTTCGCATCTCGTCGTTCAGCGAAGCGATCATGAACGGAACCAGCAACGCGATCCCCGGCTGATACTTATCCATCAGTCTGAGCGTTCGCTTTGGATGAAACCTCGCCTGCAGAATCAGCGTTGAACCGCCGACCAGCGGTGAGAGCATCGCGCACGTTGCTCCAAAAATGTGAAAGAACGGCAGAACCGACAGAAAAGTTTCGCAGCCTGGTTCCAGCCCGCTCCAGACATGCAGCTGGGCAACGTTCGCGCACAGATTCTCGTGAGTGAGCACCGCCACTTTCGGTGAGCCCGTTGTGCCTCCGGTTGGCTGCAGAACCGCGGGAAGACTTGAATCTTCAAGCAGCGGTTCTTCAACCGGCTTTCCCAGACGAGCGAGTTCTTCGAATCGCCACTGCGCTGCTGCTTTCGTCGCGACGTGCTTTCCGTAGGCGAGCTTCTGCAGCAGATAGGGAATCCGGTAAGCCAGCGGCAGATGCACAGAGAGGCTTGTCACAATCACCGCTTTCAACGCGATTTCGCTGGCCATTTCGGCCACCGGCTTCAAGCGAACGTCCAGACCAAGCACGGCCTGAATGCGGCATTTTCGAGCCAGCCCGGTCAGCTCGGAAGCCGACATCAGCGGATTGGCCGGCACGGCTTCAGCGCCCAGCCAGTGCAGAGCGAACCATGTGATAACGAACTCGGGACAGTTCGGCAGAACAAGCATGACTCGGTCGCCAGTGCCGATGCCCAGCTCTCGCAAAGCTCCAGCCGTCTGCTTGATCTGGTTGAGAAGCTCTCGATATGTGTGACTCGTGCGAAAATAGCGGATCGCCACTCGATCGGGATAACGCTCAACCGCGGACTGAAGCAACTGCTCAACGCGCCGCGGTGTGTAGTCAATCGCCGCCGGAATCCCCGGAGGATAAGAACGGTGCCACGGAGCCGTTGCCGCGCCGAAGATCGGCGTCACGGGAAACGGCGAATCCGTAAAATCACGGGCGGACGCAAACTGTAAAGTTCCCACTGGCAACTCCCACCATCCCTGTCTGGAGTACAGGTCACAGCACCAGAGTTTCAGCAGAGCAACTGGACGGAGAGCGTCAGTCGTTTTCGAGAGCTCGTTTCACCAGGAGCTGCAACGAAAAGACTGCACCTTCGGCCAAAGGCCCAACAGTTCGAACAGATTTCCGCGGAGTGACCATCATGGCCCCTCAATCACAGAATGCTGTCCGAAACCCGCGAGCGGCAGACGACACTTACTGCCAATGCCGACCGCGGGACTGGTGAATGCAATTAATAAAGGGAGCGTTGTTTCCTAACCGGCGAATGCCAGATCCGGAACATGATCAATGATGTTGGCGAAACTTCATCCAAACTGCGGTGGCTGTCCGACAAAGTTCGTCAGTTGTTTTGTGAAGTGATCGTGCGAAAGGGAAGAACACACAGACATGACCGGGTATGCTTCGCGAAGAACTGGTGACGGGAAGTTTGAACGTTTTTCACGAAGCGCTGGTCATTTATCACTTATCGGAATTCACAACAAGATTAATCAGCAATTCCTGATGCCACAGTGCAGCCTCGCAGCATTCGCAAAGCACCAGAATGCCCGCAATAACTTACCGAATCGGCGGATGACGAGCAGAGCCACAGAGCGCACAAAGGACATGGAGTCGGTTCTGATCATGAATTCTCCGTGACCTCTATGCTCTCTGTGGCTAATTCTTCGCATCACGTTTCGACTCAGAACATCTCAAAACCCTTCAAACCGCAGGATTGACATCAACATGTCCACACAAAACAAAGTCGCCATCATCACCGGAGCCGGTTCGGGCGTCGGACGGGCGTCGGCACTTGCTCTACTTAAAGAAGGGTACTGCGTTGCGATCGCCGGTCGCCGCGAGGACGCTCTGCAGAAGACCGTCGAACTTGCAGGAGAAGCCTCATCGCGAGTCCTTGCCATCCCCACGAATGTCTGCAATCCGGCGTCCGTCGAGAACCTCTTCGCGAAGACCGTCGAAACGTTCGGGCGAGTCGACGTCCTTTTCAACAATGCCGGAACCGGAGCACCGGCAATCCCGCTTGAAGATCTCACCCCTGAGCAATGGCAGGCGGTGGTCGATGTCAATCTGACCGGCCCATTTCTCTGTACGCAGGCCGCTTTCCGCGTCATGAAGAACCAGAATCCCATAGGCGGGCGAATTATCAACAACGGGTCGATTTCCGCCCAAACGCCGCGTCCACACTCCTCGCCCTACACCGCCACGAAACACGCCATCACCGGGCTGACCAAATCAACGTCGCTCGACGGTCGCCGCTACAACATCGCCTGCGGCCAGATCGACATTGGCAATGCCGCCACCGAGATGACCGAACGAATGAAAGACGGAGTCCCTCAGGCTGACGGTTCTATCGCCGTCGAACCGAGAATGGACGTCAACGACGTCGCCAGCGCGATCGTCTATATGTCGAGTCTGCCACTTGAGTCCAACGTTCTGACGATCACCGTCATGGCCACGAAAATGCCGCTCGTTGGACGAGGTTAAGTTTTACAGAGAAAGGAAAGTTACGCGTGCCGTGCGTGCATCATTTAACGCAGCCTGCTGGCCTTCTCTGGTTGCCGCCAACCAGCCACGCCAGGAAAGTCACGACACCACCGGTGCGGGACTCGACGTCAACGTCTGGTACGCTAACATTCCGATCGGTCGGGCGAATGCCCACGGGTGTCTGGCAGCAAAGTAAGATTAAGAAGGCTTCGGCAATGAGTGATGGCAAAGTCAGCGGCAAGGTCCACTTCATCGACGAAACAAAGACGTTCGGCCAGAACGGCTTCCGTAAACGGACGGTCGTGCTGGAACAGGACAGCGGTCGCTTTACCAATTACATTCCGGTCGAGTTCATCCAGGACAGTTGCGACTCGGTCGACTCGCTGAAAGTCGGCGATGAAGCCGAAATCACGTTCGAACTGACTGGTCGAAAATGGCAGCGTGACGCGGCCAGCGAAGTGAAATACTTCCTGAACGCGCAGGCCAGCAGCTTTCGAGTGATCGGCAACGGAGCTTCAGCCCCCGCCGCTGATGACGAAGGAGCACCGATGTTCGACCCATCGAACGAAAGCGAATTCGACGAAGACAACGTCCCGTTCTAGATCGCGTCCTGTTCTGGATCAACGGCCCCCGCAAAACTACGACCGTCCGACAGGCTTCACATGAAGAGCCTGTCGTCGGTGAGCGGGAGGCGCTGCGTTGATTGCGTCGCCGGGCTGCGGGAGGTCGAATTCTCTCAGGAATGCCGGACGATCCCGGCGACCACCGCGCACGTAGTCGCGCCAGAGTGAGGCGGCTACGGATTCCTGGTCGAGCCCACGCACGTCGGTCAGAAACTCAAAGAGACGCTCAGCGAGTTTGCCCAGCGGAATGCCGTGGGCGCGTTGCTCCCGTCCGAACAGCCAGCCACTCAGCATGAAGAAGCAGTCGAACGGCGAAGCCGCTTCGTACCAGATCAGATCGCGCGACTCAACAAAATTGCCGCTGTTCGCAATCAGATCCCAGTACCTCGCGAAGCGGCGAAGCTGGTGCATCGCGGAAAAATCGATCAGTCGGTTACTGAGAATCTCGTACGGCGATGCGGCGCTGTAGACCATTTCCCACTCGGCATCGTGGCGTGTGATCGGCGTCCCGTGGAGTCGTTTCAGAATGCCAACCTGGATTTCCTGCGGCTGCAACCGCACGAGCCTGTCGAAACCGGCGGCAAAGCTGGCGAGCGTTTCTCCCGGCAGACCGACGATCAGGTCGGCGTGAATATGGACACCGGTCTCGTCGTGCAGAAAGCGGAAATTCTCAGCCAGCTTTCCGTTGTCCTGTTGCCGACTGATCAGTTCTCCAACCTCCTCGTTGAAAGTCTGAACGCCGATTTCAAACTGCAGCACTCCTGGAGGAAACTGCGCGATCAACTCGCGTAGCGATTCCGGCAGTCGATCGGGAATCATCTCGAAGTGCAGAAAAAGTCCAGACTCGCAGCGTTCGAGGAAAAAGTTGAGGATCGCCTGGCTGACTCGGAGATTCAAATTAAACGTCCGATCGACAAACTTGAACTGTCGGACGCCTCGATCAAACAGCGACTGCATCGCCGTCAGAAACGTTTCGAGATTCGCCTGTCGCACGGGAATTTCGAGAGCGGACAGACAGAACTCACACGTGAACGGACAACCTCGCGAAGCTTCCACGTAGATCACGCGGTGCTGAACATCCTCTTCTGTGTAGAGGTGGTAAGGCAGCCTCAGCTGGTCGAACTGCGGCGGCGGAGCGTGAATAATCTTCGCCAGTGGCGGCGTTCTGTTGATGATTTGCCGGCACAGTTCAGGGAATGCAAGATCCGCCTCACCAGTAATGACATAATCGGCGGCTTCGACGATCGGTTGCCCTTCCGTTTCATAACTGACTTCCGGACCGCCCAGAACGACGATGATCTCCGGTCGAATGCGTTTCAGGTCGACGACCAGCTTCGTTGTCGGCTCGATATTCCAGATGTAAACGCCGAGGCCAACAATCTTCGGCTGCTGGTCGAGAATCTTCGTCAGAACGTCGGTCGTGTTCTCGCTCGTGCCGAATTCGAGCAGCGTGGTCTGCCCATACAGCTCTTCCATATTTGCCGCCAGGTAACGCAGCCCGAATGCCGAGTGCCAGTATCTGGCGTTGAATGTGGCAAGGACAATATCCGCCATTGGAGAACCGGCACCGTTCTGATTCGCGGTCAGCGGGACGCGATGGCTTGAGCCAGCGGACGTAACACTTGATGGATGACGTGCTTCTCCAGAAGTCGCTCGCTGTCTTCTCGAAGCAACGTCAGAGTGTCCAGAAACGACGTATCCGTTCCCAGACTTCCGTACTGCCGAACCGTGAAATAAACGCTGATGTGCTCTTCCGGAAACTCGTCGCGTCGAACCTGGTAGGCATTGGTTCGAGTCTCGATCAACAGCCGAGCCTGTCGGCGACACGAACCTTCCAGCGAAAGCGTCACGCTCGGCTCATAATTCAAAACCTGAGCGCCGGGAATGTCCGAGAACGCATCGTACGCCGGGCTGACTCCGAGCGCATCGGCCACGAGCTGATCGTGATTTCCGCGGTATAGAAAATCGAAACCCATCATGTAATCGAGGGCTTCGCAGTCAAGCTGACTGACAGACAGCATGTACGGAACCAATTCCAGAACAAGCTCATGCTGGTCGACAGCGTCCTCAATGTTTGCCTGATTCAAGGCTCCACTGCAGATGCGACGCGGCTCGATCGAAACCCAGCGTTGCTGACCATTTTCCTTGTCCTGCTCCAGCACGAAGTCGCCGTTCTCGCGTTGAAAGAAATTCCGGAGCGACGGATAACTTTTCTGAATCCGCTCCAGAAAACTGAGTACGGTCTCGCGACCGTTCGGCAACGCCATCTCGGTACTGAGATTCATGTTGCAGTAGTAATCGTCCGCCAGATCGGCATACAGATTCATCGATCGCCTCGGTAATTTCAGGCCGTGCCTCGGCATATTCAGGCCACGTCTGAAGGGACAAATTCGAAGCAGCATTGCCGACGGGTGTCAGTCCTCAATCAGTCGATAGAGTTTCGGCGTGATTAGCGGCGGCGTATTGTATCGGTGCCCGGAATGACGGTCAAAGAGACCGCGGAATGCGATCAATGTTACAAATGCTGCAATCGACCACATGGCTGAAACGACAACTTGATCGACGATAGTCTCCGCATTGACTGAAAACTTCGGCAGAGAAAATAATCACTCAAACCTCACGAGGAGCCGAACGATGCCCCAACTCAAAACGCGACGGCAACCTGAGTCGTACGGCGACGGGACGAGCCTCGTTTTTCAGATTTCTACCTTCGAGACTCAAATGGGCTGGCTGGCAATCGCCGCTCGGAACGGTGTGCTGGCGCGGGTGAAAATCGGGCACCCTTCTGAAGACACAGCATTGCAGGCTTTCATTGTTGACGAAGAACTCAACGATGCTTGCATCGAGATTGACAACTGGAACCCTGACCTGCGCGACCAGCTGACGCGATTCGCGGACGGCGACCCGGTCTCGTTCGAGCATGTCGAGCTGACCTGGCCGAAACCATTGACTCGATTTCGTCGTCGAGTGATCGCCGAAACTCGCCGAATCTCCTGGGGAACGACGCTGACGTATGGCGAGGTTGCCAGACGTGCCGGTTCGCCGGGAGCCGCTCGGGCCGTGGGGACAGTGATGTCATCAAACCGTTTTCCGTTCGTCGTCCCTTGCCACCGCGTTGTTGGCAGTGCAGGTGGCCTCGGTGGATTCACAGCTCCGGGCGGTATCGGCCTGAAAGAGCGGCTGCTAATGATGGAAAGCGGCTTTCCCACGTCGGAAGGTTTGTTCGCAAGCGGACAACTGGCCGCAGTCTGAATGGACTGCGATGCTGGACGATTCGGTGTCACGATGCCCGCGGTAGGAGAAGATTTCCCGCTACACACCGAAAGACCGAATTGACATGACACAACCCGGAATCGACTGGAATTATCCGGACGATGCGACAACTGACAAAATGCTGTTGGCGGAGCTTTCGATGAAGTGAATACGCTCGGTATAATCCTCACGCGTTGTGTTTTATGAGCGATGCGTTTCATGACCAATGAAACAACCTGGCCCGCGGGTCCGCAGGTTTTCCCATGAATGTCAGCTTCGTCCGACCAGCTGTCTCGGAACTCATGTTCCATCTATTTGAACGATCGCTCCATCCCGAGCTGTTCGACATTCGTAAGCACGATCAGATTCGCCAGCCTGACTACACGGCCAGCATTCGCATCTGCAACGCAGGTCATCTCGTTAGTTTCCATTTTGCAGACCTGGTCATCTCTGAGGTGGTTGCCAGCCGCGACCAGCCATTGCCCGATCGAAATGAGCGTTTTCACCGGCATCTCAAAGGATGTCGAGACGAGACTGTCAAGTGCGGCGATAGAATCACTTATCACACGAGCTATCAGGTTGAAAAGCTGTCGCCGGAAGTGTTTCTCAACATGCACGAGGAACTGCACCACGACTGCCAGCGTGCGCCGATTTCGCGCTGCTTTACGTCGCCAAACCGACTGTCTCCCGCGGCTCTGAGTTTCATTCAGACGGATGTCTGGCCGCACAGTCTGCTGATCCACGCGTTCCACACGTTTCCGGAAGACTGTGCGATCGTCAAGACACAGTCTTTGTTCGAACTGTAGCTTTGCTTGAGCGGCAGGTGGCTTCCGGCTGGCCGCAGAACTTACCTGATATTGAATCGGGATCATTCCGTAAAACGGTGAGCGATTTCTGCTCGATTGGGGTTTCATCAGTTTTGAGTGGCCAGTATTGATTCGCTCCTTCGCCGAACGCCGACCGACCTGATCCCTACTATCAGCTCAAACTGACACACGGATGCGGACTCAAGAACCCGGCACAATTTCTCAAATCCCACCCAGACACGCGCAACGAGGCAAATCGCGATGCTCCGGGTGGTCGATAGAATCCCGAGTGGCATCGGACATAACTGTCGATCGCCACCGGGAAGAATGTGTCGACCGCGACACGCTGCCTCATACTGAACTTTTGTATTGAGGCTAGTACCTCTGCCCCTGAAACGCTTCTCGGGATCGGCCAGGCTCACACTGGCGAAGTTCTCACGAAAGTTGCGGCTCAGGGGCAGCGACATCGCTCTAACCTGCTTTGCGCACCGGTGTGATGGCTGTCTGGGTTCTGTTGTCGCTTGGCGTGGTGTTGGCGGGTCGGAGCGCCGGGTGCGGGCGAGAGGGGCTGATCCGGTTCTTTGGGGCTTGAAACG
>JABMPE010000505.1 GCA_013203845.1 Rhodopirellula sp. | reverse complement strand
GGCAACGCCGTGACGGATTTCAGGCAGCAGTTCCGAGGTGCTTTGGATCATTGAGTTTTTTCTCTTCGGCAGGTGTGAGTTGCCGGATGTTGGGATCCCCCAACGGTTTCTTGTCCGGGTTCGGAGGGCGGTAGCGCGCTCGTTTTGATTTCTTGCGTTGGTAACTGTCAGTGACGGCATGGCGAAGCTTATCGGGAAGACGTTCACCGCGGTTTGGCACCTCCGACAGGTGCGTGAGCGCGTGGCGCAGCGCACGCATCGTGTTCGCGAGACTGCGTTTGTCCGGGTTCCCCTCCGACTCATCAGGCGACGGCGCAAGCTGTTCCTTCAACGCGAACAGTTCCGCCAGCGTCATCGCCATCAGAGACCAGTTCAGCTCGGCCAGCAGACGCTGTGCATCGCGGCAACGCAGCTTCGCACGGTCCAGCGTCTGCTTCAGCCCGCGGAATTCCACCTCGATTCCCCACCTTTTTTTGTACAACTTCACGATGTCTTTCTTCGACAGGTCCGATGCAGACAGCACACTGGTCAGGATCCAGACTTGCGTCTTTCCGATCCTGACACGAACCAGACGCAGCTCCAGCGGAAGCCTGTCCGATCTCATCATGGTTTTCGGCCAACACAACACACGCCCGCCGCTCTTCATGCAGAGGTCAACTGTTTCAGACAGCAACTGGACGTTGCCTCCAACGCGGACCATGAAGTTGTGACCGCGGTCAATGATCCGCTCCCACAGTGGGTAGCCGACAAAGCCGGCATCGCCGCAAAATAGCGTATTTTCCGGGAAATCTTCGTCGTTGAGCATCTCCATCACATGCTTCCGCTCGCTGGAATTCGACGGGCCCAGACGCCAGGCCCACGGCAGGCGAAGAGCCATGTGCCACATCAAAGTGATCCACGCCTGCGGTTCCTGAGGTTGCGGTTTGTTCTTTTTGTTGTTTGTGCGCCGCATGCCTTTGGTTTTCTTTTTCCGGTACTTCGCCGTCTTACCCTTGCCATAGTTCTTTGCGCAAAACTCCTGCTCGTTGGATTGCGTTCGAGGAGCCGTGCTGCGGGAACCGTCAAACGCAATCGGAATCCAGCCGCTGATCTCCCAGAAACTCCCGGCAATCTGTTTCATTCGATGATGAATCACCTTCCAGAGAATCGGCATCAGGGAATCTGTCCATCTCACGAGCGCCCGCATGAATCCTTGATAAGTTGCAGGGACTGCAACGTGTCCCATCCCGACACACCATTCCGAAGCGTGAGTGAATGCGTCCGTCACATTTCTCGACTCTGCCCACGCCCAGCACACGGCCAGCACGACCAGACATCGTGGCAACCATGTCGTATTGCCATGCAGCCTGAGTCCGGCGAAAATCTTGTCGTGCGGCAACAGCCATTCGATAGCGCCTCGGAGATGATCCGCATTGGATTTCTGTTTCTGCTTTCGGGTTTGTTGTTTCGACCGCGACTTGTTCCGTCGCGTCCGCTTCGACGTCCTTGTGCGAGACATGGGCCAGATTCCTTTCTGACTGAAATGTGTTCAGCTGGTATTCCCAGGAATCTGGTCCTTTCGCATATCCATTCGCTTAATGAAACCCTTGTTTTACAGGCTCAAAATCCGTCACGGCGTTGCCTACGTGGGCGAGGACTTTGTTCCGCACACGCAGGATGGTTCGTTCCTTGGCAAGATCGGGAACAAGGACATCGTTCGCGGCATGGCCGATTGCCACGAGATCCTGAACCTGATCCACCGGGACGATTCTTACGCAGGCCTCTACCTCGATCTCGTGAAACTTTCTGGCGACACGATCGACTCATATTTCTGGATCAATCGCGCAGACACATTTAACCTGGCGGACGTTCTCAACGACGTTAAAGCAGCAGCGACAGCGGCCATCGACGAGTTCGACAAGGTCGTTCGAGTCAGGCAGAACACGACGGAGCAATCGCAGCAGACACGAACGCGTACCCGAGAAATCCTGACGCAGATCCGGCAACGACGATTCGACCACATCAACGATTTCGTGGCGTCCCTCAGCGATCTGCGCGGCGTGCGCGGCGACATCATCTCATTGAAGGATCTGCGTTACGTCGATCTCTCCCTGGCCGAAGGACTGGAAACTGACGTCAGCGAGCAGACCGAGCGGTTGTCGCGGCGTTGCGTCGAGTTTCTGTTGCGTTCGGAGTCGCTTCAACCTTACGACCAGAAAGTGCGGGACGAACAATCGCAGATTGATGCTCTGACCAAAGTCACCGACGCGAAGCAGCTGGAAGAAGATATCGCAAAGAGTGCCAGCGAACTCGAAATGCTGATCGAAATTGTCAGCAATCTGAAGATCGACGACGCCACTCACCGCACGACGATCATCGACAACATCTCGGCGATCTTCTCAACGGTGAATCAGGCTCGCGCGGTCCTCAAGAAGAAGATCAAAGAGCTGGCGTCGGTGGAAGGCGTCGCCGAGTTCAACTCGCAGATGAAGCTGACGAACCAGGCGGTCGTTAACTATCTCGACATTTGCGACTCACCAGAGAAGTGCGAAGAGTTTCTCACGAAGATCATGATCCAGCTCGAAGAACTGGAAGGCCGATTCGCCGAGTTTGACGAGTTCGTTCTGCAGCTGACGGAGAAACGCGAAGAGGTTTACAACGCGTTCGAGTCGCGGAAACTCGCTCTGGTCGAATCCCGGAACAAGCGGGCGAATTCGCTAATGAGTGCTGCGGAACGGGTCCTGAAGGGAATTCAGACGCGCGTCGCCAGCTTCAAAACGATCAACGACATTAACGGATATTTCGCGTCGGATCTGATGATCGAGAAGGTCCGCGACATCATCGAGCAACTGCGGGACCTGGACGACAGCGTTAAAGTTGATGACATTCAAAGTCGGCTGAAGACAATCCGCGAAGACGCCGTTCGACAACTCAAGGATCGGAGTGAGTTGTTTGTCGAGGGCGAAAACACGATCCGCCTCGGCTCGCACCTGTTCTCTGTTAATGTGCAGGCTCTCGACCTGACCACGGTTGTTCGCGATGGCAGGATGTGCCTGCACCTGACTGGCACGAATTTCTTCGAAAGAATTACTGACGAGCGGCTGCTGTCGATGAACGACGTCGCGACCCAGGAAGTTCCGTCGGAGAATCGGGACGTCTACCGCGGCGAGTACCTGGCGTATCAGATGCTGCGTGCTCTCGGTGTGGACGAAATGCCGACGGTGGAAAAACTGCTGAAATTTCCTGACGCCGAGCGGTTGGCGTTCGTGCAACGGTTCATGGGACCTCGATACACTGAGTCCTACACCAAGGGTGTTCACGATGCCGACGCGGCGAACATACTGACATCGCTGGCTGGGATGCAGCAGAAAATCGGGCTGTTGAGATTTCACACGCGGGCGCGATCTCTGGCGAGCCTCTACTGGCATGGCTTCGGCGATAAGAAAGCCAAGGCCATGATGACAGCACGGCTCGCCGGAGTTGGAGTGATCGTTCGAGTATTCAACGACGTCGAAGGGAAAGCTGACTACGTCTCGGAGATCCATTCCTGGCTGACTGACTTTGTCGCTGAGTCCCGGTTGTTTGGCGACGAATACGTCAGTGAGGCCGCGGAATATCTGTTTGCGGAATTGACCACAGGTGGCCAGTTTGCCGTTGGTGCCGTGGCTCATCTCTTCACCGAAGAGTTCCGGACGCATCTGAAGCGAAACAACTTTCAGAACGAGTTCGAAGAGTCCGTCAGTGCGGTTCAACGCGAGGCGGCCAGCTGTTTTGGCCTGCTGCGAAACTGGGTTCAGGCCTTCGTCGCGACAAAGAACGACGCGACGCTGAACGACTATGTGGATGAAATCGCTTTAATCCTGATGCCTGGCCAGCCGGACGGAAAACGTTTCATTGACGGACAGGTGGATGCCGAATTGCCGGGCATTGTTGGCAGCCATCCCGTGATTGATGGCGGTTCGTACCATTTGAATTACAACCGGTTCATGCACCGACTCGACCACTTCAGTCGTGTCGTCGTGCCGCGATTCAATGATTACATCACGTTGAAGCGAGAAATTGTTGACTCGCATCGGGCCGAGATGCGGCTGGAAGAATTTCGTCCGCGTGTGCTGACGTCCTTCGTTCGGAACCGCCTTTTGAACGAAGTCTACCTGCCGTTGATTGGCGACAACCTGGCGAAGCAGATCGGATCGGCTGGTGAAGGAAAACGTACGGACCTGATGGGTCTGCTGCTGCTGGTCTCGCCACCGGGCTACGGCAAGACGACGCTGATGGAGTACATCGCGAACCGTCTGGGGCTGATCTTTATGAAGATCAACGGACCGGCACTGGGACACAATGTGACCTCGCTGGATCCGACGGAAACGACGAACGCGGGTGCTCGCGAAGAAGTCGAGAAGCTGAACCTGGCGCTCGAAATGGGCGACAACGTCATGATCTACCTCGACGACATTCAGCACACGAATCCAGAATTCCTGCAGAAGTTCATTTCGCTGTGTGACGCTCAGCGAAAAATCGAAGGTGTCTATAAAGGCCGCTCACGCACCTACGATCTGCGTGGTCGCAAGGTCGCCGTCGTCATGGCCGGTAATCCGTACACGGAAAGTGGCGAGAAATTTCAGATTCCCGACATGCTTTACAACCGGGCGGACATCTACAACCTGGGTGAAATTATCGGCGACTCCAGCGACGCGTTTGAAATGAGTTACCTGGAGAATTCACTGACGTCGAATCCTGTGCTCTGTAAGCTGGCCAGCCGCAGCCAGAAGGATGTCTACGCGATCATCGCCATGGCCAACAACGAGCCGCGTGACGGGATCGAACTGGAAGGCAACTACTCACTGGAAGAAATCAATGAACTCGTCAGCACGATGCAGAAACTGAAGCGGGTTCGCGATGTGATTCTGACCGTCAATAAAGAATACATTCGCTCGGCGGCTCAGTCCGACGACTATCGAACCGAACCGTCGTTCAAGTTGCAGGGCTCTTACCGAAACATGAACCGCATCGCCGAGAAAGTCGTCTCCGTGATGAATGACGACGAGCTGACTTCCTTAATCGTTTCGAATTACGAGAATGATGCTCAGACACTGACGTCCGGCACCGAAGCCAATCTTCTGAAGTTCAAAGAGCTGACCGGGCTTCTGACGGGCGAAGAGAAGGAACGCTGGGACGACATCAAGCGGACGTTCCGTCAGAACGTGAAGATGCGCGGAATTTCTTCGGACGACAAAACGGGGCAGGTCATCGCGCAACTGGGAGTTTTGTCAGACGGGCTGGATTCCATCCGCAAAGCGATGGCGACCGGTGTCGATAAACTGACAGAACGAAATGCGGACGTGGTCGAGGTCTCAGCGACCGTTGCGGACAGCGGCCCTGATTTCGAGGTCATTATCGAAACGCTGTCCCGACAGTTTGGCAGGCTTCAGCAGGGGATAGCAGCGATCAGCCAGTCACTGGAAGCCGGCCTGTCACAATTCGGCGACCTGGCACAGCAGTGGTCGGCCAACGCGAATGCACCAGCACCAGTCGCAGGAATGGCGACGTCCCACTCGTCAGAGAGCGAACCGACAGAGAATCGCATCACTGTCGTGAACCGACTCCCCAAGGCCTTTATGGGCGTATTGCGTGAGCAGTTTGAATTGATGCGGGCGTGGCTGGAGCCGATTCATCGAGCGACCAGTGTGCAAAGTGCGGACATGCGGAACCTGCAGAAGCAACTTGAAGCTTCGATGAAAGCGTACGAAGCGTTAATCGGTCGCATCGATGCTCAGCCGGATGATCCGTCGAGTCGAGGCAACTGACTGCTTCGACTCGCTTCCAGGCAAGTGGTTCGGCGAAAGCTGCAGGCTACAACAGGGCTGCGCCGTTCCGACAGGAATACGGCCCGTCTGTTGCCGGAAAGGCGTTGAGTTTGTTCCAGCCTCCTTTTTCCGGTCTCGAAATTGCGTTATGCATTGTCTGTCAAAATGTCGGATGGCGAATGCCAGCAGCCCGCTCAATGGGAGTCAATCTCTGATGCTTAAAAAAACGCTTGGCCGGACCGGCCTAGAAGTCACGCAACTCGGCTATGGCAGCATGGGTCTGCGTGGACCAAAGACGTGGGGCGTGCGAGTTATCAGTGAGGATGCGGCCGACACGTTTCTGAATTCGGTACTCGATGCCGGCATCAACTTTATCGATACATCACCTGATTACGGCATCAGCGAGGAACGGATTGGCAGCTATATCAGCGGTCGGCGAAGCGAGTTCTACCTCGCGACGAAATGCGGCTGCGTCTACACGCAGCATGAGGATCACCTGGAAATCGACCACGTCTGGGATCGCGATGTGGTCGCACGAAATCTCGAAACGAGTCTCAAGCGACTGCGAACGGACTGTATCGACATCCTGCAGTTTCACGGCGGCGAAGCCGAATCACTGCAGCGTGCCGGCTTGATCGAAACGCTGCTGGAGTTTCGTGATCAGGGAATGATCCGATTCATTGGGTCGTCCAGTTCGTTACCCAAACTTCCCGCGATGATCGATCTGGGAGTTTTTGACACTTTCCAGATCCCGTTCTCGTGCCTCGCGCCACAGCATCACGATCTGATTACCAGAGCCGCTGAGACGGGGGCCGGCATCATCATTCGCGGTGGTGTTGCTCAAGGTGGACCGGACGCTGAGATTCAGCGAGAGGCTCTGAATGCCGTCTGGTCGAAGGCGAAGCTGGACGAAATTCTGCCGGCGGGCATGCAGCGCGCTGAGTTGATTCTGCGATACACGCTCACGCATCCGTACTGCCATACAGCGATTGTGGGAACGTGCAACGCTGAGCATCTCGTCGAAAATCTTGCGTCTGCCGCGGCGGGTCCGTTGCCTTCAGAACTCTACGACGAGATCTCGTCCCGGATTGCGATTGTGCTCGGTTGAGATTGGTCAGGCCGGTCGGAGTTCGTTCGAGCCTGTAATTACTCGACGATGCCGAACGTGTGCTGGGCGCCGCCAAGGATCGCGCAGGTTCTGGAACTTTCGAGGATTCGCGTGACTTCGGTGCTGTCTTCCAGCGGGTAGATGAAGAGTTCCTCTACCAGTTCGGGGGGATGCCTGCTCAGCAGGAGAATGCGAGCCCAACTGGCGGCGTTCACGATCTGTGTAGCCGGAATCAGGTCGACCGGACTTTCATCACGCAGCGGCTGCAGGCAGTCCTCAGGATATTCTTCTCGACGCAGCAGGCTCAATCCGTCACCGGGTTGCTCTTCCAGTTCCGATAGGATGACGATGCGACCGCCGCGTTTAACGAGCTGGCGAGCGGTCGCGACAGCTCGACCGATCTGATTCCAGCCGTGGCCTGAAACGTCGGTTGAAACGGCGACGACAACGGTTTCGACGCGTTCGGGCATGGTGACCAGCCAGTTGTCGTCGAGTTTTTGTCGCGAACGTTTGAAGACGGCGTCCGTACTTCCGGCCAGAACTTCCAGAACTCCGCCGCTGTCCGAAGCGACGACCTGCACGCAGAATTGAACTCCCATCAGCCAGGCGATTTCGTCGACCAGCTGTCGCAGCGGTCGCTCTTCCCGCGGTGAGAGTTCCAGGTGGCCCTGCCCGATGGTCTTGCGTAATGCTTCGATGTTCGACAGGCCCGGATAGATCACGCTGTTCGTTCCGCGATAGCCAAGCAACGGGTCGTACGAAGTGGCTCCGACCGGCAGTACGAAGTCGGCTTCGACCAGTTCCTTCGCCAGGTAAATGGGTTCGCCTTTGGTCGTCGTTGCCAGGTAGCCACAGCAGTCTTCTTTGAGGGGATCGTGGACTTTCCAGGCGACCGCCTGCTGAACCGAAATCGGCAGGAGTGATCGAGGATCGACTGGAGTCTTTGCCCCGACGGCCACCGGTTGCAGGATCGTCACATTGGTCGGATCGATATCCCGCCGTTCGAGGTACGACCAGATCCCGGCGACAACTTCAGCGGCACCAGGAGTATCCCGGTCCAGCGCGATGACCACTTTGTCGTCGGGAACCAGCGCCTGATCGAGCGGCGGCAGATCAATGGGCGAACCCAGAGCCTGACTGACCAGATGGGCCACGTCACCACGAGGAGTCGGACCCGGGCGGAAAACGGAAACTCGAGCCGCGTCGACTTCGGCAGAAAACTCGCCGGTCGCACCGTATCGAAGAAGAATCGGGATGGACTGTTGCAAAGCCACGAGGTGGGTTCCAGTGAGAGTCAGGTATTGAGAACAGCCGATCAAATCGCGGATTGACGGCATCTTAGTGCTCAAACGAAAATGTTCTAAGCAACGCGTTCAGAATAACTGATTCTTCAATACATGCAGAACAGCCAGCCGCAGATCGGCGCAGATAAACGCAGATAGTGTCGGGCATCTGCGTTGATTTGCGGCCTTAGTTTTTTTTGCGGCCTCTGTACTCTTTGCGGCTGGATGTCTTCCGAGCATGTGGTTGGCAGATTCTGACGAACTCAGTGGGTACACTTTCTCCGCTGCCAGAAATCACCCCGCTGTTGAGATCGAACTGGGCTTTAACCGTGTCGCAGAATCTGGATGAAGACGATCAGCTGATGGTCCGGCTCCAGGGAGGCGATGCCAGTGCATTTGATGAGATCGTCGATCGGCACAGCGGACCTCTGTATGGTTTCTTTCTGAAGAATTCACGCAACGCCCAGCTGGCCGAAGATCTGACGCAGGAAACGCTGCTGCGACTTTACCGGCAGTTCTGGAATTACCTGCCGGTCGGACGGTTTAAAGGCTGGATGTACCGCATCGCCCGGAACCTGCTCATCGACAATGTCCGGAAAGCGTCGCACGACTGCCTGGTCAAGGCGGTCAAAGGAAAGTTCGACGACGATACCGACATCGTTTCGACGGTCGCGGGCGATATGCTGTCACCTCAGCAGGAAGCCGATCATGGCGAGCTGAAAATTCTCGTCGACAGACTGCTGGACGATCTTCCTGAAGAACAACGACTGACGTTCACGCTACACCACTTTGCGAATTTATCATTGCCGGAAGTCGCCGAAGCTCTCGACACGTCTGTCCCGACGACAAAGAGTCGACTGCGACTGGCGCGGGAAAAACTGAGCGGCTGGCTGCTGGAACGAGGAATTATCAATCCACATCAACCGGACGATTGACTGTCGGCAATTTTCATGTTTCCGAAATCAGCGATCAGCGGCCCGCTCGTGGTTGGCAACGGACTCGCCGCAAAACACAAAACATTACAATCCGAATCCAGAGTTCACCGTTAGCGGCGGTCACCGCTGAATACCGGAGCCCAGACATGACATACTTCAGCCGGCTGACTGACATCGTCACCTGCAACCTGACCAGGCTTCTTGAAGAAGCCGACGATCCGACTGCAGCTCTGCAGGAAATTATCGCCGAGATGGAGGCCGGAATGGCCGGTGCTCAACGAAGCATGCGGACGGCTCAGGGCAACGAAGATCGCATTCGCGGCGAGGTCGAAGAGCACTCGGTCCAGATCACTCACTGGTCAAACAAGGCAAAAGAGCACCTGATCGCGGGAGCCGAAGATCAGGCTCGACTGGCTCTGGTCAGAAAACGTGAGGTCGACGATCTGGTCGCCGGTCTGAAGCAGCAGCTGCTGGCTGCCGAGCAGACGCGCGAGCATCTGGCAACGACGTCACGGGCGCTTGAAGCGCGGCTCGCCGAAGCGCGACGTCGGCAGCAATCCGGCACTGATGATGACAACACAACCAACGCCACTGCCAGTGCTGAACCTGGTTCCGCCGTATCGTTAGCGATTGAAGACGAGCTGGCCGCTCTGAAGCGGGAACTTGGCCAGTCCTGACGCCCCAGGACCGCCAGTTATTCGGCTGGTCAGGCAACAGGCTGGAAAGAGCGAAAAGAGATTCCGGCCCACGGAAATTCGCAGGCTTCTTGATCGTCGCACGATGTCTTTATGTCAGTGACCGTAGCCAGACTGAAAGTCCTGAGAGGGCGATGGTTGAGATACAGTTTTCCGCTCCCAGCTCCAGGCATGTGGAGCTGGAACTGGCTTCGAAGTCGGCTGGTCTATTGAAACAGGAACTTCGCTGGTCTGAGCGACTGGCTGCTGGTGAACCATCGGTGCGATCGGTTGTGGTGGCTGGAACGTCGGCAGGTGCGGTCGTGGAGGCTGGACGGCGGCGATTGTCGCTGGCGAGGCTTGTGGGAAACCGGTCGCTTGCGGCTGCACGGCAGGAGCTGCCGCAGGGTACTGATGAGGAGTTGCAATTGGCTGTGAATGGTCAATCGACTCTCGCCGGTAAATCCACTCCTGAATGCAGACCCACTCGTGTTTGCACGACTGGCAGTGGCACATGCATCCGGCTCGAGCGGACTGAAGTTTAGCCGCCAGCGTCAATTCGACTCTGGTCTCACAGCTGGGGCAAAGCGTGTAGAAGTCCTGTCGTGGTCTCATAAAGCCAGCTCTTCTCTGTAATGGAATTGCCACCGTGTTGCGGGCTCGTTCCAGGGCGATGTTTCTGAATTGATTACCTGTCGCCATGCTTTGGTCAGTGGTTCTGGCCAGAGTGTCAAGACGGGAGCGTGGGGCCAGTTGCGTTACGGGCAGACCAGCCCTTCGCGAATGGCATAACGAGCCAGATCCACGCGGTCGTGAATCCCCAGCGACTGCATGATCCGATACTTGTGACTGTCGACCGACTTGACTGAAATATGCATCTTGCGAGCCACGTCCTTGACGCTCAGGCCGTAGGCCAGATGCCGCAACACTTCAAGCTGGCGATCGCTCAGTTGAGTCAGACGACTTTCGAACTGTGCTCGCGCGTTGCCGGTCACCGGGTCGATCGAAATCCGATCGCGAATCGATGCGGAGTAAAACGTGCCACCTTTCGAAACCGTTTGAACCGCGGTCAGCAGGCTGGCCAGCGAATCCGTTTTCAGAACGTATCCTGCAGCCTTCGATCGTAGCGCCTGCTCGATGTAGATGTCCGGCATCGAACCGCTGTAGAAGATGACTTTCGTTTCCCGCTGTCGCATCGCCAGATCGCCAGCGAGTTCAAAACCACTGCGCCCATCCAGGTCGACTTCGATGATTGCGATTCGCGGACGCCTCTCGATCAGCATACGCATACCATCTTCGCCCGTCGCTTCGACGCCGACGACCTCGGTATCCTGCTGGCCGTTCAGGAGCATCGAGACGGCATACTGAGTCGCTTCCTGCGGCTCTACGATCCCGACGGTAATCGTCTTCCGTTGTGTTTCGACGAGCATCATTTTCGGGTCCTCAGTTATTTCTTATTTCTCGAATTTGAAATCGGCAAATCATTGAATGTGGTTCGGGGTGTGGTTTGAGTGTGGTCAATTTCACCGTTGCGGGAGTCACCGCACTGGAAAGGGTGACTCGCCTTCTGAATAAGGCTATCGGGACGAACTGAAGCCAATTCTTAGGAGTGAATCCCTCCCTTTTTGCGAATACAGAAATCTGCAGAATTTCGATGTCGGATTCGCTGCAAGAATGCGGTTAGAGTGAAGGTTTTACCTCAAGTCGTGCGTTAGAGCACTGCCTGTTTTCACCTCAAAACAGGTAATGTGCTGTTTTCCGACAGCAATTTACCCCTGCTGTTAAGGCCACGCTGGAACGAAAGATCACTACGTGAAAACAAAATATCTCCCAGCCTGAGTGAGGTGAAACCTTCATGGAGTAGAGCCGGTGCTGCGAACGTTCCGGAGACCACTTATTGGCTCGCCCGTTCACTGGTAAAGGCGATGGATGCGGTATTGAGGCATTCGTCGCATCGTCGATACGATCCCGCTGCCTGGGCATTTTATGCAGTGTGCCAGGTCGACGGAGATCGGAGCTGCGTAACCGTCCCAAAAGTCGACGGTGCCTGTTTGAATTCAGTTCCGGCTCAGAGTTAATGCGACACGAGGTTAATGCAGCACAAGGTGGTGCTGCTTGGTTCGGTTTACCAGGAGGGTTTCGTGATGGCTCAGCTTGCGACCCGCATTCGGGGCCCTGTTTCTGTGATTGGCGATGTTCACGGACAGGTCGATCAACTCGTATCAGTACTCGATCAATTGCGATCTCGGCCGGATTACGACGAACGCTGGATTGTCTTTATCGGAGACCTCGTCGATCGCGGCCCCGACTCGAAGGGTGCTCTGGACATCGTCTGCGACCTGCTGGTCGAACATCCTCGAACCACGATGGTCAGCGGAAATCACGAACTCGCGATGGCCGGCGCTCTGAATTTGATTCCTGTTCCCGAGTATGCCGACTGGGGCTCACGCTGGATCAACGATTATCTTTCGGAGTCAACGTTCGAATCCTACGGTGCCGAACGCGGCGACCTGGCCGGTTTGCGATCGGCTCTTCCTGAGCGTCATGTTGAACTGCTGACGGACCTGCCGTGGGGAATTGAGCATCCGGAATTCTATTTCGTCCACGCTGGCCTGGATCCCAACACGCCGTTTGATATGCAGATTCGAATTCTGCGGCAGAAGGATTACTCGCTGAACCGACCTCAATGGCTCTGTTCGAAATCCTATGTCGACTCGCCGGTCCCAGGAGATTGCCCGGTCGCCGTCGTCAGCGGCCACGTTCAGGTTCCCGCCGTCCGGATGGAACAGAAGAAAATTCTCATTGACACAACCGGCGGCGAAGGCGGCGACCTTAGTTGCGTGCTGCTGCCCGAACGGGAAGTCATCAGTTCGAGCGGAAATCCGGCGGTCGAAGTCGTAGGAGAATCCCGATCAAAGAAGAGCCGCTGGAAGCTGTGGTAGCACCAGACGCGGCGGTAATCCCAGTCGTGAGACTACTTGCTCGTCAGCCGGATGACTCCATCCCAGTCAGCGGGGGCTCGGCGGTTGTGCTGGACGATGGGCATGGCCAGGAAGTCCTGAGCGCGGTCTCCGGCAGGCATGTTGTGCAGTGATTGCCAGGCACTTTCCCAGTCGCCGTTAATAAAGCAGTCCACGCCATTCTCATACTGCGCGATGTGCTCATCTTTGAGCAGCGGGTACTCGTGTTCGGGCGGCAGCAACTCACTGACCATGAACGGAGTCTCCATCCCTACGGGGATTACCTTTCCGAGTCGGCGGGTGCGAGCTTCCGTGACGTCGAGTTTCTCTCGAACGAGTCGAGCGGTTGGCTCATCAATGACAATTGGAACTCGAAGTTGTGTCGTCATGGTTTCCAGCCGGCTGGCCAGGTTCACCACCGGCCCGAAGACCGTCACTTTGACCTGCTCTGAAGTGCCGATCTTCCCCGCGACCGCTCTTCCATGAGCAATACCAATTCCCATTTCGAAATCAGCGAGCGTGTGACCGGGCGTGGCTGAGGCCGTTTCAAACGCTTTGCGAATCGCCAGCGCCGCGCGGCACGCGTTTAACGGAGCGGACTCCGACGCGAACGGCCAGCCCCAGAAGCCCAAAGCCGCGTCTCCCTGAAAGTCTCCAGTGACGCCACCAAAATGCAGGATCTGCTCGGTCATCACGCCGAGTGCTTCGCTGACGCGAGCCAGCAATCCCGTCAAATCGTGCGCTGCGTTTTCTGCACGCTGACTGAACCCTCGCAGGTCGCAGAACAGCACCGTCACGTCGCATTCGCGAGGTTCCAGAATGTCCGTATCAAGATCCTGCCCGAGCGCTTCCAGAATCGGCGGTGCAAAGAACTGTCGCAGCCCGGCCTGATGTCGCTCCAGTCGGCTGAGCCTTCTCAACGACGACACAATTTCTGAAACCAGTTCGGTAAATCGAACATCCGCACTGAGCAGAGCGCTGTGTTCGTCAACTCCGGAGGCAAATGATGCCGCGTCGAGTTGCCCGGCGACATACAGGCCTCGTCGAGGCTGACCGGTGACCAGCACCGGCGTGCAGAATGCCCAGTTGAAGCCACCAATCGCGGTGTATTGTGGGTTGTTGTTTTCGAGTTCCGGCTCCCACACGTGAAGAACGCTGCGATTGCTCGAAACGATCGCTTCTCGAACCAGCCGGCTGCTGGGATGCACTCCACCTTCGGTTTCATTCCGACGGTCCCAGTGCAGAATTTCAACCTGATCACCAACAGGTTCGACAATGGCGACAGCTTCGGCGCGAGGAATTCCTGCCAGCAGAAGTTGAGCGACTCGCAGGAAAAAGTCTTCGTCAGTGCGGGTGCCCCAGATCACGCTGGGCAGATGCGTGAGCACTTCGATTCGTTTGTCGGCATCGCTGAATGGAATCTGCTTGAGCAGCCCGGCATCAAAACGGATTTCTTCCAAAAGCCGATCCTGTTGGCTGGAATCATCAGCGTGCGAGGCCGCCAGTCGAAACTCGGTCGCCCCGACCACGAACGCTTCTCCGTCGTGCAGGGTGAAATTCGGCGAAGCGATTCCGGAAACGAACACCGGATTCGCTGCGTCGGCGAATTTTCGTCCCACGACCTGACTGTCGGTAATCGTCAGCTCAAGATGCCGTCGCGACAGCATCGACTCCCACGTGACAGGAACATCCGCGTCCTCCGCTCGACCCACGGTTAAAGTCTTCTCACTCGTCAGTGGTAACCGAATCCGCTGCCGACGATCAGGCCCCAGCACAATCAGATCGAACATCTAACAACCTTCCTTGAGACTCGATGCTGCAACGACCCGCTGAGACTTCTACAACACTTTCGTCAGCGCCTCGCGAATCTTCGTCTCGCATCCCGGCCCAACCCACAACCAGGTATCTTCAAACTTGTCTGCGAAACAAGCGTCCGTCGGAATGTAACCGGGCCAGCACTCGCCGTAACCGATCGATTGAACAAACAGGTCCGGCTTCATTTCCTGGGCGAGAACCTGGTAACCGACAAACGCCTCACCAGGAAACAGCACGATCCTTGCCGGCCCCAGATCAACGACCGGCAGGTCAATCGGCTTTCCGCTGACGACCCGCTGTCGACTGCTCAGTGTCATGGCCGCATGAATACGCTGTCGGATTTCGACCGAGTCGTCTTCGATCCGATTCAGCAGGTAACTGGCGGAGAATCGTTCCTCCGTTCGAAAAGGCAGTTCCAGCGGCGTTGAACGAAAGCCGATTTCACTGATCGGCGTTTTCTCCGTGGCTTTCCAGGCAGCGGTCATGCCTTCGTAAATTCGATGAGCGAGCAGTTCGCGACTGGCCTGCGAACCGTCATTATACCGTCCGGCCGTGACGTCTCCGCTGCAGCCGGACAGGTAAATCTGATGGACCTTCTGATCGTCGCGGCGGCGGCGTTCGCGAGCCATTCCGACGAAATCGTAAGTCACGCCACCTCGACCGTAATAACTCATGGGGTGAGTGGCGTAGCTGTGTAATGCGACCAGCGGTCTGTCACCGTTCCAGAAACTGATTGTGCGCAACCAGGGATCGATCAGACCATCCGGTGCTTCCGCCATGAACGGGTTGCCACCAGAACTGCTGCCTCGACCAAAAGACACTCGACCGTCCGCATTTACAATGCGGCGATTCGATGCAACTTTTTCGACTTTGGCTTTCCCGAGACCCAGATGCGTGACCGGCGTGGCGTCTTCGAGGGATTCTTTCGCGGCGGCGGCAACCCGTTGAACGCAGTCTTCGTGAAAGGCAAAATCGAACAGCTCTCCCAGGAGGCCTGCCCGGTTCAGCAGGTTCTCGGCTCCACCATCGGCAACGGGCGCGTCGTGCTGATGCAGGCTGCTGAGCAGAACCCGTACTGGCTTGGTTCCGACGGCTTTGGCAATGACTTCCCGCCAGCGTTCGTACGATTCGTTGCGAATCTCGCACCAGTCGACGGCGACGATCACGATCGGATCGTCGTCACTCAGCAGGACGATACCGTGAGTCTGCAGCGGATCGACGATCTCTTTCGACTTCGTCGGCAGCAGGCCCATGCAGCGATGTCCGAGCGGAATGGTGACATCGACTGAAAACCGCGAGACGCGAATCTGTTTTGCCATAACGCATTTCCTGTGTCAGAGTTTCGTGCTTCGGTTGTGACCGGGTGCTGAAGTCTCTGAAATGTCAGCTGAGAAATCCAATCGGCGATGAATGCCGAGTTCAAATCCACCTAGATCACAACCACATCAACCAGGAGAAGCAACCGATGAAATTGACCAGCGCTCTTTTCGCGGCAATCGCGATGTCAGCCACGTTTGCCTTTGGAGCTGGCGGCGAAGCGTTTACGGATTCAGCCAAAGCCGGACCGGACTTCGCTGTACAGGGCGAGTACGAAGGCACCATTGGCGATCAGAAATTCGGCCTTCAGGTCATTGCTCGCGGCGACGGAAAGTTTGACGCGGTTGTTCTGACGGGTGGGCTGCCTGGTGCTGGCTGGGATAAAAGTGAGAAGACTCACCTGCAGGGTAAAACCGTTGGTGGCGTTACAAAACTGAACGGCGAAAACTGGACCGGTCAGATTGTCGACGGCGCGCTCACGGGTAATGCTGGTCTCGCCAGCGTGTCCGCAAAGAAGGTCGAACGGAAGTCGCCCACGCTGGGAGCCAAACCGCCAGCGGGTGCGACCGTGCTGTTTGACGGATCGAACATCGACGCCTGGGAAAAAGGGAAGCTGGTTGAAGAAGGCGAGCACAAGTACCTGGGCGTCGAAGCTCGCACAAAGGAGCGGTTTGAAAACTTCACGCTGCACTTGGAATTCCGCACGCCGTACATGCCGAAGTCTTCCGGTCAGGGACGTGGCAACAGCGGGATGTATCTGCTCGACCAGTACGAATGC
>JABMPE010000504.1 GCA_013203845.1 Rhodopirellula sp. | reverse complement strand
GATAGTGCTCAACGTATTCACGAACGGCCCGTTCCAGCGATCGCTGAATGAAGAAGATCATTCGATCGAGGCAGTCGGAATCACGAGGAAGAGCAGCCAGGGCTGCAGAATGAATTCCATGATCGGCCTGATGATGGGGCGAAAGACTACACCATGTGCCTTGATCTGCCGGTCGTCAACGCTGCTTTCGGCCGAGAATTCAATTTGACTCCACTCGTAAGCCCCGCAGCGGACGCAGCTTAAGCGTCAGCGGAGTATTTTGATCGGACGGGTTAGCAGAAACGATAGAAAACACTAGGACGGTAACCGTCGTCTAAAACGCGATCCACCCCTGTCCGTTTTTCGTGGGCTGCCGCTGGTCCGCAACGGCGACAGTGCAAATCATCCAACGGTCCAGGTTATGCTGTTTTGATGAGCGACGTGACTCGAATCCTCACTGCGGTTGGTCAGGGTGACTGCAAGGCCGCCGAGGCACTGCTGCCGGTTGTTTACCAGGAATTGCGGCAACTGGCAGCGCGACGCCTGGCGGATGAGCAGCCAGGGCAGACGCTGCAAGCCACTGCGCTGGTGCATGAGGCATGGCTGCGGATGGTCGACGTCGACTACGTGCAGCACTGGAACAGCCGGCGGCATTTCTTCGGAGCAGCCGCGGAAGCCATGCGTCGGATTCTCGTCGACAACGCCCGCCGCCGGGACCGCCAGAAACGCGGAGCCGACTGGCAGCGAGTTTCCATCGAGCAGGACGACGTTGCGGACAGCGTGAACGAGGACCTGCTGGAGTCGCTGGACGAAGCTCTGCAGAAGTTTGAACAGATTGACGCTACAGCCTTCGAACTGGTGAAGCTGCGTTATTTTGCCGGGCTGTCGCTGCGGGACGCGGGGCGTCTCCACGAAATTCCGCCCCGCACGGCGGATCGACTCTGGGCTTACGCGAAGGCCTGGCTGCTTCGAGAGATTCAGCGTGATTCCGCGGATTCCGAATAGAAACGACGGATTCCCAAAGGAATACTACGATCGGCCAGGAAATCTGGCCGGTTTCTCAGGCTGTCAGCAAGATTCTTCTATTTTTCTGGCGCACTTCGCGAGGAAAGGACGCCACTGATTTCAGAGAGACACAGCCACGAGCGACTGACCTCTACCCGATATCAGAAACATGAGTCGGACTGGCTAACATTTTGCCGTAAGTCGGAAATGGACTACACCATGAGCGAACGCGAGATTTTTCTGGCCGCGATTGAAATCACTGACCTTCAACAACGGGCCGACTATGTCGACAAGGCGTGTGGGGCTGATGCCGACTTGCGGGTCCAGGTCGAGGAGCTGCTGAAGACTCACGAGCAGACCAGCCAGTTTCTGGAGAAACCCGCGGCGGGGCCAGCTCACGAGCAGACCGTGCTCACCGATTCGTCAGACGCTGACGACACCCCGCATCGGGCAGATTCATCCGGGGAAACCGAGTTCCGCAGCTATCTGGAACCGGCCACGCGTTCCGGCTGGCTCGGTCGGTTGTCGCACTACGAGATCGAGGAGATCCTCGGACGCGGTGCATTCGGGATCGTCGCCAAAGCCTTCGATGAGAAGCTGCACCGGGTGGTAGCAATCAAGCTGTTGAATCCCGAGTTGGCGTCCACCTCGCCACCTCGCAAACGGTTCCTGCGGGAAGCCCGGACCGCCGCCGCTGTGACGCACGAGAACATTGTGGCCATTTACGCGGTGGAAGAGGAACCGATTCCCTACCTGGTGATGGAGTACATCCCGGGACAGACTCTGCAGCAATGGATGGACGAGCACGGACCGCTGGATGTTCCGGATGTCCTACGGATCGGCCAGCAGGTCGCGGTCGGTCTGGGCGCCGCGCACGCGGTCAACCTGATTCATCGCGACATCAAGCCATCCAACATCCTGCTTTCGAATGGTCCGAATGAGCGAGCGAAGATCTCGGACTTCGGCCTGGCTCGCGCCGTTGATGATGCCACACTGACCTCCAGTGGGCTGATTGCTGGCACGCCGATGTACATGGCTCCCGAGCAGGCCAGAGGCGAAGTTCTGGATCACCGCGCCGACCTGTTTAGCCTGGGCAGCGTGCTGTACCAGATGGCCAGCGGAAGGCCGCCGTTCCGCGCTGCCAACACGGTGGCTGTGCTCAAGCGGGTCTGCGAAGACACACCCCGCCCTCTGTATGACGTGATCCCCGGAATCCCCGGCTGGCTGGAAACCATCATCTTCCGACTACTGGAGAAGGAACGGGGCGACCGCTACGAGACAGCGCAGGAAGTTGCCAATCTGCTGGCCCGCTGCGAGAGCGAGCTACAGCACGACGGCAAGGTGACCTGTATCGAGGGGCGTAATGGAAATGACGAAACGCAGGTGTTCAATGCCTCGAAGAGTCAAAACGCAAAGCCTCGAAAGACGCCGATCGGTTGGCTGGCGGTGGGTCTGCTGGGGGTTGTTGCATTGATTTCCGTTTTTATGGTGAACGATAGTATACTAGTTCGGGATCGTGACGCGACAACGGTTCCGGCTGACAGCACTGCCATCTCAACAACGCAGCCCCTGGCGATGTCCAACGCGACAGCAAGTTGGCACGGTTGGCCCGCGGACGCGCCGGCTCCGGCCATTGCCCCCTTCGATGCCGCGCAGGCGAAAGCTCATCAGGAAGCCTGGGCCAAGTACCTCGGCGTGCCGGTCGAGTACACCAACTCCATAGGCATGAAGTTCCGTCTCGTCCCCCCCGGCGAATTCGTAATGGGGAGCACGCCAGAGGAGATTGAAACGGCGCTCAAGCTCGTTTCGCGGGATCACATCGCCTGGCGGGAGTGCGTCAAGAGCGAAGCTCCGCAACACCGGGTCATTTTGACTCAGCCGATTTACCTCAGTGTTTACGAAACAACTCAGGCTCAATACACGCGATTGACGGGAGCCAACCCGTCGAAGTTTTTTGCGTCCGGTCCGAGTGACAAACACGCCGAGCTGGTGGCTGGCATCGACACGAAAAACCACCCGGTGGAGAACGTGAGTTGGAACGATGCCACTGAGTTTTGCTCGAAACTGAGCACTTCAGAGAAATTAGCGCCGTTTGCATACGGACTTCGGGCTGGCAGGACGGTGTCAACTGGCGGCAATGGATACAGATTGCCAACAGAAGCCGAATGGGAATTCGCTT
>JABMPE010000503.1 GCA_013203845.1 Rhodopirellula sp. | reverse complement strand
GTCGCCGTATTCGCGAATGGTGAAAAAGGTGACAGGCCGTTGTCAGTCAGCAACGATCCAACTCGCACGTTTCCAACAGAAAACTGGTTCGCGTCGTACGAAATCGCCACGTCGAGTCCACTAATGGTGATGCCCGCGGCTTCGGTCACTTCCAGTTGAATCGGCAAAGTAATCGTCTGCCCAAGACGCGCAGTCAGGTTCCGGGGGATCGACAGAATTGGATCAGCTCCCCTGGCCGGCAACGGATCGATGCCCGATGGCAAATCGGGAATGACTGGCACTTCAGTGTTCGTAATCAGCCGCTGCACGACTGTCGCATCGTTGGCAAGAATCGACGAGTCAAATGTGACGTCGCTGATCAGGGCCGGATCCGCCAGCGGGTACAGCGTGAGCCCATCGATTCGTACTGTACTCTGTCGCAATGTCAATGTCGTGTCCGGGGAATTGTACGAGCGGCTGGCATTTGCATCACCGGGGAATGCCGCAACGTGGATAGCCGAATCTGCGACAGATGGGACTGATGTCGTGCTGACGGAATCATCAAAAACCCGCAATCCGGAAATCAAGATCACCTGCTTGCTGGTGTAAATCGCAGTGTCCGGTACAGACGCCGTGAAATAGCCCAGCGTTAGCGGCCCGGTCTCACTGGTAAACTCTGTTGGTTTTGAAATCGCCAGAGCGCCGGTGTCCACATTGAAATCGGCCAACAGGCCGGCAACTGTCGGAATAAATCCCGTCACATCAAGCAGACTGCTGTCGTAGCCAAGCCGCAGATTCAGGCTGCTGATACCTGTGCCTCGACTGATTGTCAGTGGAATCCCAAGGCCATCGGCCGGGACGTTGACGGCCTGGCCAAATCCTCGCGTGAAGTCCGGGATGCTGACCGTCACGGTTTCCGGGCTTAGTGGGGTGACCGTGAAGACTGTCGTGAAGTTGTCGCCGCCTGTGCCGTTCCTGTTGCCATCGAGGAGGTCGCCATCGGTTGTGACGAAGCCGTCACTGCCACTTCTGAGAGTCACGGTGTAGGTATCTGCGGCGAGCAGTCCGCCGGTTTTGATGAACGATGCTGTGCCTGCCGCAGCGTCAATAACGAGCGATCCATTCACCACGCCGCTGGACGCTCCTGTTACAACAACGTCGGCTGGCCCGAGGCTTTGTGTGGCATAGAGGTTCAACAGTGACGCATTGAATGCTTCGCTGAATGTGACGTCGAACCCTGACGGGTTCGGGGTAAACGAGGAAACCGTTAGCAATTCAGAAGGAGTCACGTTCGAAGTCACGTTCACCGTGACTGACCCTTGGTTTGTGAACTGATTGTCCGAGACGATGTAGCTGAAAGTTTCCCGTCCGATAAAACCAGCAGACGGTGTGTACTGCAACTGCTGCCCACCGTTGATGATTGCGACACGTCCGGAAGCAGGCTGTCCGGTAAACAAAATCGTCAGCGGTTCTCCCGTGTCAGGATTGGCGAGATTGTCATTGGAAAGAACGTCGAGCGTCGTTGCTCCGTTTTCCAGAAGCACACCAAATGTGTCCGCTTCAGCCGTCGGAGGATCGTTGACGGGACGGACAACGACATTGAACGATGTGGTGGCAATACCATCGTCGCTATTGGCATCGGCGTCGTTGAACGCACCATTGATACCAGCGTCGCGTACCGTGACAGTAATCTTCGCCGTCCCCGACAGATTAGACCCTGGCGTGTAGCGCACGGTTGCGGTACCGGCAACTGCGTCAAACGTGATCGTCGGACTGATCAAAGATGTGTTGTCACTCGTCACTGACACAGATACATGAAGAGTTTCAACTTCGCCACCGGTCGAAATTCCAGTCAGAACGACTGTCTGCTGATCCGCGTCTTCGTTGATTGCCACCGGGTCACTTACAGAAGCAATTGTCGGCGGCAGGTTGATTGTCTGCAGTCCAAAGTTCTGGCCGGATGCTTTTCTGGTATAGACTGGTAATTCGACATTCAGTCCGCCGGGGACCACCGTGTTCAACGCGATGTTGATTGTATTCAAACCGGCGAGGACATTTCTGGCGTTGATCTGAATTCCTGGATCTCGGCGGAGCGTGACGACGACATCCGGAGTCCTGTTGGAATCCAGTTGCCCGACAGCCATCGAGAATGCTGTTGTGCCATCGGGAAGCACGGCTACACCGGACGTTTCCAGTGCCTGGAACTCAACCCGGTTACCTGGGCCGATATTCCCAAGGTTCCTGAGAATCCCAATTCGGTCAGTTCCGGCAACGACTGTGAACAGAATTTCCGGCTGGTTGTCGCCATCGAGGTCCAGCACCTGCAGTGACGTGGGGAATGTTCCTGCGGAAAACTGCCGCGCCGGCTCGAAGGATCCATCCGCGTTTCCGGCAAACAGCGACACACTGCCAGACAGCGAGTTGGCCACCACAATATCGCCGTTTCCATCACGGTCGACGTCGGCAATCTGCACACTGGATGTTCCTCGCTCGCCGGTCTGCAAGGTGCGATCGAGCGTGAATCTGTTGGCGTCAGCACCCGCGTTTCCACTGTTTCGGAGAACCACGGCTGTGTTTGAACTGAATCCCGTGACAACGAGATCAACAGGCCCATTATCGGTGAACCGACCAGCCGCAATTCCCAGCACACCGTCGGCGTTGTTACGGTTAATAAACAGTGTCTGTTCGAAAACAAAACCACCCTGACCATTGCCTGTAAAGATAACGACGCCACCACCGCTTCCCGTCGGACCACGCTCGACGGCGATGGCGATGTCATCAATCAGGTCGCCGTTGAAGTCACCCGTGACAATTCCCCGAGCGATGAACGGTGTCCCGGCGAATCCTGCCAGGATTCCACCCGCCGACAGATCTTCAGCCTTCACCAGACTGACCACAGAAAATCCGGAACCGTTGCCCGGATCGACGCCAGGTTTAACCACATCGACGCGCTGGAGATTCGGATGTGCCACGATGACTGCGGACGGGCTGGCTTCACCGTTGAGTCGTAGCGGAACAACGACGTCAGGACTGCCTCCGATTCGCAACGGATCAGATTCCACAAAGTTGCCCTGGCCGTCATTAAGGAATGTGCGCAACTCACCGACATTCAGTACAGAGACAACCAGATCGGGAAAGTCGTCGTCATTGAGATTCACGATCGCTGCGCCGGCTGGTGTATCGCTCGTTTGCAGCTTCTGCGTCCGAAACGAGTTCCCTAAAGCATTGGTCTGATAGCTATGGTCGTTCGGCAGAACGACCCGTACTTCCTGGGGAACACCTTGCAACTGATTGATCGTGTACGAGCCATCAACGCCGGTGATTGTTGACCGCTCACCGCCATTCAGTTTTCCATCGCCATTCTCATCGACGAAGACGGTTACACCCGCAATTCCCGGCTCCTGCTGAACGTCGTCCTGTTTTCCGTTGCCATTCACATCGTTGAAGATAACCCCGGTGACTTCACCGTCGGCTGACTCGCCCAGCGCTGCCGTCGCAACGCTGCCGAATAGAGTTTCGACGGTTCCTGCTGCGCCGAGTCGCACCGTCGCTTTTGCGAGTGTCTGTCGAGTGGTTGCTGACAGTCCGTCCGGCAGCACTTCGCGAACGACGTAAGTCGTCTCGGACGACAGATTGAAGAAGGCGAATTCACCATTGGAGTCCGTCACGGTGCTCACTTCGGAGTCGTCGAGTGATCCGTTGAGATTCTCATCGAGAAAGACGACTCGCCCCGCGTTGACCGGCTCACCGGAGTTGAAGAGGCCGTCGAGATTCGTGTCGGTGAACGACGTCCCGCGGATCGTCCCTGGGACCGCACTGGCCCCAAAGGAAACGTCGGTGACCGTCTCGCCTGGCTGCACCGTGACTTCGAAAACCGGATCGGAGGGGAGGACTGCCCGATAAATGGACTCCGTACCGTCCCCGAAGGTGGCTCGAAAGACGACCTGATTTCCGCTGATCGCCTGATGTCCGATCGACAGGTCTGTCAGCGTCCTTCCGCCGAAATCCGAGTCCGAATCTGCGATGACACGCAGCGAGCCATCAATCCACGCATACAAACCCATTGGTTGTGCCGAGCTGTTACCAATACGTGCAACAAATACGACCGTATTCCCATCGAGCGACACGCTGGGGCTGTCTGCGTTGCTGGCAAGCGAGCCGAACTGGGTGAAACGATCTCGAACGCTGTCAGGAACATGCGAATTGTACCTCGCCAGCAGAGTCACTCCACCGTCTGCAGTGGCAAGGTAGATGGCATCGCTGAAGCTCGAATCTGATGCGCGAAATACGACGGAAGTCCCCGAAACAGCAACGTCATAGATTCGGTCGAAGAACGTAAGCGGCAGAATCACTTCGCCGGCGCGTGTTGTGATTGTCCACCCGGTGTTTCCACCCAGTTGCGCGTCCAGCGTGGCTTTATCGAGGAACAGGTTCGCACCGGTGATGACCGTCTGGGGCGATCCGTCCAGAACACGGTCCACAAAGATCTCGTCGCCTCCAGAAAGAATGACCTGAGCATGTTGAAATGTCGCAAAAGCGGTCCCACTTCCCAGATAATAGTCGGATGACGTGCCGCGAGGACCAGTGCTTTTAGTTGCAAGAAATCCAACGGCGCCATCAGCGATGCCTAGACTATCGAAGCCGTGGTTGCTGGCGTCTTCAACATCAGTCAGCGTCGTCGTCCCGGTCGGTTGCACCAATGGTGTTATGAGTGGAGATCCCGTGTCAGCAACAATTGAAAGACGCCCTGCTGCATCTGTGGTCAGAACGATTTCGCGGCCATCAACAAGAGTGACCGTCAAGACAATTCTGTTACCGTCCTGAGCGTGACTCGATCCAACCGATTGAATCGCAGTCGCGTCGTCCGGCAGAACTGACTGCAGTGAAACCAGCGGAATCTGGCCATTGTCGCCATCCTGAAGAACCAGCGACCCCGATGCCAGATTCACATAAACAACATCGCCACCGACAATAGAAGGCAGCCCCAGACTGGAAGCAGCGCCGCTGGTCGTTCCTGATGCCAGCTCAGTGAGCATGGGGGCACCGGACTGAAGTGTCAGTGGAGCTGTCTGATCGAAGCCAGCGGCCAGCAACTCCCGAAGCTGATAGTTGCCTGCGGGCAGATCGTTGAAAGTGTATCGCCCCGCCTCGTCTTCGACCGTAGCGGGGTCATCCAGTCGCGAGACAGCGAACGGCTCACTGGCTTCGCGTCGTCCGTTGCCGTTGATGTCCACATAGATCGTGACGCCTGACCGGCCTGGCTCATCCACATCCCGACGTCCATCGCCATTTCTGTCAAGATAGACAGCGCCCGAAATCGTCCCCGTCACGGGATCAAGAGCACCGAGACTCGGTATGCCATCCTGAGCGGTATCATAAGACCACAGCAGGTTTGAGCTCCCGTCAGCCAGTTGGCTGTTGAAGAACAGCGTCGTGCCCACCAGCGACGGAGGCCCGGTGACTTCCTGTCCGGCTCGCACAGCCCGGACACTGTTGTCAGACGGGTTCAGCACAAACAGTTCGCGATGCAAAACTGACTGGTGTGTGCTGTTATCAATCCGCGACGCCAGAGCGGTGAAGTACACGTTGTCGCCGACCGCCACAAAGTCACGAATCTCTGAACTCTGGGAGCCAGGCAACAGATCGCCAACCAGCCGCAATCCACTGGCACGATCATAGACCAGCAGTTCATCTCCAATTCCGGAACCAGCAATCTCCGCTGTGAGATAAATGCGGTCGCCATTGACAAACAGTTGCCGGCTTTCCCCACCACTCAGTCGCAGGCTGCTGTTGAGCGTCAGGTTCTCGACTGCAGATGAAAGAAGTTTCCCGTTCTGGTCAAACTGCGGAGCGTCAATCAGCAGCAACTGCAGTTCGCCAGGACGGGTCGTGGTGTCGGTGAGCCGCACCGTCGCCAGCAGATTGTCTTCAAAAACTGTCAGTGCGACGAACTCGTAGTCCCGCAGTCGCTGCAACGGACCAATGGCTGAATCAGGTTGCTCAATCAGTAGCGACTGTAATTCACTGAGTTCACTCTGTCTGACCTGTAACCCGGCTCGATTAACGAGGACGGCTGCGTAGGGCAGGTCAATCACATCGACAACTGACCTCTTCCCCACAAGCACGTTCACGGTATTGCTATTGAAACTTACGGTCACGATGTCGTCGATCCCATCGCGATTGACGTCCCTGAAAACAAAGGAGTTACCGTTAAAGCCGTTCGCTAGTCCTAGCGCCGGCTGGAACGTCTGGTCGCCGTTATTGCGAAACACTTTCAACGGCGCGAGAATATCAGGTAATCCGTCATCGTTCACGTCGGCGAGCACAAATGGACCACTTCCGCTTGCGACGTGCTGCGCTGTCCTGAATGTGCCGTCGCCGTTGCCACGGAGAACACTGACGTTGCCAGTAACAATATCGGTGAGGCCGTCACCGTCAACGTCACCCAAAGTTACATATCTCGAAGCTTCGCCCACCGCGAGGTTTTGCTTCGCCTGAAATGTACCATCGCCATTGCCGCGGAGCACACTGACGCTATCGGCATTTCGGTTTCCAGTGACGATGTCATCGAAGCCGTCGCCATTCACATCTCCGAGGGCCACATAAACAGGCCCGTCTCCCGCTGAGAAGATTTGCGCCGCCTGAAATGTGCCATCACCAACCCCGCGAAGTACGGACACATTATCACTGCCGTAGTTGGCGGTGATGATGTCCTTGAACCCATCGCCGTTAACGTCGCCGACAATTGCGAACCACGGGGTACCTCCTGTCGCGACATTCTGTGCCGCCTGAAACGTGCCGTCACCGTTGCCACGCAGCACGCTCACATTTCCGCTGTATCGATTATTTGCGGTGATGATGTCATCGAAGCCGTCGCCGTTCACATCACTTAGAACAACCGACTGAGGGCTATCTCCAGTTGCAAAGTTCTCAGAAGTACGAAATGTTCCGTCGCCATTTCCACGCAATACACTCACATCGTCGCCATAAGAATTTGCTGTGACGATGTCATCGAAGCCGTCGCCATTCACATCCCCCAGAACTACCGAGATTGGATGGTCCCCAACGTTATAGCTCTGCGGCGTCTGAAACGTCCCATCACTGATATTGGATTTGATCGGGTTCCCGGTGAGCCTGTCGAATACACCTGACATTGAATTCGATTCGACAACGAGCGTCGAAGCTGTAGCCACGAGGCGAATTGGTTGGTCGGTGGTCGATGACATCGTAACGGACGTCACTTTGCGAACTCCGCCTATCGGCGAATACGTCCAGATACCGAAGCTCCCTGCCTTTGGTTCCGCTGTCATCCAATAAAGATCTTCGCCTACCGATGTCAGTAACAACGGTCTGCCACGAATCGGTATTGATTGAACTTCTCCCGATGTTGGGGAAATCGCTAAAAGCTGTGGCTGAGTTCCACGTAGCACACTCACATCACTGTTGATTACGTTGACCGTGACGATGTCGTCGATTCCGTCGTTGTTGATATCGCCCAACGCAGCAACAATTGGACGACGACCGACGCTAAAATACGATGTAAGTGCATGAAATGTTCCGTCGCCATTTCCACGAAACACCGTCACAGTATTGTCGTAATTCGCCGTGACAAGGTCAGCACTTCCATCACCATCGACATCACCCAAAAGTACCGCGTAGGGACTCACCGGGATGGCGAAGTCCTGCGCTGCCTGAAACGTGCCGTCACCGTTGCCTCGCAACACGCCAATTTTGCCGCTCTTGGCAACAACAACGTCGTCGAATCCGTCACCGTTCACATCGCCGAGAACTTCAGAGCGGAAAGAATCACCGGTTGGAAAGTTCTGCAGAGCCCGAAACGTACAGTCGCCGTTGCCTCGCAATACGCTCATGCCGTTCCTATTGGCGACCAGGATGTCGTCGAATCCGTCGCCGTCCACGTCGCTCACAAGAAGACGGAATGGATTTGCACCCGCAGCGAACGCCTGAGCGGACTGGAACGTCCC
>JABMPE010000502.1 GCA_013203845.1 Rhodopirellula sp. | reverse complement strand
GTAGCAGGCAAAGACCACGACTGCTCCAACGACAAACAGAACAGCAAGCTTTGTGGCTTTGTAGCGGGACGGTTTTTGAGACTCCTCTGGTTCCGGCATCGTCTCTTCAGTTTCAGCCGACATTTTCTGTTCCTGAGACTTCGTCCATTCAAATCGGTTTTCCTGACGATAGCTGGTCTCGACGTCCGCCGTTAGCGAGTCCCGACCGTCGTCTGGTTCCACCACATCGGACACCTGCACGTCGAGTTCCCGCACAGCCCGTGGTATCCGCAGAAGAAATGGCCCTCGTTCGCCGATATGCTGACGACACTGCGACGTCAGAGCTTCGAGGAAAAACTGACACCCCATAAAACAGCGGGGTCTCGCAAAAACACGCCATCGCGCAATTAACCGACTTCCTCAGCCTCGCCGGCTGAGTGGGAAGTGACAAACTCGAACTAAGCTTCTTTATCAATCAACGCGTCGACGAAGTTGTCTGGATCGAAAACTTCGAGATCGTAAATCTGCTCGCCAACGCCGACATACTTCACGGGGATGCCCATCGTCTGACGGATGGCAATCGCGACTCCGCCTTTGGCCGAACCGTCCAGCTTCGCGAGTACCAGTCCGGAGCACTCAACGGCGTCGGAAAAGTGCTTCGCCTGGCTGAGGCCGTTCTGCCCGGTCGTCGCGTCGAGTACCAGCAACGCTTCGTGAGGTGCTCCGGGAATCCGCTTCGCGATCACACGATGAATCTTGTGCAGCTCGTCCATCAGGTTCTGATGAGTCTGCAACCGCCCCGCCGTATCAATGATGATCACGTCGACGCCTTCTTCGATTCCGACATCGCATCCAGTGTAAGCAACACTGGCCGGGTCGGTGCCGGCAGGCCTCGTGACGATTTTGCAGCCGAGCCGCTCGCTCCACATGGTGAGTTGCTCGACCGCCGCCGCACGAAACGTGTCGCCCGCCGCCAGCAGCACCGTCCTGCCCGACTTCTGAATCAGGTTGGCCAGTTTGGCGATCGACGTCGTTTTTCCGACTCCGTTCACACCGGAAACCAGGATCACGGTCGGCCCATCGGCCTGCAGATTCAACGGCGAAACCGGATTGTCGACGTCGTAGCGAACGTCCTCGTCGCCTTTCAGTAGCGAGCGAAGTTTCTCTTTGACGGTCTCCCAGATCGCTTCGACATCGACCGTTCGCCCGCCGTGCTTTTCCCGAACCTCGGTAACAATTTCCTGAGCTGCCGCAAACCCCATGTCAGAAAGAAGCAGGCGTTTTTCAAACTCCTGCAGTTTCGGCTCGTCGAGAATCTCGCCAGCCTTAAACAGGTCACGAACGTCCGTTCGCAACAGGTCCGTTGTCTTCTTGAGGGCTCCTTTGAGCTTTCCGAAAAATCCCATCTGTATGCTTTCTCCGAATCCGCCGCTCAAGGGCGGTCGCTATTAACTGATCAGACTTCTGAGTTCGTCGAGTTTTGCAGCAGCAGCGTTCCACGCGTCACCATCCGCTGGCTCGTAATCCCTGAGTTCTGAAGACGCGCGAACAACATCCCGGATATCGCTGAGCGAGCCGATCTCGCCAGCCGTTCTGGCCTGAATGAGGATATTGCCAATTCCCGTCCCTTCGTCCGGTCCGGCGACGACCGAACATCCACACGCATTGGCCGTGAACTGATTGAGCAGTTCGTTTTTCGTGCCGCCGCCAACGATATGCACGACTTCGACATTGGTTCCTTCGAGTTCTTCCATCCAGCGCAGTACCTGCCGGTATTTCAGAGCAAGAGCTTCCAGACAGCAACGCACCATCTGACCGTCTGTCTCGGGTTCCGGCTGCCCGGTTTCCCGACACCAACTGGCGATGGCCGAGGGCATATCGTCCGGGCTGAGAAACCGACTATCGTCTGGATCGATGATCGATCGAAACGCCGGAGCTTCGCTCGCCAGTTGAGTCAGCGTGGCATAGTCGTACGAGCGGCCTTGGCGCTCGAAAGAAGCTCGACACTGCTGCACGAGCCACAGTCCCATGATGTTTTTGAGCAGCCGATACGTGCCGTCGACTCCGCCTTCGTTCGTAACGTTCAGCTCCAGAGCCCGCTTCGAGACGTTGGCTGTCGGAATCTCCAGTCCCATCAGCGACCAGGTTCCGGAGCTGATGTATGCCCAGTTTGACGAACCAGTTTTCTGCGTGGGAACCGCCACGACAGCCGAACCTGTGTCGTGAGTGGCCGGCGCCACCACGTTAAACCGCGAGCAACCCGCCTGACGCGCAACGTCTTCTCTCAGCGTGCCCAGCTTTGTGCCGGGGTCCACCACTGTCGGAAACATTCGTGTCGGCAGACCGAGCTTTCCGAGCATGTCAAACGCCCAGTCGCGAGTCGTCGCGTTAAAGCACTGACTGGTCGTCGCGTTTGTGAATTCAACCACCTTGCTGCCGCACAGCAACCAGTTCAGAAAGTCCGGAATCATCAGGAACGTCGCCGCCTGCTCCATCAACACCGGGTTCTTCTGGTTCATCGCAACCAGTTGGTAGAGCGTGTTGATCTCCATGAATTGAAGACCGGTCTGTGCGAAAATCTCGGCCCGAGGCACCTGCGTAAACGAGTGCTCCATCAGGCCCGTCGTTCGAGCATCCCGATAGCAGTACGGCAACCCAAGCAGCTCTTCGGTTTCAGACAGCAACGCGAAATCAACGCCCCACGTATCAACGCCGATCGACAGGATCGAGTCGCCAAATTCCGTCGCGCCTTTCGCGATGCCGGTCTGAATTTCTCGCCACAGATTCACCAGATCCCAGCGCAGCGTTCCACCGACCGAAACCGGCCCATTCCGAAACCGATGCAGTTCCTGAGTCCGCACCGTCGTTCCGTCGAACAATCCGGCCAGGACACGACCGCTTTCAGCTCCCAGATCCACACAAAGATAACACTGCTGTGCCATGAGGCAGCTCCTCACAATTCTTCACACTCGTAGGGCCGGTTCCTACCGGCCACCAGACGTCTGGTGCGTCTTGACGCACCAGATCTGCGATTTCTGTTTCATAAGGTGCGTCAAGACGCACCCTACGGCACTGCGTTCAGATTTCTGGAACGATTCACAGAAGTGGCGGATAATAGCGGGCCACTGGCGAGGCGTGAATCAACGCACGGCGATCGCTCGCACCAGCTCTTCGGCTCGCGATGTGTCGCCGCTGGTCGAATCGGCCTGTTTTCGCGGCAGGCGGACAGTAAACGTGCTGCCCAGGCCAGGACCGTCGCTGTGAGCTTCGATCGTTCCGCCATGATCGCCGACAATCCGGTCGCTGATTGACAGTCCCAGTCCCGTTCCTTCGCCCGTTGGCTTAGTCGTGTAAAATGGCTCGAACAGATGGTCGATCGTGTCCTGATCCATGCCGGCGCCGTCGTCGATGAAGTGTATCTCGCCCCAGTCAATCTGCTCGTTCAGCTCGACCCGCAACGTTCCTTTGGCTCCCGTCGAATCCAGCGCGTTGGCGACGAGGTTCAGCGCGACCTGCTTGATTTCAGGGCCGCTGATT
>JABMPE010000501.1 GCA_013203845.1 Rhodopirellula sp. | reverse complement strand
GAATGGGCTCGATTGCCTTCAACGCTGCCGCGCGGGCCGTCGTCAACTTCTACCGGGATCCGGAAGACGAGGACCGTCGACTGATCGTCACCACGAAAATGAACTTGACTTCCGAATCATGCGGGCTGGCTTATCGAATCGAAGATGGTGTCGTCGTCTGGGATGACGATCCTGTCGACATGACGGCTGACGAACTCGAAACGCTGGAAGCAGCCGGAGGCGGCAAGGCGAAAGGCGCAGCACGCGAGCGAGCCAAAGAGTTCCTATACGCCACGCTCATCAACGGTGAAATGACCTTCGAAGACATCGTAGAGACAGCAGGCAAATTCTCTATTTCGGAATCGACCCTGAAACGAGCAAGGAAAGAGATTGGCTGCATCAAACGTAAGGACGGAATGACTGGCCCGGTCTACTGGCGGCTGCCGAATACCGCACTTACTGAACTTTGACTGCCAATTCGCATTGTTTCGCAAGCCTTCAGACGACCTGTTACCCGCAACGAACGTCGAATTTGGCCAAACAGACCGAAGATGACCACACCCCGGACGTGGGCAAAGTCGACCTTTCGAGGGCAAAGTCGGCGTTCAGAACGACGTTGGCAGTCACCACCACACGCGATATCCTGGCCCGCACAGAGCCGCATTGATAAGACAAGGAAAAACGACATGGCATCGCTGATTCAAGAGAAAGACGGTCGACGCCGGATTCAGTTCTACGATGGAAACCGGAAACGCCGGAGCATCGGGCTCGGTTCAATCAGTGAACGAAACGCAGAACGCATCCGCGACAAAGTCGAGCAACTGGTTGAACACGCTGTGACCGGTACACCGCTCGACAGCGACGTCTCCCGCTGGGTGGCCAGTCTGGATGATCGAATGCACTCGAAACTGGCAAAGGCAGGCCTGGATGACTCACGACCTGGTCAACAGCCTGCATCCAGAGCCGACGAATCGGCCATCGTTCAATGTCTGGAGTCATTTCTGAATTCGTATATCGAAAAACGCACCGACGTGAAGCAGGGCACGCGGACTTTCTACGGTCATACGAGACGCAACCTTGTTGACTACTTCGGAGCTGACCGGGCATTGTCGGAGATCACCGAAGGTGACGCCGATGACTTTCGCCGTTACCTCATTCGGGAACTGCCATCGGAAGCAACGGTGAATCGTCGATGCGGAATGGCCAAAACATTCTTCCGGGCTGCCGTTCGACACCGTTTGATTTCATCGAATCCGTTTAAGGATCTGGAAGCCAGCCCAAAGAGCAACGCAGCGCGTCAACGTTTCATTGACCGTGAGACCATCGACCGAATCATCGAATGTGCTCCAGATGCCGAGTGGCGACTGATCATCGCCCTGGCCAGATACGGCGGGCTGCGAATTCCCAGTGAGGCACTATCTCTGAAGTGGAGCGACATCAACTTCGAACGGGAACGCATTCGAGTAACCGCGCCAAAGACAGCACATCACGACGGACGGGGAACGCGGGAGATTCCGATGTTTCCAGAACTGGTCATTCCACTGCGCGACGCTTACGAAGCGGCACCTGACGGAGAGGAGTACGTCATCAGTCGGCATCGACCGAAGGCAGTCATTGATAGCTCAGGAAACTGGCGTTACGCGAATCTGCGAACTCAGTTTACGAAAATGATTCGACTCGCTGGATTCGAACCGTGGCCAAAACCGTTCCAGAATCTTCGGTCAACACGCGAGACGGAACTGGCGGAGGACTATCCCCTGCATGTTGTCTGCGCCTGGATCGGAAACACCGAACGCATCGCCGCGAAGCATTACCTGCAGGTCACCGACGACCACTTCACGTCGGCAGCAAGTTCAGGGTCATCAGAAACGGTGCGAAAACCGGTGCGGTACGGCACCGAATCAGGCCGTATCGATTCGCAGGCCGAAAATGACGATTCGCACAAGTCGATGCCATACAAGGAGAAACGGTCGCGTGCGGAAACACGCGACCGTTCAATGTGGGCGATACTGGATTCGAACCAGTGACTTCCACCGTGTGAAGATGGCACTCTAGCCTCTGAGTTAATCGCCCTGTTGTGGGAGCGTTTTAGTCTGATTGGGAGGGTACTTCAACTCTTCGTTTCGGGTCGACGTTGAGTATCTATGCTGACAATGCCGTTTGAATCGGCAAGTTTGTCGCTGGATTTGCTAAAGTCAAATTGACGATTGCGCATCCACGCGGGTAACATATAAGCAACTCCTGATTGATCTGCAGCCTCCCCGACCCTCGCAGGAAAACTCCTTTCCTGTTCCCACCCAATTCCTTCCTCCCGAGCACTCGCCATGTCCAGCATTGCCGGAGCTTGTCCTCGCGCTTTTAATTTAATGGCGTGGACCCTTTCGTTGTCTGTCTGGTTCAGTTTTGCGGTGGACTCTTACGCCGCAGAAGATGACTCGCTGCATGCCCGCATTGATCAGCTGTCTGATCAGGAGGCGGTCGGACCTCGCGGTGCGGTCGTTGATGACCTGACATTTCTGCGGCGAGTGACGCTCGATCTGACCGGACGAATTCCGTCAATTGACGACGCACGGGAATTCCTCGCCGACACGTCACCCGACAAGCGAACGCGTGCGATCGACCGCCTGATGTCGAGCCCCGACTTCTATCGAAACCTGGCAGTCGTCTTCGATGTCATGGTGATGGAGCGACGCGGCGACAAGCACGTCAAGAGTGTCGAGTTTCGTGCGTGGTTGCAGGAGTTCTTTCAGCAGAAGAAACCGTACAACGAACTGGTTCACGACCTGTTGGCGGCTGACGGAACAGACGAGAAGCAACGAGCGGCGGCGGCATTCTTTCTTGAAAGGGACGTCGAGCCGAATCTGCTGACGCGAGAGATCGGTCGCATGTTCCTGGGCATCGATCTGCAGTGCGCTCAATGTCACGATCATCCTCTGATTGACGACTACCATCAGACGGACTACTTCGGGACCTTTGCGTTTGTTAATCAACTGGCAGTCTTCCGGCCGGACGCGAAGAAGCCGGCGCTGATCGGTGAAACCGTCAGCGGGCAGTCAGAATTCAAGTCGGTCTTCACCGCCCGCGAAGCAGTGACGTCTCCGCGGCTGCCGGGCGAGGTCGAGATTGTCGAACCGGTCTTCGCGGTCGGCAATGAATACTCCATCCGTCCCGCGAAGGATGTACGCCCCGTTCCCAAGTTCAGTCGACAGGACAAACTGGCCGAGTTGATTTCTTCCGGACAGAACCCTCTCTTCCGACGAAATATCGCCAATCGGCTCTGGGCCATGATGCTGGGTCGTGGACTTGTCCACCCGGTGGATCAGCATCATTCCGAAAATCCGGCGACGAATCCTGCATTGCTGGATCTCCTCGGTGATGAGTTTGCGAAGTCGAACTATGACGTCAGCAAATTGCTGCGCGAAATCGCTTTGTCGCAGACCTATCAAAGGTCCTGGAAGTTGCCGGCAGACCTGTCGCCGTCGGTCGAAGACGCTGCGAAAGTGTTGGCCGGATTGAACGCTCAAGTCACGACAGCCGATACGCAGGTCGAAGCAAAGCAGGTGGAAGCGTTGGATGCTCTGGCGAAACTGGACGAGGCGCTGGCGGAAGCAAAACCTCTGCGAGCCGCATTGCAGAAGGTCATGACCACAGCGCAGGCTGAAGCCACCAAGCTCGACACTGCCACGGCGACGGTACAAAGCAACCAGACAAAATTTGATCAGAAGCAGGCCGTGGCGGCGGCAGTCCGAGCGGTGGCGGCCAGTGCTCAGGCCGCGCTGGCCTCGATTCCTGATGACAAGGAGTTGGCAGCGTCGGCGAAAACTCTGGATGAAAAAGCAGTCAAGCTGGAAGCCGAAGCGACGAAGCTCAAAACAACGCTGGAGGCTTCGGTCAAGGCCGCTGCCGATGCCGATGCGAAACTGGCGGAAGCTAATAAACCGGTTGAGCCTGCCCGAGCGGCGCTGGCTCCTGTCGAGGCAAAGGTTCGCGAAAGTCGCGCCAGCCATGTGGCTCTTCGCGAAGAAATCCGGAAGACTCGAGAAGTCGCGCAACACGCGCAACGACGAGCCCGATTTCTTGAGACGGTTGTGACGCTTGACGCTGCTGAGAAGTCGCTTGCCGATTCAGAACCAATGCTGGCCAGCGTGAGTCCGATGAGCCGGGCCGCTCAAACCGAGTACGCCGCTGCCGAGAAAGCCCGTCAGAGTTCCGAAGCACAGATGAAAGCTGCTACCGAAATGTCGGCAACCAGCGACGCAGAACTGGCGGAGCTGCAGAAGCAGCTGACGAATCTGCAGTTGGCAGCGACGTCCGTCGGCGGCTCTGTGACGGCAGCGAACGAAGCCTTGAAAGCGTTGCAGAATGACACCGATCTGACGCAGGCGGTCGTGGTGCTTGACGCCGCTCAGAAACGGATCGGCGGCGATCTCGCCGGCCTGCAGGCAAAGACCGACACTCAGCAGGCAGTCTCCTTGAAAGCGCGAGAACAACTCGCAACGTCGAAGGCCGCGTTCGATGCGGCAACCAGCCGAGCCAGCGCACTCAAGACACGTTCAGACGAGCTGACGGCGAGTGCTGCAAAACTCACCGAACAGGTTCAACAGGCAAAACTGACGATCAATGACTCGTCCGATAAGGTCATCCAGGAGGCGGCGTCCCACTTCAACGTCGCTGTCGTCGAACCACTGACTCCGGAGCAGCTCGGCTGGAGCATTCTTCAGGCAACGGGACAGCTCGAACGACAGCGGGCAACGGAGATGGCGAAACTCGACAAAGCGAAACCGCTAACACCGGAAGAGCAGAAGGATGCGGCGAAAGTCGCTGAGCGGAATCGTGAAGCGGACGCCGCCACTTATACATCGCTGAGTGCGACGGTTGGCAGGTTCGTGAACCTCTTTGCCAGCCAGAAGGGGCAACCGCAGGACGCCTTTTTCGCGACGGTGGAGCAGGCTTTGTTTTTCGCCAATGGAGGAGAAATCAGAAGCTGGCTCACGCCCTCGGGTGATAATCTGACCGGACGACTGCTTAAACTGGAAGAACCAAACGCTCTCGCCGAAGAACTTTATGTCAGTATCTTCACTCGCCCGCCAACGACCGACGAAGTCACCGAAGTTTCAAACTACCTCGAACAACGAAAAGAAGACCGGTCAGCCGCCATCCAGGAAATCGCCTGGGCACTGGTGACGTCGATCGAGTTTCGATTCAACCGCTGAGTTTGCCAGCTGACCGGGTCATGTGCCCTGCAGGAAAATTCGTTCGCGAAATACCCAGACCATCAGTTAAGGATCGGATCATGAAGTGCCATTACTCGTGCCAGTCGAATGATCATCTCATCGCGCGACGTCAGTTCCTGGGTGGCATTACCGGCGGCTTTGTCGTCGGTGGCCTGGGAGCGCTCACCACGCCAGTCTTCGCGGAACAACTCAAGCAGAAGAACATGCGTGTGCTGGTGGTTTACATGTCCGGAGGACTCAGCCAGCTTGAAAGCTGGGATCCCAAACCAAAAACTGATACCGGCGGCCCGTTCCGAGCTATCCAGACAGCCGTCCCCGGAACTCAGATCTGTGAGCTGCTGCCGAAAACCGCCACGCACATGGACAAGTTGTCGTTGATCCGCAGCATCAACACGAAAAACAACGACCACGGCAAAGGCAATTACCAGATGACGTACGGGCGAAATCAGATGCCCGGCACCGAGTATCCTCACCTGGGAGCTGTCTGCGCGAAAGCGCTGGAGCGATCAGACAATCCACTGCCAGGTCACATTAAAGTTCCGGGCGGATCACGAGGCAGCGATGCGGCTTATCTCGGTCCGAAGTACGCCAGCGTTGGCATGACCGGCAAGCCACCAGCAAACTCAGAACGAGCCAGCAACCTGACCGAGTCTGCCGATGCATTGCGAAACTCGTTTCGACGAAAAGTGAACGACCGTTTTTCACTGCAACGCCGCACGGCGGAAACAGACGTCTACACGCAGAGCTACGAGCAGGCTCTGCAGCTGATGGAAAAACGAGACGTGTTCGATGTCGACAAAGAACCCGCATCCGAACACGAAAAGTACGGCAAGTTCGATCTCGGAAAGCACTGCCTGATGGCCAGACGGCTGCTCGAAAACGACATCCCGTTCGTGCAGATTTCGCACTCCAACTACGACACACACAACGAGAACTTCAACTTCCACCTGGAACAACTGGGCGAGTTCGATCAGGCGTTCTCAACGCTCGTCAACGATCTTCACGAACGAGGCATGCTGGAAACTACGCTCGTGGTGGTCATGTCCGAGTTTGGCCGCACGCCGAAGATCAACGCTCGCTTTGGCCGGGATCACTGGGGCTCGGCCTGGTCGGTGTGTCTGGGCGGAGCGAACGTTCAACCCGGGGCAGTCATCGGGAAGACCAACGAGAACGGCACGAAGGTTATTGATCGGGAAGTTGACCACGGCCATCTGTTTCACACTTATCTGTCAGCGGTGGGCCTTGAGTCGCTTGGCTCGTTCGACATCGGCGGTCGCGAACAACCAATGGCGGATCCGTCGAGAACGTCGATCAGTGAGTTGATCTCGTAGCCAGGGGCGACGCCTGCCTTGAATTTCAACTTCTCAAACGAACGGGCTTTCTGAAAGAACGGCAGCATGAGCCTCGATCCGAAGCAGACTTACGTGCTGCACGAGTGGAAACACGGCAAACCGTTGATCGCCTGCGGCTTCGATCCGAAGGGCCGTTTTCTGTTTACGAGTTCGGAAGACTACACGCTGCAGCGATGGAATCTCGCAGACGGATCAAAGGTTGCGTGGGAAGCTCACGACAGTTGGATTCGCGACATCGCCTTCCTTCCTGACGGCGAAACGGTCATCACCGCCGGCTGCGACGATCGCATCATTTTCTGGCCGGTGACTGGCGATAAACCTCAGCCACGCACTGAAGTCATCGCTCACAAAGGCTGGGTCCGCTCGGTCGACGTCAACAAAGAGGGCACCCTCGTCGCGACCGGCGGGAACGATCATCTGGTCAAACTGTGGGATCCCAATGGCAAACCGGTGCGGGAACTGGCCGGACACAACGGGCACGTGTACTCGGTCTTTTTCCATCCTGATGGAACCACATTACTTTCCGGAGATCTCAAAGGTGTCGTCCACCAATGGGACACAAAGACCGGCAAGCTGACACGAACCTTCGAAGCGAAAGACCTGTTCTCTTACAACAAGGGCCAGCAAGTTGACTACGGCGGCGTTCGGGACATCGCGTTAAGTCCTGACGGCAGGATGCTCGCCGTCACCGGCTTACACAAAGCCACTAACCCGCTGGGTGCCGTCAACGAACCTCTGGTCATGCTGTTTGACTGGGAAAAAGGCACGGCTATCCGAAATCAGCCGGCAGAGGGCGTCCAGGGAATCGGCTGGCAGGTTGAGTTTCTCGCCGATGGTTCGGAAGTCTGCGCGTCCGGTGGAAGCGGCGGCGGATACCTGATTTTTTACAAGTCGACCGACGAGAAACCGTTCCACAAGCTCAAGCTGAAAGACACCGCGCGAGACATGTCGCTCCATCCGGACGGACTGCAGGTGGCCACCGCGCATTGGGACGGCTACGTGCGAATCTGCCGGATGGAACAGAAAGCCGCGACGTAAAACCGCCCCCTGTGATATGTCGTCTCGCGATCTGTCGTCCCGCTACTACGAAAGCGACCAGCCTTTACGGGGCTCGCGACCGATGAATTGATCGGCCTCCGGGCAGTTGGTGGCTCGCATGTTGGCGGCGTCCCATTCAAGTTTCCTGCCGGCTCGGAACGCGACGTTGCCCAGGTGATTGGCTTCAGTCAGCGGTCCGGCGTAGCTGAAGGGGCTTCCGGTTGGAGAACCATCCCGGCACGCAGCCAGCCATTCCTGATGCTGACCTGGCGAGTTTTCAATGAACGGTTCCGGTCGCTTGAAGTCTGCAAACCTGTTTTCGGGAAGCAGCACGTGCTTTCCATAATCGGACAGCAGCATGCCCTTGTCTCCGATAAACAGAACACCGTTCCCCCACTGAGGAATCCCGCCGTCCTTCCAGATCTGCGGCTTGTGCGAACCCTGGTACCACGACACCTGACACTCCGGCAGCGGCCCTCGCGGACCATATTCATACACAGCGGACATCGACGCGGGAGCGATTTCAGGGTGACACTCCGGACCAAACGCTTCGATCGTTTTCGGAGCGTCCAGCTTCAACGCCCAGAACGGCAGGTCGATCCAGTGGCTGCCCAGGTCCGACATCGTGCCGTTTCCAAAGTCCCACCAGCGGTACCACTTCGGCCCTGGAAAATAGACTTCGTTGTACGGTCGATAAGGAGCGGGGCCGATCCACAAGTCCCAGTCGAGATCGCTCGGTGGCGTCATCGCTTCTTTCGGTCGCTCGGTCACGGAGACGATATCGCGATTGGCCTTTGCTTCTTCCGGGCTTTGACGGCCCCAGGCACGAGAGACCCAGACATGAGCTTCCGAAACGTTGCCAATCGCGCCGGACTGAATCAGCTCCACGACTCGCCGGTAATTCGGCATACCGTGAATCTGAGTTCCCATTTGAGTCGCCACACCGGCCTTCGCGGCAGCTTCCGTGATGATGCGTGCTTCGCGGATATTGTGAGTCAGCGGTTTTTCGCAGTAGACAGGTTTGCCAAGTCTTAAAGCCGGCAGCGTGGCGAACGCGTGCGTGTGCTCGGTCGTGCTGACGACGACGGCGTCGATGTCTGTTGTCGTTTCGTAGAGCTTTCGAAAGTCGGTGTAAGTACGAGCTTTCGAATGCTGCTCGGCGGCCATTCCAAGGTTACGGGAATTCACATCGCAAAGTGCCACGACATTCACTTCGCCCGTGCCGGTGATGGTTCGCAGGTTCGCTCCACCGCGACCGCCGACTCCGATAAAGGCCACGTTGATTTTGTCGTTGGCCGACACCGCGCGAGCAGACGGCAGGCTCGACAATGCCAGAGAACTGGCCACTCCGGCAGCGATAAAATCACGACGTGTCAGCGGTGCTGGTCGAGCCATCTCAGAAGTTCCTTTGATAGAGTTGCCGAATCGGCACGAATAACTGGCCTCAGTGACTGATGAACGACTATGGTCGACTCAATAGAACTTCCGCGCCAAGTCATCAGCAGGAAACTTTCTGGCCACCGCGAACAACCTGAGTCGAGACTCCCATGAATCTTCTTCAAATCTGCAGTCTGACTGCGTGTTTCATTTCTCTGTCTGGGACTTTACTGGCTGCTGAACCCGCCAGGCCGAACGTTCTTTTTATCGCGATCGATGATCTGAACGACTGGGTCGGATTTCTGGACGGACATCCTCAGGCAAAGACTCCCAACATGGATCGCCTCGCCGCAAAAGGCATTGTGTTTTCGAACGCTCATTGTCAGGCACCGATCTGCAACCCGTCGCGCGTCAGTCTGTTGACGGGTACCATGCCGTCAACGACGGGGATTTACCTGCTCGGGCCGACCGACTTCCGCAAAGCCTGCCCGCTGCTCAAAGACGCCAAAGCAACTCCGACACTGCCGGAACACTTTGCGGCAAACGGATATCACACGATTGGCGGCGGGAAGATCTATCACGCATCCACATCGCGAGACACGTTTCAGGAGTACGGGCCGCGCGGCGGTAACGGAGCTTTTCCCAAACAGAAGTTGAGCTATCCAGACGGAGTCAAACTGTGGGACTGGGGGAAGTTTCCAGCCCGCGACGAAGACCAGGGTGATCACGGCGTTGCCACATGGGCTGTCGAGGAACTAGCCGAGCCTCGTGCAGAACCATTCTTCATGGCGGTCGGCTTTTTTCGCCCGCACGTTCCGCTGTACGCCTCCAAAAAATGGTGGAATATTGTTGGAGCGAACGATGACATTCGGCTTCCCAGAGTTCTGAGTTCGGACAACGACGACATTGGTGACTTTGCCCGGAAGCTGACCTGGAGCGGTCTGGCTCCCAGACACGACTGGATGATCGAGCACAACCAATGGAAGCCGGCCGTACATGCTTACCTGGCGTGTGTCAGCTTCGTCGATCATCAGGTGGGGCGAGTTCTCGATGCGCTCGACGCCAGCCCTCACGCTGATAACACGATCGTCGTGTTGTGGTCCGATCACGGCTGGGCTCTGGGCGAAAAACAGCGATGGGCGAAGCGCGGTCTCTGGGAAGCGGAGACCCGAGTCCCACTCATCATTACCGGTCCGAACATCAAGAGTGGTCGAAGGTGTGAACAACCTGCCGGGCTGATCGACATCTACCCAACGCTGGCCGACCTGTGCGGATTGTCGAAACCGTCGCATCTGGAAGGTCGATCTCTGATGCCGCAGCTTCAGGATGTCAACACGGAACGACCGCCGGTCATCACGACGTTCTTCGAGAACAATCACGCGGTACGGTCGCGCCGCTGGAGATACATCCGGTATTCAACCGGTGACGAAGAACTCTACGACCACAACTCCGACCCGCACGAATGGCACAACCTCGCGGGCAGGCCCGAGCATCGCCATGTCATCAAAGAGCTGTCGCAGCACCTGCCAACAATTAATGTCAAAACCGCCCCCGGCAGCAGCGGCCTGGGTAATCGAGACGAAGATCGCGAGCTGTTTGGAGACGTGAAGTAGGCCGCCATCGGCGTTCAGAAACGACCTTCGACGAAACTTTCGGCAACCAGCCACCACCGTTTCAGCAGCGATCCGTTGTGGCTCCTGAGACACATCACAACCCGGTTCCAGCAGTCTTCGTGGCTTTCCATTTGCTGACGACTTTTTTCACGGCGATGGGAAAGAGTCCAAGTATCAAAAACGCGATAATCAGTTGCGGAGTCAGAATTCCAGAACCGCCCTGCTCTGCCAGCGTTTGCAAGTCGGGAAACCGGGAGCCGGCATAAACATAGACGGCGGTGCCCGGCAGCATGCCGACCTGGCTGACCCACCAGAACGTCGACGTCTTAAGCGGCGTGAGCCCCATCACGACGTTGATCACAAAGAATGGCACAGCAGGAATCAGACGAAGCGTGAAAAGGTAATACGCGCCTTCACGTTGCAACGCTTCATTGAATGAGACCAGCCTGTCGCCAAACCGGTTTTGAATGGTGTCTCGTAGAAAATAGCGGCTCAGGAGAAAAGCCATCGTCGCCCCGCCGGTCGACGCAAAGCTGACAACAACCATCCCTCGTACGAAACCAAAGTACCACGCATAGACGAGCGACAGCACAGACGCTCCTGGCAGCGACAGACCAGTCACAAGAATGTAGAAAGCCATCGCGCCGCTGTAGAAGAGCACGGGCTGATCCTGTTGATATTGCCGCAACTCCGTTTCTCTGGAAGCCAGATCGTCGAGCGACAGTGCATCGCCAAAACG
>JABMPE010000500.1 GCA_013203845.1 Rhodopirellula sp. | reverse complement strand
GGATGAAGATGATCGATGAGTGGACCAGCAAAGGTGTCGGCATTGGCTGCATGCACTACGGCGTCGAAGTATTGAAAGACCAGGCCGGACCGCAGTTCAAACGCTGGATCGGCGGGTACTACGAAAACTCGTTCTCGTGCAATCCGATCTGGGAACCCGTCTTCAATCACTTCGAAAAGCACTCGATCACGCAAGGCGTCCAGCCCTTTCAGATCAAGGACGAGTGGTACTTCAACATGAGGTTTGTCTCAGACGTCTCCGGCAACAAACCTGGCAAGTTCGACAAAATGAGCTTCGTGCCGATCCTCGTTGCTGCTCCTGATGACGAAGTTCGAGACGGTCCGTATGTCTATCCGAAAGGACCGTATCCACACATTCAAGAGGCCAAGGGCCGAGCGGAAGCGATGATGTGGGCAGTCGAACGCCCCGACGGCGGTCGAGGCTTCGGCTTCACCGGGGGCCACTTCCACGACAACTGGAGCAACGACAACTACCGCAAAGTGGTGCTGAATGCGATGGTCTGGCTGGCGAAAGGCGACGTCCCAAAGAACGGAGTTGAATCGTCCGTCTCGCAGGCAGACCTCGACGCGAACCTCGACCCCAAACCCGTGAAGAAGCCTAATAAGAACAAGTAGTGACCAGGCGATGCCGGCCCGGGCAGCGAATCACGACCACAGGGAGTGAGCCATGAAACGAGTCGTATCCTCACTTGTTGTTCTGCTGGTACTTTCTTCGCTTGTTCCACCACGGAACGCGGAAGCCCGACCGATGTACCTGGCAGTTTTCCGGGAGTTGTATCTATCTCGACTGTCGCCAGTAAAAATAAACTGTGCTCTCTGTCATCCTGGTCGGTCGAAACGAGATATGAATCGTTACGGCAAGGCACTTGAGGAAGCACTCGGTGAAAAGAACGTCAAAGATCGCGAGCGTGTTCGACAGGCCATGAAGTCGATCGAACACCTGTTTCCGGGTTTGCCGAAAAGCGACGACTGCGCCATTCACACTCGCATCGTTTGGTGCTTTCATTGTTCGGTCCGTCGACACCTACTCATCAGGCGTCGAAACCGGGCGTTCGAACTTGATCGGGTTATCGCCGAGCCACGCTTCGGTTTCCGGCATGTGACGCATCGCGAACGACGTCTGGATTGGATAATTGCAGACGCAGCCCATCGAAAAACACGGCACGTTCAACAGACCGTCCGCGGCGACAAGACTGTTGCTGCAACCTGATCGCAGGCTTCGAATGTTGAACTGCTTTCCGCTTTTGACATCAACGTAAGCAGCACAGTTGGACCGCAGAAACAGCAGGTTTTTGCCGCCGACGGCGTAGTTGCAGCCGCCTCGACGAAATAGTGCGGTGCCGCTGATCAGCTTTCCGGTCATTACGTCGTACGTGTGCCCGGCCTGATTGATGAAGGTTTCCGGCCCCAGAATCAGCGGCTGGTTGCCTCGCATCGACGCCGTCCAGACTTCGTCGCCGGTTGACGCGTTGACGGCAAACGTGTGGTCATTCTTCCCGGCAATAATCAGGTCATGATCGACCGAACATTCCAGCCAGTCGTCACGCGTTCGCAGGCTCATGAAATGGAGTGAATCCATCACGGCGGGCGGGGCATTGACGACTTTCTTCCAGACTTCTTCGCCGGTTCGTGCATTGATCGCCAGCAATGTTGAAACCAGCCCTTCAGTCTCAATGCCTCGCCGTTTCATCGCTCCGATGTCTTCCGGAGAATGCGAGTCGATGCAGAAGACTCGCCCGCCAGCAACGGCAATTGCTGCCGTGTTGTATCGATGCTCGGCAGCGCGACTCCAAAGCTGCCTCCCGGTAGAACGATCCAGGCAGACGATCAACTCGCTGTTCCAGCGTCCTTTGGGAATCGAGTTTTCCTTGTTAAAGCGGACGGCGATCACGATGGCTTCGCCGTCCACACGAATGTCCGTCACACTGACTGCCGTCTCCACGGGCTTCGCGACGTCAAGCGCGAAGGCGTGCAGGGTTTCGCCAGAGGCTGCATCGAGGACCAGGCATTCGCGTCCATCGCCTACGTACACGGCTTCGGGCATCGAGACATAGCGAGCCGAGCTGCCGACTTTGCGAGTCCATAACAACCGCCCGGTATAGGCGTCGACTGCGTGCAGAGTGTTCGATGCAATCTGCAGGGCAAACATCCGCCCGCCAGCAACCTGTGGTTTGACGCCGTGTCCGTAATCTTTGTGTTTGTAGAAACCGTGGTCCGGGCCGTCGCCGTACCACAGAACTCCCAGCGGAGCCTTCACCAGTTCGTCGCGGGAATAGAATGACCGCGACGCGTCACCGGTTTCGTGAGACCAGATCGCGCTGCCCTGCAGCGGCCCATCGCGAGTCACCAGAACCATGTCGTCGGTGCTGCGAGTTTTGATTCCCGGCAGTGTGCCTGGCGAGGCGTGGCTGAGCAATTCTGCATTCTTCCCTTCAGACGTGACGACGCAAGCCATGCCGCCGTACGGGCGAAGCATTTCGAACATTCGCTTGACACGTTCGTCGGAATCCAGCGGAACGGTCGCCTGGTCAGCCACAATCAGCAGGCTGGCGATGTAGGGCGGGATGTCGGCCGATCCAGGATCTCCTTCGACCAGTTGTAACCGGTTGGCGTATTCACCTTCGGTCATGAGCTGCTGACGCAACCTGTTGATTTTTGCGGAATCCGAATCCACAGCGATGACTCGCAACTGCGAGGTTCGTAACAACTGCTCGATCAGCTGCGGACTCGAAAGACCAAGGACCACGGCGTAACCATCAGTGACGCCTGACTCCTTGAGGATCGACGCTGTCAGTCGAGCCGTAGCAGGTTCGACGGAAGCAACCGATGCGGAAGCTCCTGGGTGATTCTGTGGCTTGGGAGAACCCTCACCGAAGCAGTGAATCGTTCCGTTGAGCGATGCCACGACGAGCCGGCCATCGGCGGCAATCAGGCTGCCCGGTTCGCTGGGCAGTTCGTGAGTCCATGCAATGGTGGCGTCTTTGTGATCCGTGTCTGGCAAATTGATGGCGATCAGTTGGCGACCGCAGTGCGAGTAAATCCGACGACCTGCCACGATGACGCTGCGTGTTGCCTGTTTTTTTCCAGCAAACGGCGTCGCCAGTTTCCACTTCAGCGGAGCGTCCCAGCGAGCTGGTTTCAATTGCTTGCCGTTCTGCTCTTTCTCGTAGCGAGTCGTTTTCGAACTCTTCAGGTCGTACGCGTAGACCGTGCCGTCGTCGATCCCGTAAGCAATTCCGTCGGCGATGGCCGATCGGTAATCAATCGCTGGATCAAATTTGTAAGGCAGCAACGGAGCCTCGAACAGGTCCCAGTCCCAGCTCCAGCCTTGCGGAGCCTTGTCACCGGCCTTCGCCCACAGGCTGGCGATTTCACGCCCGTCTTTCAGATCGACGACTCCCGTTTCACCAACCAGTGCGATATCACCGCTGATGGAAACCTGGCTATCGCCGTTGCGATAGCCTTGTACGAAGTATTTCAGCTTGCCGGTTTTGCGGTCGAGTCTCGCAGGCATGGATCGTCCGTTCGGGACAACCACCGTGTCGCCGGAAATTAATAAGTGCCCCTGCGGAGAAATGCCGCCTTCATGAGAATAGTTATGGTCGATACGCAGATTCTCGATCGCGTTACTGTCGCCGTTCGTCCACAGCAGCTTGCCGGTTTTCGCATCAGCAGCGCGAACAAAGACACCCATCGTCGGCCAGATACCCGCTCCGAAATAAACGACGCCCTGGTCGATAACTGGGCCACCGCGTACCGGCCAGAATGAAATCAAACGCCCGTTGCCGAGGTGTCGCCGTTGCCCGCGTTCGGACGGAGCGCCGGACAACTTCCACAACAGCTTCCCGGTTTCGGCATCGAGGCAGTACAGCAATCCGTCGTCCGATCCGAAGTAGACCCGTCCATCCGCAACAGCGGGAGCCAGTCTCACCGGGCCGTCTGCATAGAATCGCCAGTTGAGCCGTCCGGTTTCGATATTGAAAGCGGCAAGACTGCCATCAACCATCGAACCCACAAACAACTGCTGCCCAACGGCGACAGGTTCGTAGGAAGCGTCAAAGTGCAGCCTCGGTTCGTTCGGCCAGGCTGGCTTTGGTTCCAGAAGTTGGCGAGACCAGTGAAGGTTGAGCGTGTCAGGTAACGCCCCCGGAGAAACTCCGTTTCGGCTCATACCGTTTCGCCACATGGGCCAGTCGCTGGAGTACACGCGCGTGGCACTCATCAGGCAGAACAATGCTGCCGCGATTGAAAAGACTCTGGCAAATCGCATTTCTGGTACCTGTCTGTGAGTTCTGACGGTTTCTGTTGCTGGCTCAATTTGAGCCAAACAGAAAAGTACCGGCTTATGTGTCGATGGGAAAGCTCGCGGAAATTGCCGAGTGAGTTGTCACCGAAGCCACCCTGGCGACAGAATCACGCATCTGGTCGCTGCAAAGAATTTCGGAGACTGATGAAAATGTCTTTGAGCAGCGGCAGCAAGGCACCTCTTCTCCACACTCGGCAGGACGCTTTACATGTCTGACGAATCACTGATCGCCGTCTTTGTCGACTTCGAGAATCTGGCCCTCGGCGTGCGGGATATGAAAAGCGGATCGTTTCGGATCGAGCTGGTTCTTAAGCGGCTGCTGGAAAAAGGCCGGCTCGTCTACAAGCGAGCTTATTGCGACTGGAAAAACTATCGCGACGAAGTTCGCATCTTCCACGGCCAGGGCATCGAGCTGATCGACATTCCACAAAGTCGGATGAGCGGTAAAAACAGCGCCGACATTCGGATGGTCGTCGACGCTCTGGACCTCTGCTACTCGAAAAGCCACATCGATGCCTTCGCGCTGATTTCCGGCGACAGTGACTTCTCGCCACTGGTTTCGAAGCTGAAAGAAAACAACAAACGTGTCATCGGCTGCGGAGTGAAGAGTTCCACTTCCGAACTGCTGATTGCCAACTGCGACGAGTTCATTTACTACGACGACCTGGCCAAGGCAGCCACCAAGCCACGTCCACAACGAAAACAGACCGCGAAGAAACCTCCCGAGCGTGGAGCCGATCCCAAAAAAGTCGACCGCAAAGAAGAAGCGAGAGAACGACTCGTCGAAGTGCTGGACTCCATCGAGCAGGATTACGATCCAGTCTGGGGATCGCTGTTGAAGCAGGTCATCCGCCGAGTCTATCCCGGCTTCAGCGAAGACTACTACGGCTACGCCAGCTTCTCGGAACTCCTCGAAGAAGCGGCCGACATGGACCTGATCGAAATCGAATTCGACGACAACCGACGCAACTATCAGGTCCACCTCAAAGCCGACTGATACCGCGCGACAGCACCACTGGAAGCGTCGTTCGCACCCGATCCCGATCCGCTTCCTTTCGAACCCCCGCTGCCCGTGAATCACTCTGCCCGCCGGTGTAAACACGACCCCGTGCTGATTCGTGAGCGTCATTGACGCTGCAGTAGTACCCGACGGTTCGACTCACGAAGCGGAAAATTTCAACGAACGAACTATGCGTCTGCATCCCTGCTGCCGGATAGATTGCAATTCGTTATCCAATGCAAATCAACGCAACTTGCAAATCCGCAGGACGAACCATGCCCGATTTGAGCGACGAATTTGAATACCGATTGTCACTCGTTCGCAACCTTGCTTATGACGAGGCTCAAGCTCGATTGGCAGGGTTCTACGATTGGCTCCGCTCCGAACCAGAGACTTTAGTGATAGTCGAGCGACTGGAGAACGAGACTGGTGCTGCGGAAATACTGGAGGCGGGTAGCCACCGATCACCACCCAACGCGTCCACTCCGGAGCAGATTGCAGGCGTCGGACTACTTCTCGTTCGTCAGATCAAAGACGGTGCAGCGGCATATGATCTCAGTGAGAGGTACGGCATCACGCCATCATTCAATTCGGCTAAGCTTCAAGACTATTTCGCTGCCGTGTTTGATCGATTCGTCGCCCCAGCATTCGAGTACATTCGTCGCGAAGTCGCAATTACGTCTGTCGCCGCAACGCCTGCTTTAAGTTCGTTCGCGTCTACTTATCCACTCGAAATCACAGAAAGTTTGGCTCGATTTGGGAGGGATCACCCAGACCCCCGCCGAACTGCGTTCATCATGATGCAGTTTGGCGCAACTTCAATGCACAATGCGATCGTCAGCTCAATCCGTTCAACTCTTGCGAAATACGGCGTCACTGCGTTACGCGCGGACGACAAAGAGTATCACGATGACCTTTTTCCAAACGTGCTAACTTACATGCACGGCACTGCATTCGGGATAGCGGTATTCGAGCGGCTTGAAGCGGACGATTTCAATCCCAACGTGTCCTTGGAGGTTGGTTACATGCGAGCACTTCACAAACCTGTCTGTTTGCTCAAAGACAAGACTCTTCGTGCTTTACAGACGGACTTGGTAGGCAAGCTCTATAAGTCGTTCGACCCACAAGACCCAACCGGATCAATTCCTGAAGAACTTACAAAGTGGCTGTTCGACAAGGATATTGTCACGTAAACGTGCGCCGGGCTAACCGTTAAGGCTTTGTCTTCGCGTGAACGCGGTGTGGACGGTGATGCTGTTGTAGCAGCGGTGTCGGAAGGGTGTTGGTGATGGAGAGCCCCGTTGAATCGAAGTTCAAGGCCTGTGTTCAAGGAGCCCGGTGGAGTTGCTCCTGGTGTTGGTCTTTGGAAAAAACGACCGGCTCTGGTCCGCTGATTGAGGCGGATGCTCTGACGGCGGCTGTGTCTGACGGGTCGTGACTGCTTGAAGACTCTGTCGGAGTGGTCTGGCGATGTGGAACCGGGCCGCAGACGGATCGTGAAACCGCTGGCGGAGAGGCCGCTGCCGTAGGCCGGACCAAGCGCAGCGCCGTTCCCGCACTGGTCGGCATCAGCAAGCTTTGTCTTTCATCGGATTGCCGGAGCGGCGTCGCTGCGCTCCTTGATTCGGCCTACCGCGATTGTCGCGGGTGACAGAATCGGATCGCTCGGCAGGACCTGATGCGGATGACCGGTCTTGCTCGACACGACCGGTACAGGCTTCAGATCGCGTGCAGAGGCTTCATTGCGTGCTGGCGGGAACTCTGCGCCAGACAGACTGGGTTTGTCGCTCATTGTGATTTCCGCGGCCTTGCACTCCCGCCGTTCCTGGCCTGCGGTCGATGTTCGAGGTGCAGCTCTTCCTGCGCGGCACGATGCCCCGGCGAAGCATATCACGAAACACTCCCATTGATTGCACGAGGCATTTCCGACATGAACCTCTCTATCCGCATGCGCATCAGCATTGCCGCGGGCGTGGTTGTGGCAGCCGGACTGGTCGGCTGTCAAACCTGCCGCGACTGTGTCGACCGCTTTCCACGAGTCGATTTCCCCCGCCCCGGCCTGCCGAAACTCAACTCGATTGTACCGTTTCGCAAATCGAAGACTCCCACTGATGCGGAACCGTTTCAGCCGCCAAAGCTGCAGGCGGTGCCCGATTCACCCGAGCCGCTGATACTGCCGGAACCTTCGACGACAGGTGTTCCTTCGCGGGTGACGTCGCCGCGAACTTCGTCTCCGCCGGCTCTTCCGCCATTTGAACCGGAAACAGCAGTGCCGTCTGCCGGTCTGTTTCCACCCGGCCCTGTGCGACGAATGGGCTTTGAAACGTCAAGCGTCATCAGAGACTCCAACATTATTCAGACCGGCTGCTGCGCACCGATCGTGTCGAGTTGCTGCCCACCGCCGTGCTGCTCGACAGGTTGTGGCTTGAGTTCGGTAATGGGGTCTTACTACGCAGCGAAGTGCAAAATGAAGTATAAAATCCAGAACGCCAAAGCCCGGTTGCAATGCAAACTGTCGTCGATGGGTTCCTGTTGCCGTCCGTGTTTTTCTTCATGCTGTGCTCCGTCCTGCACCCCTTGCGGAAGCTGCATGAACCAGTCTGTACTCGGCGGCGGCGTGAATCAGTACCCGTTCAACGCCGGGTACTCGACGTTCCCCTCGGGAATGAGTTCGGTTCCTCAGATTCCGATGTACTACCAGGCAACTCCGCAGAACCTGTGGCGTCAACCGGCTCAGCAGTTCCGAACACCTCAGCCACCATGCAACTGTCAGAATCAGCAAGCTGTGCAATACCCCGCTCCGCAGTATCAGTACCCGGCTCCGCAGTACCAGTACCCACCTCAACAGGCTTACGCTCCGCAACAGCAATATCCTTATCCGCAGACTTACCAGCCGACAGTTCCACAGCAGCAGGTCGTTCAGCCGTATCAATATCAGCCTCAGCCAGCGCCACAGCCGCAATTCAGCAATCAGAGTATCCAGTCGCCGGTGGCGCAACCGCCTCAGACATACACCGCTCCGCAGCCGGTTCAGCCAGCTCCACAGGAACCGTCAGCTTCTGTAGAACCGCCGAAAGTTGAACCACAGACGTCACACCTGTCGCCGGGGCATTCGCCTCTCGCCCGCCAATCGCCATCAACACGTGTCGCGCGAGTCTATCGTGCGACTCAGTTTCAATAACTGATGTCCGCAACAATGACGATGTCGACAATTCGGACCGTGAAGCTCGCCGCCAGATAGATTTCACATCTGCTCAACCCATAGTTGATCCGCCCCGTGCCCGAGTCATGAACTCAGGTACGGGGCTTTTTGATTGCTGCACCGGTTTTTTGATTCGCCGCCGATGATGTTTTGCAGTGGCATCGTCAAAACGTCCCTGCCAGCAAACGGTTTTCCGTCAAGGTGTCCGGTTTCCGTTTCAAGCAGGTTTTTGCCCGACCACGTTGTCACAATGAACTCGGCAAACAGATGCAGAATCCATAAACATGTCGGTTCACTCGATCGGCGATTTGGTTTGAAGGAGAGCACTCCGTGACGCGAAATCTGACAGGTCTCGCCCTGGTGGCGTTTGGGTGCTTGTTGCACGTCGACGCGGTGCATTCCGCAGGCAACGACGATGACCGACTCCAACTTCTCAAGGCGATGGGAGCGGAGGGGCGTTTCGTCATGCCCACGCGTGACCAGCAGGATGACATTTACCAGCGTTTCGACAAACAGGATGTTGATCAGAACGGCGTGCTCTCGGCAACGGAATTCATCGACCAGAACGACGGCTTCACACCGGACATTCGTGACCGTCTGTTCGCCGCCGCCGATCTTGATCACGACAAGTCGTTGACTCACGACGAGTTTGCAGAACACGTTGTTGTTGCCGGCGAAGCCCAAGCCATCTTTTCGAACATCGATGCCGACGGTGACGGAATTGTGATCCCGCAGGAATTCGCCCAACACAGTCAGATCGGAGAACGCGATGCGGCAGACCTGGCTTTCTCTCGATTTGACACCAACAAAAACGGCTCGCTGAATTTCCATGAGTTTCTAGCGACCTTCAGCGAGTGGACGCGTCTGGAACAGCCGCCTGTCACGGCGCGACTGATTGCAAAACAGAAGACCTACAAACTCGCCAAACAACATCAGACGGAAGCGTTTCGCAAACAAATCGAACTGGAAACGGACATCGACAGGTTACCGCCGGTCCCGAAGGTAAATCTCGTTCTGGTGATTCAGAACGTGAGCAACGAGCCCGTAATCGTCTGGCCTCGCGGATCCGTCGACGAAGCGACCGTGATGGTTGAAGGTGACGGGCTGGTGCGGCCTGAAAATCTGCAGGGAGCAGGCGGTGCGGGCACGGGAACAACACCCCAACCGGTAATTCAGCCCGGCAAGACATTTCGAATCCCAGTGCGTTCGTTGAATCCACTCGAAAATTTTCTCGACAACGTCTACTGGACGAAGCCCGGCGAGTATCGAATCTCTGCCAGCTACCCGGTCTATCAGAATCTGCCGCCGCACCTTCCTGAGCTGTTTCCGAATCAGCCGAAACCGACTGGCAAACCGAAACGGTTCCACGTAACGGCACCACCTGTCCCGGTACAAGTCGTTGCAGAATAGTGTTTGTCCCATCGTGACCGGTCGCAACGAATTGTCAGACACCGCCGCAGGAGCAGCAGGAAGTCCTGGTTTCGTTCGCTGTTTATCAGCGATCCTGATCAATCCGACGTACTTATCGATGCTCACGAATTGGTATTTACTCAATTCGTCACACACGGGTAAGCTGCTGGGTGGCAGTTTCGGAAGCCGCCATTGATGTCAATGAGTGCTCCGTAACGAGTAATCAGCGACGCTACTGATTGATGGCGACCTTCGAAGCGATGAGCGGGAAGGACCCCTTACTGGCCAATTTTTTGCTGAGCCGACTGTGGCTCTCAGGTCGACGTGACGCCGGATAGAGCGGACCACGTACTCCGATTCTTTCTGGCGTTTGTGCCGCTGACGCAAACCTGCTGATGCTGCGTCGATCGTTCGACAGCCGGCTCACGACTGAAATCCACTCCGCCACGAGGGCGACGGAGAGGACAGCACTTCCGCAAAGGAAGGAGAGGTGCCATGCAGAACGGTCACACTCTGATTGAGTCCATCGCCAGCAAACAGAACCTTGAAACCTACCAGCAGGAAAACTGGCAAGGCACCTTCGCTGACTACCTCGACATCGCGAAGCGAAATCCCAAAGCCACGCGAACCGCGCATCAGCGTCTCTATGACATGATCATGTCATACGGAACGTATCCGGTTGAAGACGGTAAAGAAGAACTGACCCGGTACACATTCTTCGACGATCCGGACAACAGCGGTCAGGATGCGATCTTCGGCCTGACGAAACCGTTGATGGCCGTCGTGAATGTTTTCAAAAGCGCCGCACTCAAGTACGGAGCCGAGAAGCGGGTTCTGCTCCTGCACGGACCAGTCGGAAGCTCCAAGAGCACGATTGCCCGGCTGCTCAAACAAGGCCTGCAACGCTACAGCCGCAGCGATGACGGGGCGATCTATGCCTTCGGCTGGAAAGAAGAAGATGGCTCCGTCATGTGGGATCCCATGAACGGAGACCCGCTGCAACTGATTCCCGTGGCTTATCGGTCAGACATCTGTACATGGCTCAACGAAAGCCGCGGCGCTGATGACTACGATGTGGAAATTGTTGGCGACATCTGTCCGCTCAGCCGTTTCGTCTTCAAAGAACGTCTGGAGAAATACAACGGCGACTGGAGTCGCGTTCTGGAAGATATCGTTGTGCGGCGTGTCATTCTGTCTGAGCAGGACCGCATCGGCATTGGTACGTTCCAGCCGAAGGATGAGAAGAATCAGGACTCGACCGAACTGACGGGCGATATCAACTACCGCAAGATCGCCGAGTACGGTTCCGATTCGGATCCGCGAGCGTTCAATTTTGACGGCGAGTTCAACGTTGCCAACCGCGGCATGATTGAATTCATCGAAGTTCTGAAGCTGGACGTCGCGTTCCTGTACGACCTGCTGGGGGCGTCGCAGGAGCACAAGATTAAACCAAAGAAGTTCGCGCAGACGGACATCGACACCGTGATCATCGGGCACACGAACGAGCCCGAGTATCGCAAGCTGCAGTCCAACGAGTTCATGGAAGCTCTCCGCGACCGGACCATCAAGATTGACATTCCGTACGTCACTCAGCTCAGCGAAGAGATCAAGATTTACAAAAAGGACTACAACGATAAACGCGTTCGCGGAAAACACATTGCTCCGCACACGCTGGAAGTCGCAGCCATGTGGGCACTGTTGACTCGGCTTGAACAGCCGAACCATCACGGCCTGACGCTGCTGCAGAAAATGAAGCTCTACAACGGCAAGTCGCTGCCTGGTTTCACGACGGAAAACGTCACGAGCCTCCGCAAGGAAGTGAAGCGAGAAGGGATGGAGGGGATCTCACCACGATACGTTCAGGATAAGATTTCCAACGCGCTCGTAGTGAATCCGACGGCGACCAGCCTGAACCCGTTCATGGTGCTCAAGGAGTTGGAATCCGGTTTGAAGCATCATTCGCTGGTAGGCGACGAGAGCACTCGGGACGGCTACCGAGAGCTGATTGCGGTCGTCAAAGAAGAGTACACCGACGTCGTCAAGAACGAAGTGCAGCGAGCGATCGCGGCGGACGAAGAAGCTCTGACCCGGCTGTGTGCGAACTACATCGACAACGTGAAGGCGTACACACAGCACGAGAAAGTTCGCAACAAGTTTACCGGCGAACTTGAGGAGTCTGACGAACGACTCATGAGGTCGATCGAAGAGCGGATCGACATTCCGGAAACCCGCAAGGACGATTTCCGTCGGGAGATCATGAACTACATCGGCGCCCTTTCTCTGGACGGCAAGAAATTCGATTTCCGAACGAACGAGCGTCTGCAGAAGGCGCTCGAAATGAAGCTGTTCGAAGATCAGAAGGACACCATCAAGCTGACGAGCCTCGTCTCCAACGTGGTCGACGCCGACACTCAGGAGAAGATCGACATCGTCAAATCGCGGCTGATTCGAGACTTCGGTTACAACGACGAATCAGCGACCGACGTCCTTCAATATGTTGCCAGCATCTTCGCTCGTGGCGATACGAAGGAAGCGGCCTGATCACAATCAAAGGCCCGGCTTCATTCTGGAGCCGGGCTTGTGTGTACAGAGACATTGTCCGGCGAGGAAAATGAATGCGCCGAGGAAGAAGAGGCACGCATGACTCGCAGCATTGACCAGGATCTTTCGCGGTTCCGGAAGATTGTCCGGGGTAAGGTGCGTGAAGGCCTGCGGAAGTATGTGAATCACGGTGAGATGCTCGGTCGCAAGGGCAGGAACGTTATCAGTATTCCTGTTCCGAATATTGAGATCCCCCGCTTTCGTCACGGTCCCAAAGGTTCCGGCGGCGTCGGTTCCGGTGACGGCGAAGAGGGTCAGTCGGTCGGTAAAGGTGGACAGCAGCAGGGCGACGGGACCGGGGCGGCAGGCAGCGAACCCGGCGGCGGTCACTTTCGTGAAGTGGAAGTCACACTCGAAGAACTCGCTGAAATGCTCGGCGAAGAGCTTGAACTGCCGCATATTCAGCCCAAAGGAACCGACTCAGTTCAGTCTCAGAAAGACAAATACTCCACTATTTCGCAGAACGGACCGGAATCGCTGCGGCATTTCAAGCGGACCTATAAACGCGCCTTAAAGAGATCGATTGCCTCCAACGAATACCGGCCAGAAAACCCGATCATCATTCCGGGCCGGGAAGATTTTCAGTACCGATCCTGGAAGTCCATTCCCATGCCGCAGTCGAACGCGGCGATCATCTACATCATGGACGTTTCCGGCTCGATGATGGACGAGCAGAAAGAGATCGTTCGCACCGAAGCGTTCTGGCTCGATACCTGGCTCCGCAGTCAATATGACGGAGTCCAGACTCGCTACATCGTCCACGACGCGGCGGCGAAGGTCGTTGATGAAGAGACGTTCTTTCACACTCGCGAAAGTGGCGGAACGAAGATCTCGTCCGCTTATCGAGTTTGTCGGGATCTGATCCAGCGTGAGTTTCCTCCGGCTGAATGGAATATCTACTGCTTTCAGTTTTCCGACGGCGACAACTGGGGAGAAGACAATTCCGAGTGTCTGAAAATTCTGGTCGAAGACATCATGGTTCACTGCAACCTGTACTGCTATGGCCAGGTCGAAAGTCCGTACGGCTCAGGCGACTTCATCCGTGAACTGAGAAAACTCACGGAGGACAATGAAAATCTGATCCTGTCGGAGATTCCAAACAAAGACGCTATCTACGAGTCGATCCGTAAGTTCCTTGGCAAAGGCAGATAGCGAACAGTGACAGGCGAATGGAGACCAGGGCAACCCTCTTTAGCCTGCTCTCTGTTTTCCGTTCACCCCGAAGGGGGCTTTTATGACGATCAGCATCAATCGACCTCTTCCCCGGCATATCGCCAAGATCCAGGCAGATATGGAGCAGCGTGCTCGCTCCGAAGGGCTCGACTTCTTCGAGACGATTTTCGAGTACGTCGATTACGAAGAACTCAGCATGTTTGCGGCGTATACCGGCTTTCCCATCCGGTATCCGCACTGGCGATTCGGGGCTCAATACGACGAGCTGATGAAAGGCTACTCGTACGGTCTGCAGAAGATCTACGAAATGGTCATCAACACCGACCCGTGCTACGCCTACCTGCTCAATACCAATGATATTGGAGACCAGAAACTGGTCATCGCTCACGTCTACGGTCATTGTGACTTCTTCAAAAACAATGCCTGGTTCGCACCGACCAACCGTAAAATGCTTGATCAGATGGCGAATCATGCGTCGCGGATTAATCGATACATCGATCGGCACGGACACGAGCCGGTGGAAGAGTTCATCGACGCCTGCCTGTCGCTGGAAGATCTGATTGATCCTCACCTGCCGCACGTCAAACGGCACGATGATCCGAGTCCGGTTGAAAGCTCCTTTGAATCAAAGTCGACCGTGAAAGAAGACGATGACGAACGAAGCGGCGGTCGATTTCCATCCAAAGGTTACATGGATCAATTCATCAACCCGCCGGATGTTCTGAAAAAGCAGGCAGAAGCGAAGCGGAAGGAGCAGTTGGATCGAGAAGTCGCCCGGTCATTCCCGGATCGACCGGAGCGAGACGTTTTACTTTTCCTTTTGCAACATGCGCAACTGGCACCGTGGCAGCACGACATTCTGTCGATCATTCGCGACGAAGCGTACTACTTCGCGCCGCAGGGCCAGACGAAGATCATGAACGAAGGTTGGGCCAGCTACTGGCACTCCACCATCATGACGACGTACGGCCTGAACGATTCGGAAATCGTCGACTACGCGGACCACCACAGTGGTACAATGGCCATGAGTCCTCAGCGGCTGAACCCGTACAAGATTGGCATCGAACTGTTCCGCGACATTGAAGCACGCTGGAACAAAGGCCAGTTCGGTTCCGACTGGGACTCCTGCGATGACATGCGGGAGAAGGAGCACTGGAACAAAAACACGGGTCTGGGGCGCGACAAGATTTTTGAAGTCCGCAAGGTTCACAACGATGTCACGTTCATCGACACCTTTCTGACGCCGGAGTTCTGTCAGAAAAACAAGATGTTCATGTTCGCCTATAACGAAGCGAATGATTACTACGAAATCGCGTCTCGTGAGTTTTACAAAGTCAAACAGCAGCTGCTCGACAGTCTGACGAATCATGGTCGGCCAGCGATTCGAGTCGTTGACGGAAACTACAGGAACCGCGGCGAACTTTTCCTCGTCCATCAGTATCAGGGAATGCCTCTGAAACTGGCTGAAGCACGGGACACACTCACTAGCCTCTGCAAACTCTGGGGCCGTCCGGTGCATATCGAAACCACTTTCGACGACAAACCAACCATTCTGTCTTTTGACGGAAAGAACCACGACTTGAAGACGGCCACAGCGGCGTGATTCAGACGAAAAAATCAGTAATGGCTGATCGATTACTGCGCATGGCCGAGCCCCGTCTGCGGAAACGACCACACATTTCGAGACTCTCCCACGCAATCCTTCCTCATCGATCCAGTGATCAAAAAGGAATTTGACACGGGATTCACGCCAGCATCATTCTGGATGTAGACCTTTTATCTTTCTTCCCTGATCTACGCGCCGGTGCTGCCTTGAACCCACGCGAAGAGACACCGCTCTCATCGTTCAGGAGCCAGGCCATGAAACTCATCACACAACTGACGGATGAGCTGAAACAGCTCGCCGGTTTTTCCAGCTCAACGCCACGTCGAATCGAGATGACCGATACCGACGGACTGATTCTCGGTATCGCCGTCGTTGCCGTCGATGCTTTGAGCTGCGCTTTCGAATCGTTGACGCTGCATGTCCCGTCGCTGGTTGGAAATGAATGCGGCATGCTGCAGACATGGGCAGACGCGCTTTCTGAACGAGTCACCTATCTGCTCGAAAACATCGGCCCCATCGAAATCGATCATCGCAGCAACCAGGTGCTCATCAGGTCGACACCCCCCGACCGGACTCAGACTGGGACGCAGTTCTACGAAGTCCTGCTTTCAGCACAGGCGAACGGCACATTTCTGTTGCGTCGATATCGCTCAGAAAGCGGTCAGCCGGGAAGAGAGTCGGTCGATATTCATCTCACTCATGAGACGCTGCACAAACTCGTGAGCGACCTGGTAGACACCATTCCTGAGCCAACACAGAAATAAATCAAGCACGCGTTTGTAATTCAACGTTCTCAATTTCTGACGTCGAGTTCGATGTACAGCGGCAGGTGGCGGTAGTAGACCTCAAGCATCAGCAGATTGAGGCACGTCAGGTAGTGCCGTCCACCAGCGTCGCCCCATTTCGATTTTGAGGGAGATTCCGGAGCCCAGCTGCCTGCCAGGCCGGCACCCTTCTCCTGTGTGTCGACCAGCAGGTCGCGAATCTTCGCGTTCCATTCCGACCAGTGTTCACCTTGCATGTGGAACATGACTTGCGTGGCGTAGTACCAGTAGTAGGCGTCCCGTTCTTCCCGCCTGGGCAGGTACTGTTTCAGGTAGTCCGCTCCGGCGATGAGAGCTGCGTCGGACCGATCGGCTCCCAGATACTGTCGCATCAGCAGGCCTTCCGCCGTCATGGCGAGTGAATCTGGCATGGTCGGGTGATAGGCGAATCGACCGCGGGACGACTTGCTTTCGACCGTGTCCAGCCATTTCGATACGCCTTCGTAAGCAGATTTCGGAACGGTCAGGCCAGCCATTTGACCACTCTTCAGAGCCATTAGTTGCCAGCCGGAAACGGACGTGTCCGACTCAAATCGCGGACGATATCGCCAGGCACCGAACTCAGGGTGTTGGGCCGCGACGATGAAATCGAGCGATTTCTGAGCCGGTTCTTTCAACGCCGGATCCTTCGTCATGCCGTACGCTTCGCAGAGCGAGATCGCCGCCATGCCGTGACTGTAGAGCCAGACGAATTCTGCACCGTCGACGAACAGGTCACCGTTTTCTTTCTGGCGATCGACCAGCCACTTGAGACCGCGACCGACGACTTCCTGATAATCACCGGAGCGATGCGAGTGTCCGGCTCCGAGAAATGACAGCATCGCCAGCCCAGTCGCCGCCGTGTCCGTTTGAAAAGTTCCATGACCAACACACGTGTGGTCGTTGCAGTTGAGTTCGTGAATGC
>JABMPE010000499.1 GCA_013203845.1 Rhodopirellula sp. | reverse complement strand
GCCCGCTCGATTCAGTGCATGAGCAACCTGAAGCAGATCGGCCTGGCTCTGCACAATTACGAGTCGACGCACACCGTGTTTCCTCCGAGCTTTGTCAGGCAGGAAGACGGCAACCCGCCGCCGCCGCTTAGTGACGCACTCCGATATCGTAGCCATTGGACTGGCTATCACCTGCTGCTGCCATACATCGATCAGGCGACTCTGCACGGCCAGTACGATTTCGAGGGCACATGGCTCAGCAGCATGACGAATTCCAACGACCGTGCTCACTGGCTGCTGAACCGGACGGTGCTCAGCGGATTGATGTGCCCGAGTGCGCCTCACAAGGCCAATCAGGTTGGCGAGACCGGTGTGCCTGGCAGTTCATTGCACTGGATGGCGGGCGCCGTTACTGACTACGCCTTCAGCCACGGAATGGACATTCTCAAGGCGCTTCCCGGAAGTGCAGAGGCATCTTGCCCTGGTGGGTTGCGACATTACTGGGATAGCTGGCCAGCGGCCACCAGAGGCGCTTTTGGTTATAACAGTACCTGCCGATTATCGAATCTGACCGACGGGGGTTCACACACAATCTTCATGGGCGAGAAGGCCGGCGCAAGATTGACGTTTGGGGCAGGTGCGGCGTCTTCTCCGAGAGCGAAAGTCGAGTATCCGTGGGCAATGGCAGCTGTGCTTTACTTCGCACCGACAGGGACTTCGACCAACGACACCGTGTGGCTTGCTGGTCCCTTTGCCGCAACACGAGACATCCGACTGCCCAACTGTCCTGATGATTCTCCTGCGTTGGGCATTCCATTTCCGATGAATCCTCAGCCGGTAAATGTTCCCGTCACTGGCGACGAGCGTTCGTTGTACTCGTTTCAGTCGCATCACACCCAGGGAGCCTGGTTTCTGATGGGTGACGGATCGGCGAAGTTTATCAGCGAAACGATCGACCAGTCCGTGTATGAATCCTTGTCGACAATCGCCGGCAACGAGACTGTTTCGGCATCGGAACTGTGAATTACATGCTCGATATCCGCGAACATCACAACGGCAGCAGCAGCTACCAGAAGACGACGGATCGTCGACAGTGCCTGATCACTTCGCTGATGCTTGCGGCCTTTGCAGTCGCCGGTTGCAATGGTAGCGGAAATTCGGTGTCCATCAGCGGCGAAGTCAGACTGGATGGAACTGGGACACCCGCGGAAATTCAAATCGAGCAACTGGATGGTGAGGGGCACCGCGTTGGGCGATCAGTGACTGCTTATGCTGATCCTCGCGGGGAGTTTTCGGCATCTATCGAAACATCGAACAGTGACGCCGGGCCGATTACTTGCGGTGTGGTGGTGCGGGTTTCAGAACTGACCAGCAGCGGTCTGTCAGCAACGTTCGACGAAAATTCGCCGCGTGAAAAGGTCACTCGTCTGCGACGCGTGCTTCGAAACAACGACCGACTCAAGCTGCTTCTGACCCGTTAGCCTGGATTATTCAGGTAGGCCGGAACAGGGGCGCACAACGCGTTGCCGGAACAACGCCAACGCCAACGCATCGCGATGCAGAATCTGTCTTTTTCACACATTGAAACTGACTTCGCGACCGAAGTTCCAGCAGCTTTAGCGTTTACTCGTTCCAGTCTACGCCTGATGAATCATCCGGGTTAGCCAACGCGACAGTTAGCGAAGTTGCTGGCGGTTGACGCTGGAAAAAGTTCGCTCCTGGCGGCCCTCGGTGTGAGCGGTTCTCGCGACGCGAAGGAGCGGAGCGGAATCAGGAGGAACCAGGTGAGCGAGTCTTGGCCGGAATACGACTCCCAGCACCAGCGGCAGGTACCACATCACATAAATGCCGCCGTGTTGTGGATACCAGAGTTGTGTAGCGACGACGATGGCCGCTGAGTGCGCCATCAAATGTTCGATACTCTTCTTGCGGGGAAAGATGGTGAGCATGATGACGCCGACAAGAAATACGGCCATCACGGGAAGTCGATAGACCGGGCTGATTGCTGCCCAGAAACCTACTCCGGAACCGTTTTGAAACTGGAGTATGCTCCAGTCAATAGAACCGATCATCTGTCGCAGGAACGATTGACTGTCCGTTGCGGTCAGCGCGAGCGTTCCGATCAGAACAGAGGCGACGATGCCAAGAGCCGCTCCAAACCGGATCGCCGCCTGGCGACCGTAGAAGGCGCCCCAGAGCGGCAACAGGAATACTGGAAAGAAGACCGTTCCACAGGCAAGTCCCATCAGGCCACCAGCGATCATTGGTTTGTAGTAAAAGGCCAGGGACCAGATCACCAGCGCAGCGGGCAGTACGTGGTCGACATTGCTGACCTGATAAGCGGTGCTCGGTAGCAGCAGATACATCGTGGCCATCGCGACGCCAAGCCGGATATCTCCAAGGTGACGCTTACCGAGAAAAATCAGCCCGATCACGACCGCCAGATGCGACAGGCACGCAATGATGCGGGCAGCGATCAGTTCGGCAGACACGGTGCGGTGCGAGTTCTGCGCGACCAGCCGGGCAGGGGCGACCGCCGTTGTCGCGGTGATCAGTTTGGTGGCTGGGCCGGAGACGATCTCGGAGGTGGCTCGTTCTGTTGAGCCATCCTTGCGACGAAGAAGTTCATCGGCCTGTCGAACAGTGGCAACCGTTGATGCCGCTGGCGGTTCGGTGGCGACTTTCGTGACCTGAAACGCAAATGCCGCGAAACAGAGGAAAGCCAACCCCGAGGCGTTCAGATTCTGCTCAAGCAACGGACGACGTTTGAATACCGGATCAAGAAACAATCGGAGCAGCAACAAGCCCGTGCAGACAAACAGCCATGCGTAGCCGATTGTCGGTCGGGAACTGTTGAGAAGGAGCAGACCGGGCGAAACGCTTAACAACAGGATCAGGTCAACGTTACGAAGCGACCAGAGCCGGTTGAAGCGGAAGAACACCGCAACGATCAGTAGAAGCGACAGGTAAAACCATGTTGCTTCGTTGACCTGATACCCTTGGAGAATGTAGTCCATTCACGGGCAGGTCGGCAGCACAAGGTGCCGTCGACCGATCCTTACTAATTGGAGGCAATCGAACGTCTCCAGACGCCGATGCCTTTGACCCATTTTGTGGAGGACAGAGTCCCAATCCGTCCACGTATCATTCAGCCGTTCTCGGAATGTGTTGACCCACAGCTCCGTGCTGAATCTCTATAAGTTACGATGTTTCACGAGGTTGGCAATAGTCGTCCTACGTTCCTTGTTCGTTTTTCGCGGGCTTTTCCATCTCAGTTTTCGTGGACAACTCAGTCGTTGAATCACGATTGGGCAGGTTCATCGTTACGAAACGGTCAATCGGCATGTCTCGGCTACTCTATGGAAACTTCGACTTCGAGCATGAGCTAATCTCATCTGCGTATAATCGTTCATTTCGTCTTAATCGACTGAACGCCGAATTGACCACGCATCTGCTTGCTTTCGCGGACGATGGGGATCGTTTGTTTTATCCATCGAAAGCGCCGACGGACTTTCTTAGTGAGGCGTCACTGGCTGGATTCGCCGCCGTCCGTGCTGATGTGTCCGACGGTCGCATGGATCCCGGCTTGAGTTTCGTTCCCTGGGGCTGGTCGAAGCAGGCCTGTCGTTTTGCCGTCAACCGCGGTTTAAGCTGGGATGCTCCTTTGATTGAAGCGGTCACGGCGGCAAACTCGCGGCAGTTTTCACATGTAACTGAACAGCGCAGTCTTTCGGCAATTCCGGGCGCTGCTGAAGTCGACTCGCTGGAGTCGCTAAGGATCTCCATTCGTCAAGCGACGGATTCCTGGAAATACCAGACGACTGATCTGCGATGGATTCTCAAGGCTGAGTTTGGCATGTCGGGTCGAGAACGGATTTCTGGCTGCAGCACCGAAATCTCCGACTCTCAAGCCAACTGGATTCAACGCCGGCTGAAGGCTGGAGAGCGTTTGTATTTCGAGCCGCAGGTGGTGTCGCTTTTTGAGTTAAGCACGCAGTGGCAGATCATAGATTCTGGTTCCAGCCAGGGGCAGTTGTCAGTGCCGGAGTTGATCGGTACGACGCAACTCCTGACCGATGCTGCCGGGCAGTTTCTCGGCAGCGTGCTGATTGGCGAGTCGACGAGTGGAGTCTGTTCGTTCGCCGATCCTGAGTTCCAATTGTCACGAGAACTGCTGGAGCGAATTCATACCGCCGCACGCGACGTCGCTGGCGAGGTCCAAAGACTTGGATATTTCGGACCGCTTGGAATTGACTCCATGGTTTACCGTGGTCCCGATGGCGAACCGGCGGTGCGGCCAGTTCAGGATGTGAATGCGCGACTCACCATGGGACGGATCGCCCTGGCGTGGTTTCGACGCTTCGCAGACACCGCTCGGCCAGCCTGGCTGCTCGTGCCGACGGAATGGCTGCAGGCTGAAGGGGAAGTTGCGTCCCCGTCTAATGCCGCCCGACGCTTGACGTCACCTCAAGTTGTGGCCGGGCAGGCCGTTCGTCGCGTTGGCGTCCTGCTCAACGATCCAGTTGACTGGCAGCAACTATTGGCGACGTATCTGCGACCATAAGTCGCCACCAAACATGTCGATAAGTTTCGCGAGTCCAGCGTCGACCAGTTCCTGTCCGGAAATGAAACGCCCTGGCTTCGTCCATTCAGCGATCTTCTCTTCAGAAAAATCGAAGAGTCGCGCAAGAAGTTTGTCGAGATCGCCTTCCAGATTCTTGAAATGGCGTGCCCACTCGGTGGCCTCCTCTAGTCTGACATCTTCGGCACTCTGCCACCGCATCGGGTGAAACAGGAG
>JABMPE010000498.1 GCA_013203845.1 Rhodopirellula sp. | reverse complement strand
CCTGTTTGGTCCTCAAAATCTGCTCCGCGAAAAAATCATTCCCGCTGAAATTCTGCTGGGACATCCAGGTTTTCATCGCGCGTACCATAATCTTCAACCTTCCAATCGGCGACGTCTGACGATCTACGCTGCCGACGTTGCCCGCTCGCCCGATGGACGCTGGTGGGTGACTGGCGATCGCGTGCGTGCTCCGTCCGGGTTGGGGTTCATTCTGGAAAACCGGATTGTCACCTCGCGTGTGTTGCCGGGAGTTTTTCGAGCGGCTCGACCTCGACGTCTGGCTCCGTTTTTCGTGCAGCTGCGAGAAACTCTTCGTGAGATGGCTCCGCGTTATCGGGAAAGTCCCCGCACCGTCATACTGTCACGAGGAGCCGAATCGCCAACGTATTTCGAAGACGTTTATCTGGCCAGGTATCTCGGATACACACTGGCCGAAGGCGGGGACCTGGCGACTCGCGGTGGGCGAGTCATGCTGAAAACACTCGGCGGACTGCTTCCGGTGGAAGTCATTCTGCGACGAGTCAGCGATGATGATTGCGATCCCGTCGAGCTGAATTCCGGCTCACTGACAGGAGTCAGCGGACTGGTCGACGTTGTCCGTAACGATGAAGTCGTTGTCGCCAATTCGCTGGGGAGCCGGCTGGCTGAAACGCCCGCACTGGTTCCGTTCCTGCCAGCGGCCTGTCGAAAGCTGCTCGGAGAAGAATTGCGACTACCTTCGGCAGCGACGTGGTGGTGCGGGCAACCCGCCGCGCTGGCTTACGTGCTTGAGAACCTGGACAAGCTTGTTCTGCGATCAGCCTTTGTCGTGAACAGTGCCCTGCCAATCGAAGCGGCTCTGTTAACGCAGGCAGCACGACAGGAACTCGTGCAGAAGCTGAAGGCACGGCCATCCGACTTTGTGGCACAGGAACGGATCGTCCGCTCGACGGTTCCGGTGTGGCTTGGTTCAAGTATTGAGCCCTGGCATTCGGCGTTTCGATTCTTTGTCGCGGCAGACGGAGATTCATTTCACACGTTGCCGGGTGGACTGGCTCGAACGTCTCCGGATCGCCTTTCGCTGGATCGATCGATGGCGGCTGGCGAACGGGCTCAGGATGTCTGGATTGAAAGCGATGGGCCAGAAGAACCGGTCACGTTGCTGCGATCTTCGGATGTGCCGCTGGTTCTGAAACGCAGTGGTAACGATCTTCCGAGTCGGGATGCGGAAAATCTGTTCTGGCTGGGTCGAATGGTCGAACGGGCGGACGGAGCTGCACGCGGACTGCGTGTACTCCTGCAGCATCTTTCCGGGGATCAGGACGACGAGTCCAGTGTCGTGCGAGTCGTGCTCGTGCGTGCACTCGCGGCACTCGGGCAGCTCGAACCGAGCCTCGCTGTCGAAGGACTGAAAAGTGGGCTGCCAGACCTTGAAGAGAGTGTGCCCGCCTCCGTCTTTGACTTGCGGGAATCGCTCAGTCTGAAGGTCACGATGGATGGTGTCGCCCGCCTTGTAAATACTGTGCGCGATCGGCTTTCTGCCGATGCTTGGCAGACGTTGAATCAACTACACCCGGACTGGAATGTTTCAGCGACGAAAGTCAAGCAAATTGATTCGACGCGACTGCTGCAGCTGGTGCAGCGAGTTATTAACGGTGTGGCACAATTTGGTGGGCTGTCGAGCGAAGGGATGACCCGGACACAGGTCTGGCGGTTTCTGGAACTGGGTCGAAGAATTGAACGGGTCTGGCACACGGCGACGATACTGCAGTCGGCTCTCGTTCAGATTTCTGACCCGGAACAGTTTGTCCTCGAAGTCGTTCTCGAATCGTGTGACAGCATCATGACCTATCGTGGTCGCTACTTCTCGACAATGCAGGCTGAAGCGGTCATCGACCTGCTGGCAACCGACGATACCAACCCGCGATCTCTGATTTTTCAGTTGAACCGAATTCAGGAGCACGTTGCGAAGTTGCCGTCGGCCAGACAGGCCGTGCTGGGTCTGGACGAACGTCTGGCACTGTCGCTGCATAACTCCGTGCGGCTGGCTGAACCACATGAACTGGCTCAGGTAGACGACGGTCAGCGACGATCGCTCGACCGGTTGATGCAGCGATTGCTCGATCAGATTCCGAAACTGTCTGATGCCATCAGCCAGCGATACCTTATTCATGCGGGCCTGCCGCGAGCGTTCGACCGGGACACGATCTGAAGATCAGAAATCCGCATTTCAGGAAGACGCTGTGAAGTACCGCATCGTTCATTCGACCTCGTATCAGTATTCCGATTCGGTACCGGTGTGCCATAACCAGTTGCGACTAACGCCTCGCGAGACGGCGTACACGAATTGCACGTCACATCGCATGCTCATTCGACCGACTCCTGGGCATGTTTCGCGACGCAAGGACTGGTTCGGCAATCTGGTTCAGTCGTTTTCGCTCGACGAGAGTCACCGGAAGTTACTGCTGACGGCGACCAGTCGGGTTACCGTTTCACCACAGGTCGTGCCCGATGCCAGTCAGACGCCGAAGTGGGAAGACGTGGTGACGGGCGTTCGCAATCAAACCATCAATGACTGGTTTGACGTCACCGAGTTCGTGTTCGATTCGTCGCTGGTCTCACGAGGTGAAACGTTTCGTGAGTATGCCGCTGATTGTTTTATGCCCGCGCAACCAATCCTTGCCGGAGCGGTAATGTTGATGTCGAAGATTTTCCGCGAATTCAAATACGATCCGCGAGCGACCACAGTTGTCACTCGGCCAGGCGAAGCGCTTGCCCAGAAGCATGGTGTGTGCCAGGACTTTGCTCACGTCGCGATCAGCTGTCTGCGTTCGCTGGGACTGCCCGCCCGTTATGTGAGCGGCTACCTGAGAACGATTCCTCCTCCAGGGAAGGAAAGACTGGTCGGAGCCGACGCGTCTCACGCGTGGTTTTCGGTGTGGTGCGGCGAGGCTGGCTGGATCGACCTTGATCCGACCAACGATAAAGTCTGCGGCATCGACCACATTCCGATTGCGTGGGGACGCGATTACTCCGACGTTGCCCCCATCCGTGGCGTCTTCACCGGCGGAGGCAAGCACACGCTGAGCGTATCGGTCGATGTCGAACCGCTGGAATAACCTCACTCGCGACGACAGGCTCCGCCAGCGCGAAATTATCTGGAGTTGCCAGTTCCCGGCACGGCGCTGGCCAGACTGGTGCCACATTTTTCGACGGCCACCGTTCTCGTCAATAAGTCAATAACCAGTATCCTTCAACAACGTTCAGCCTCAGCCTCAGCCTCGGCGCAGATCCAGTGTCATCGGAAACGTCGGGTTTGATTCGACCGGTAGGATTTGCATGGCTCCAGGTGTATGCCCCGTTTCGAAGAAGCGGGCGGCGCGGCGGGATTCGGCTTCGTAAGAGTTCACTGGGAAGCTTGCCGAGTTGCGACCGGTCGGGTTGGAAACGTTGTAGGTGCAGCCACCGATTGAACGTTCGCTCCACGTATCCAGAATGTCGAAGACCAGCGGAGCATGCACTGGAATCGTCGGGTGCAGACAGCTCGGAGGCTGCCAGGCCCGGAAACGCACTGCCGCGATGAATTCGCCCTGAGTGCCCGTTGGCTTCAGCGGTAACCGCCGACCGTTGCACGTCACGATGTGTCGCTGGTCGGTCAGTCCTTGAACCAGTACCTGCAGTTTTTCGACGGACGAGTCCACGAATCGGACGGTGCCTCCACCACCGGGTTCTTCGCCGAGTACGTTCCACGGTTCAATGGCCGTTCGTAGTTCGAGGCGGATGTCCTGGCGGGACACTTCGCCCACAAACGGGAATCTGAACTCAAAATGCGACTTGAACCAGTCGTGTGAGAAGTTAAATCCGGCTCGCTTCAGGTCCTCAATGACCGAGCCGAAGTCGGACCAGGTAAAGTGTGGTAAGAGGAACCGGTCGTGCAGCGTGGTGCCCCATTCGACCAGTTTGTCGTTAAATGGCCGCTCCCAGAACATGGCCACGATGGCTCGAATCAGCAGCTGTTGCGTGAGACTCATCTGAGCGTGCGGCGGCATCTCGAAGCCACGCAGCTCGACCAGTCCCAGTCGACCGGTTGATGAATCCGGCGAGTACAGTTTGTCGATGCAGAACTCAGCCCGGTGTGTGTTTCCCGTCAGGTCGACCAGCAGGTTGCGGAAAATGCGGTCGACCAGCCACGGCGGAATCGAACCGACGTTCCGGTCTGGAACCTGAGAAAAGGCAATCTGCATTTCATACATCGCGTCGAAGCGGCCTTCGTCGACTCGCGGTGCCTGGCAGGTGGGACCGATGAACTTTCCACTGAAGAGGTACGACAGCGACGGATGGTTGTTCCAGTAGCCAACCATACTGCGCAGCAGGTCGGGCCGTCTGAGGAACGGACTGTCGAGCGGCGATGCGGCACCCAGAACAATGTGATTACCGCCGCCGGTGCCGGTGTGCTGTCCGTCGAGATCGAACTTCTCGGTGCCGAGCCGTGTGACGCGGGCTTCCTCGTAGATGGTCGTGGTGAGGTTGACCAGTTCCGGCCACGATTCTGTCGGATGAACGTTGACCTCGATGACGCCAGGATCCGGCGTCACCTTGATCTGCTGCAGACGGTCGTCGTGCGGCGGTAGATAACCCTCAACGATGATCGGCATTTTCAGGTCGGTGCAGGTTTGCTCGATCGCCGCGATCAGCTCAACGTAGTCGTCCGCCGATTCGCAGGGGGGCATGAAGACGTGCAGACGTCCGCCGCGAGGCTCGATACACAGCGCCGTGCGTACGTTGTCGGCGACGGCCTCTTTGGTTTTTGACGGATCATCGTCGCTGGAATCTTCATCGGTATCTTCTGCCAGAGTCTGCTCAGAAACTCCGTACAGAGGCATCGCTTCCGGATGTCCGGCAATCGACCGCTGTGCCGCAACAGGCAGTTCACCACGCGGAGCTGTTGGATCGGCTTCGGCAAAGAACGGCTTCTGCGACGGGGCGAGGTATGGCAGCGAATCCAGTGGCAGTCGCAAACCCAGCGGCGAATCTCCAGGCAGCAGAAACATCGCTTCCGGACGGACAGGCCAGGGGCCAGTGACCCAGCGTTGCTTTGCCTGCCACCACTGCCGCTGCAACGGCATGATGAAACCGGTGGGGGTGCCGAGTCCCTTTTCGAACACACGCATCAGCCGGGCTCGTTCTTCCGGGTCTTTAATACGCGGGTCGCCGGGCTCGATGTTTTCAGGCAGCCGCTGCTCTTTCCAGAGGTAGTAGTAGATGTCTTCGAAAGCTGGCACGATCCAGTCGGCTTTGACGCCAAGCACCATGGCCAGATGCGTGCTGAACTGTTTGGCTTCTTCGGCACCGAAACCGTAATCGTGAGTTTCGTCGGCGATGAGCTTCGGATTTTTCCAGAGCGGCTTCCCGTCTTTCCGCCAGTAAACCGTCAACGCCCAGCGAGGCAAAGACTCTCCGGGATACCACTTGCCCTGTCCGAAATGCAACAGGCCGCCCGGAGCGAATCGATTGCTCAGTCGATGCAGCAGCTCTCCGGCAAGGCGTCGCTTGTGCGGTCCGACGGCGGCTGAATTCCATTCCTCTCCATCCATGTCATCAATCGAGACGAACGTTGGCTCGCCACCCATCGTGAGCCGCACGTCTCCGACGGCAAGTTTCTCGTCGACTACGTGACCGAGCTGTTCAATCGAATTCCACTGGGAGTCGGTGTACGGTCTGGTGACTCGCGGATCTTCATGAATTCGTGTGACAGACATTTCGAATGAGAATTCGCATTCGCATTTGTCGACGGCTCCGCTGATCGGAGCAGCGGTTGACGGCTCAGGAGTACAGGCCAGCGGAATGTGGCCTTCTCCGGCAAAAAGTCCGGACGTTGGATCAAGTCCGACCCAGCCGGCTCCGGGAAGGAAGACTTCGGTCCAGGCGTGCAGGTCTGTGAAATCTTTCTCCGGCCCCGATGGCCCGTCGAGTGACTTCACGTCGGCGGTTAATTGAATGAGATATCCGGACACGAATCTCGCAGCGAGTCCCAGGTGTCTGAGAATCTGCACGAGCAGCCAGGCGGAATCACGACACGATCCGCTTTTCAGCGTCAGTGTTTCTTCCGGTGTCTGCACACCTGGTTCCAGCCGGACGGTGTAGCCGACGACCTGCTGAATCTTCGCGTTCAGCGCGACCAGAAAGTCCACGGTCGTCTGCTTCGAAATGTCGATCGACTTGACCAGTTTGGCGAGCTTCGGTTCTGCCGGCAGCATTTCGAGAAATGGTCGGAGCTCGTGAGCAAGCGAGTCCTCATACTTGAACGGAAACTTGTCCGCATATTCCTCGACAAAGAAGTCGAAGGGGTTGATGACCGTCATTTCGGCGATGAGGTCAACTTCGACCTTCAGTTCCTGTGCCTTATCGGGAAAGACAAAGCGAGCCTGAAAGTTACCGTGTGGATCCTGTTGCCAGTTCACATAGTGATCGCTCGGCGTCACTTTCAGTGAATAGCTCTTGATCGGAGTACGGCAGTGTGGAGACGGTCGGAGGCGAACCAGCTGCGGGCCAATCGCGACGACTCTGTCGTAATGGTAGTGGGTAACATGGTTGAGCGCGACGCGGATTGTCATACCGATGATTCGATCAGTGTTAGCGAAGGTTCCAGACGGATTGCAGAATTGACGGCACGCTCACCATTGTCAGACGGGCTGTGGATCGATGAACGTTTCGTCGATGCCCTCGCCGATCAGGTTCAACTGTGTCTGCAGACTGTCGACGAATTCGTGCAGCCCCTGATTGATGATGGTCCTGACGTCGCAGAAAGCCAGTTCCGCTCGGAGGCGTCCCAGATGCTGCTCTGCCAGATTGGTAAACGTGCCAGAAGCGGTGCCGGAAATGGCGTGCAGTGAGTTGTCGGCTTCTGTCAGGCAGTATTGAATGGCTCGCGGAAATTCACGATCCAGAATCAGAAATTCGACAATCCTTTCGACCGTGATGCCGTGGTAACGCTTGCGGTACATCTCGAAGCCACTGACTGATCGCAGCACGGCTGACCATTGCAGGTCGTCCACCGGGCTGCCAACGTCTTCAACACGCGGCAACAGTGTGAAGTATTTGACGTCGAGAATTCGCGAGGTCTTGTCCGCTCGCTCCAGCAGTCGCCCCATGTTGGAGAAATGCCAGCCCTCATTGTGAGACATCGTGGCATCGGTGACGCCGTTCAGCAGGTGGCTGAAATGTTTCACTTCCGTAAAGAAATCGCCGGGCGATTTCCTGACTTCCTCCGAGTCTGCTGCGTCACGCACGAAGTGATAGAACGCGTTGAGTTGTTCCCACGTCTCGGATGAAATCGTTTCACGGATTGAACGGGCATTTTCACGGGCCGCACGCAGGATGGTGACGATGGAGTTGGGGTTGTCCCGATCGAATGTGAGAAAGGTGATGACGTTCCGTTCGTTGAATTCGCTAAAACGTTCTTTGAATTTCTCATCGTCGCCGGTTGCTCGGACCAGCGGCTCCCATTGGGTATAGGCTGAGCCCGGAATATCAATCTGCAGATTGAGCGTCACGTCAATAAACCGAGCAAGGTTCTCGGCCCGTTCAACGTAACGTGCCATCCATAAAATCGAATCCGCAACGCGGCTGAGCATGATTGTCTCCGAGCAGTTGAATCTGTGGTCCAGGCTGACTGTGCAAAGGCGAAATGGAGTACGGAATCACTCTGTTTGTGATTGCGACTGAAGTTGTGAATCATTGCCCGCAATGACCCAGGTGTCTTTGCTGCCGCCGCCCTGCGACGAGTTCACCACCAGCGACCCCTTCTTCAAGGCGACCCGCGTGAGGCCACCGGGCAGCACCCAGATATTTTCGCCGTATAGAATATACGGTCGCAGATCGACGTGTCGGCCTTCAAAGTGGTCTCCGACTACCGTCGGCACTCGCGAAAGTGACAGCGTTGGCTGAGCGATGTAGTTTCGCGGGTTTTCGTTGACCTTCTGAGCGAATTCCGCCTGTTCCGCCTTCGTCGAGTGTGGGCCGATGAGCATTCCATAGCCGCCGGATTCGTTGGCGGCTTTGACGACCAGATCACCGATATTGTCCAGCACAAATTTGCGATCGTCCTCGCGATGACAGACGTAGGTTTTGACGTTTGGCAGGATCGCTTCTTCGTCCAGGTAGTAGCGAATCATGGCCGGCACGAAGGCGTAAATGACTTTGTCATCCGCGACGCCGGTTCCGGGGGCGTTGGCCAGAGCCACCCGTCCGTTTCGATAGGCATCCATCAAGCCGGGAACGCCCAGCACCGAATCTTTGCGGAAACATTCCGGGTCGATGAAATCGTCATCAATCCGGCGGTAGATCACGTGGACTCGTTTGTGGCCACGGGTCGTTCGCATGAAAACGAAACCGTCTCGAACGACCAGATCGGAACCCTCAACCAGCTCGACGCCCATCTGCTGCGCGAGAAAAGAATGCTCATAGTAGGCGGAGTTGTAGATGCCGGGAGTCAGTACAACGATCGTGGGGTCGGAGACTTCCGGTGCCAGCGACTGCAGCGTTTCGTAAAGACGAATCGGGTAATCGATGACCGGACGGACTTTCGTCTCCGAGAAAATCTGCGGAAAGCTGCGTTTCATCACCTGCCGGTTCTGCAGCACATAGGAAACGCCGGAAGGACACCGAAGATTGTCCTCAAGGACATAGATGGCACCATCGTTGTGGCGGATCAGATCGGTGCCCGTGATGT
>JABMPE010000497.1 GCA_013203845.1 Rhodopirellula sp. | reverse complement strand
GCTTCCTTTTGACCAAGAATAAGCATATAAGGCACTTTGTCCAGTGTGGCGCGTCGAATTTTTGCTCCTATTTTTTCCGGAGAATCATCGAGCTCGACACGGATGCCGTTGTCTTTTAGAATTCTAGCCTGCTCGGCGGCGTAATCGGCGCATTTTTCACTGACCGGAAGGATCGCCACCTGCACCGGCGCGAGCCATAGCGGGAACGCTCCGGCGAAGTGCTCGATGAGGATTCCGATGAACCTTTCGGGCGATCCCAGCGGGGCCCTGTGGATCATCACCGGTCGGTGGGCCGTGTTGTCCGAGCCGATGTACTCCAGCCCGAATCGCTCCGGGAGGTTGTAGTCGACCTGGATCGTGCCGAGTTGCCATTCGCGACCGATGCAGTCTCGCACCATGAAGTCCGCCTTGGGACCGTAGAACGCGGCTTCACCTTCGCACTCGGTGAAGTTCAGGCCCGATTCAACCAGCACTTTGCGAAGCGTCTCTTCGGCGTTGTCCCAAAGTTCCGGTGAACCGACATACTTGTCGGAACCCGGATCGCGTTTGGAAAGCTGCACGCGGTAATCGTCGAGACCGACGGCGTCGAGCACAAACTTGACCAGATCGAGCGTGTCTTTGAATTCCTGTTCGACCTGCTCGGGAGTGCAGAACAGGTGAGCGTCGTCCTGTGTCAGACCGCGAACCCGCAGGAGCCCGTTCAGCTCGCCGGACTGCTCGTGTCGGTAAACAGTGCCGAATTCGGCCAGCCGCACAGGCAGGTCGCGATAACTTCGCTGCTGCGATTTATACATCTGCACGTGATGCGGACAGTTCATCGGCTTGAGCAGGTAACGTTCCTGACCGTGTTCCCAGGTATGCAGGATCTTCGCTCTCTCGTCGGCGGAGCCGGCCTGTAACGCTTCGCTGGCACAGCCACAGCCGAGCAGTTCAGCCGTGCGACCGATCTGTTGCTCGTCTTCGGTGCTCAATGCGCCGTCCTGGAGTTTCTGCTTCCAGTAATCGACGAGCTGCCCAGCATCGTGACCAAAAATTGGAGCGAACTGCGAATCCCGATAGTACGGGAAGTGGCCGCTGGTTTCATAAAGTTCGGCGCGACCGATGTGTGGCGAGTAAACCGGCTGATAACCGCGAGCCAGTAATTCCTTCTTGATGAAGTCTTCCAGCAACGCTCGGATCGTCGCGCCTTTGGGTAGCCACAGCGGGAGTCCCTGTCCGACTTCCTGGCTGATACTGAACAGTCCGAGCTGCTTCCCGAGGACCCGGTGGTCGCGGCGTCGCGCTTCTTCCAACTGAGCGAGAAACTCTTTCTGATCGCTCTTGCTGAAGAACGCGGTTCCGTAAAGTCGTTGCAGATGTTTGTTGTCGGCATTGCCTTTCCAGTAAGCGCCGGCAACGCTCAGCAGCTTGAACGCTTTGATTCTACCGGCGTCCGGGATGTGCGGGCCGCGGCAAAGGTCAACGAACTCCCCCTGCCGATAAAAGCTGAGCTGACCGTGGTCGGCGAGTCCCGTGCTGATGTGCTCGCACTTGAGTTCCTGATTCAGATCGCCGCAGAACTGCAACGCTTCGTCACGGTTCATGTAGAACCGCTCGAAGGGTTCAGCTTCTTTGACGATCTTATGCATCTCAGCTTCGATCTTCGGGAAGTCCTCATCGCTGATCGGAGTGGCCAGATCGAAGTCGTAGTAGAAGCCGGTGCCGGTGGTCGGTCCGAAAGCCAGGCCGACGCCTTCGTAAAGGCGCATGACCGCTCGCGCCATGACGTGAGCACACGAGTGACGCAGCACGCCGAGAGCGGCGGCATCGCGAGTCGTGATCAGTTTCAGATCGACCGGCTGGCCATCCACCTGGAGTTCTTCCAGCGGTCGCATCGCGTCGACGATCGTCTCGTTGACTTCGGCGGCGATGGTCGCCATGGCGAGCCGTTCGCCAATTGAAGCCGCGACGTCCAGAGCCGTCGTGCCGGCGTCAAATTCCTTGCTCGTTCCGTCGGGAAGGTTGACCTGAATCATGATGTTGGCTTGGGTTGGAAGTTAACGGATGTTGTGAAAAACGGTCGGGCACGGTGCCCGCCGGAGCGTGAATTGGCGGTTTTTATCGCATCGGACAGAGCCAGACCAGTACCGGTTCAGTTCGGGTGATGGAATGTGACGTCAGGTCGGTCCGGTAAGATGGGTCTGGTCGCTCAGTACCGGGTTTTGTTAACGCCGAAGTTTCATGCGAGCGACTCGGACCAGTCGTTCGTCGACCTCTTCCGGAGCGATGGCGCTGATTGTGACGGGGAGCCAGGCTGTTTTTGAAAGTCGCGTGTCAGTGAGTGCGGAGATTTTTGGCACCGGCACACTGGCGGCAGCGTCGCCGTATCGGGAGCCAGAAACAGGATGCAGGTAGAGCTTGCGGTCTGAAATTAACTTGGCCAGTGGAGCGGCGATTTCCGCACTCATGCCGTGCCAGATGACGACGTGAGGATCCGCTCGCAGGGCGAGGCCGAATTCGCCTTCGGCTTCAACGTGGCCGGTGACCGCTTTCTGGAGTTCGGCGAGCGTGATCTCGTCCTGCTCGGAAACGTACTCCAGCAAGCCTGCCTGAACTCGGCCTTCAGCAAGCATCGTCCGCCAGTTGAAGTCGTCGTTTACTTCGTCGTCGATCACTTCGTCGATCAGATTGAACATTTCCGGAGCTGCCTCGCCCGTCTTTTCGCGATGCTCCTCTTCCAGCATCTGCAGAACCCGGCTGTCGGGAGTCGCCGGTCGGCAGCGAGTTCTGGCCCACTCACGCAGTTCAAAAATCTTTTCTTCCATCGTCACGGAAAGCGGAACGGTGTCGTCGATCGCGTCTTCGATCTCCTTCTGATCCAGGCTGCCGCCGCGGTTGTAATTCTCGACGACGGCGGTCTGCACAGACTGCTCGATTTCCGCCCCGCTGTAGCCTTCGGTTTTGTCGGAAAGATGGCCCAGGTCAAAGTCGGCAGGATTCAGCTTCTGTTTTCTGAGATGAATATCGAGGATCGTTTTCCGCTCGTGGTAGTTCGGAAGGTCAACAAAGAACAGTTCGTCAAAGCGACCACGGCGCAGCATTTCCGGAGGCAGCCCGGCGACCGAGTTGGCCGTCGCGACCACAAACACCGGAGCTTTCTTCTCCTGCATCCAGGTCAGAAAACGCCCCATCAGACGAACCATCGTCGAATCGTTGCTGCCACCTTCTCCGACACCCGCGAAGCCTTTTTCAACTTCGTCCATCCAGAGTACCGCCGGAGCGATCATCTCCATCAGATTCAAAACGTCCCGCAGATTCTTTTCTGATTCGCCCAGTCCGCCGCTGAGCAACGTGGACACATCGAGCCGCACCAGCGGAAACGCCAGCATCTGCGCGATGGCTCGCGACGTCAGGCTCTTTCCGCAACCCTGCACCCCCAGCAGCAGCACGCCCTTTGGCGCGGGGATGCCCTGCCGTCGAGCCTTCTCGGAAAACGCTTCGGCTCTCGTGCTGACCCACGCTTTCAACGCTTCGAGCCCGCCGATGTCTTTGGCGCCTTCGGCCAGTTCCTGAAACTCCAGCAGGTCCGAACCCTGCACCATGTGTTTCTTCTCGGCGATCAGTGCCGCGTAAACGTCGTTGTCGACCTTGCTACGTCCGAGCAGGGCTCGCGACATGGCCTGTTGCACCTGTTTCGTGGTCAACCCCATAACCGCCTTCAACAGCTTCTCTTCCTGCAGGCTGGTCAGTTTCAGATTGGCTTCACCCTGATGCTGACGCTGGATGAGCAGTTCGCGCAGTTCGTCACGCAAGTCTTCCAGGCTCGGCAACGGCAGTTCGAGAGACGTCGCGTCGCGTTGCAGCTCAATCGGGACGGTCGAGTCCGGCCCCATCAGCAGGATCGTTTTGTTCTGCTCGGTCAGCGTCGGGATCACGTCGCGCAGTCGGCGAATGACGAAGGGATCCTTCAGGAACGGGTGAAAGTCTTTCAGCAGAAAAACGTGATCGCGAGGGTAGGCGGTAATCTGCTGGATGAAGTCCGCCGGGCGGTGATGGTCGCCCGCGTGAGAATCAAGCGGCGGCGCAGCGCCGTCGGTCGCCGTCCAGATGACGAGACCTCGTTCCATGTCGAGCGCCATCGTGGCCAGTTCCGACTCCCAACGGTTCTCTTCATGCGTCGTCAGAAACAGTAACGGAAAGTGACACTGAATCCGCTCGCGGACGATCTCGATGACGTTTGTTGTGCTCATGGTCCGTGGTATCGTTCGAAGTCGAAGGCGGAGACGCCATGAAATGGCCTGACGGGCAGATCGTTATAGTTTATTCCTTCACGTGTGAGCAGCCTTTCGACCGAATGCCGAATGCGTCTGACGCGACTCCATGTCTGCCGTAGTCTGCCGTAGAAACCGACCGACCCGATGACCGATCCTGACCAGACAATTTCGCACGACCACCAGTCGGATTCGGCGATGTCTTCGTCGCCACGGACACCGTCGTCATTTCTGACGTCGAAAGCCGGCGAAAACATGCGGACAACCGAACCACGTCTAAAACGGTCGCTGCTGTGGTTCGCATCGGGGCTTGCCATCGCGGTGGCGATTGGCCTGTTGTTCGGGTTCGTGCCGACGCGATTTCGACTGCTCGGATTGCTGGCCGTTGGGCAGGGATGCGTTGTCGGAGCGTTGCTGGGCCGAGCCGCCGTGCCGTTGAAAATGCACGATCCGAGACTCGGTGCTTGCGGCGGTTTCGTCTGCGGCGTTTCGAGTGTTGGCGTCACCGCAGCTTTCTGGTGGGCGGTGTGGGCAGCTGAGGCGAAGAAACCCGAGCAGCCTCGTCCCGATGCGGCACTCGTTGCCCGGATGCTGGCTCAGATGCCAAAACCCGCCGACGGCGACGAAGAGCAGCTGAAGGCGTACGAAGAGAATCGGCGGCAGATGACCGGGTTTCTCGAACGACAGACGGCTCCACCGGAAGTTGAACTCGGCGACTGGCTCGCGCATCGCGCGTCGGCAGTGGTCGATTATCGCGCGGCTGCAACGCTGATCGGTCTGCTGGAACTGATCCTGGCCGGGGTTGCGGCGGGACTACTGGCCAGAATTTCGGTTGGGGCGCCGTTCTGCTCGACGTGTCAGACCTGGCGACGCGTCATTCGGTCGCACCTGTTCCCCGCGCCGGTGCCGGAGCCACTCAGGCAGTTGCTGCCCGATCGCGCCCCGGAATCAATTCTGTCCGTCGCCGCGGAGTTTTCGGCGTGTGGTTGCGATGCTCGTCCAACCATCAATCTGAGTCTCGAAACAACTGACCGGAAGACGCAGCCGATTGCGGTCGTTCTGAACGACGAGCAGTTTGCTGACCTGAAGCGACTGTTGGACGAAGCGCAGGGCATGAAGTAACCTCGGTCGTTTCGGGGTCTGGTTCGGTGTGTGCCTGGTCCCTTCAAATCCTGGTTTCACTTCATTGATTTGAAAGCTGAATTCTCGTGGTCGTCGGACTTGGAACAGACATCGTCGAGATCGCTCGAATTGCGAAGATGATCGAGCGGCACGCCGAAACTTTCATCAACCGGATCTATACCGCCGAAGAAATCAAATACTGCCAGAAACGAAAGCACTGCTACGAGGCCTTCGCCGGACGCTGGGCGGCCAAAGAGGCCGTCATGAAGGTGCTCGGTACCGGTTTTGTCAAAGGGATCGGCTGGCTGGACATTGAAATTCTGAATGAGAAAAGCGGTCAGCCGTTCGTCAACATCCGCGGCGGAGCGGGCGAGTATGCCGAGAAAATCGGCATCGACGAAATCCTGATCACCATCTCGCACTGCAAGGCGTACGCGACCGCCACGGCCATCGGAATCCGCAACGATTTGTGATCGATTCCGGGTTCGTACCGGACTTCGCAGGCGATCCAGCCAGCGGTCGATCCAGCCTGATCTACGTACTGGAAGAGGGCCGGTGTTCCATAATCAGCCGATCTTCGTGAGGCCGATAGTAGCCGTCGATTCGTTCCCGTGGACGAAATCCAAACTGCTCGTACAGCGAGACCGCTGCAGAGTTCTCCGGATCGACGGTCAGCAGCACGGGAACGGGTGCACCTTCAAGGGCATTCTTCATGAGAGCCGTTCCGACGCCTCGACCACGACAGACGGGATGCACCATGATTTTGTGCAGAAACAGTTCGCCGTTCCGCGAAGGAAACATGACAAGCGCGCCGGCAATTTCGTTGGTCTCGCTGAACGGTTCGCGGTCGGTCACCTTTGCCACCAGCAGCGTTGCATGGTCACACCAGACCCGCCAGATATGCTCGCCGTCGGGAATGAACGTGTCGTTCATGTTCGGCCAGGCAATGCGATCCAGTGCCGCCACATCGAGAAACTCATCGGTTCGTGCCGTCGCTATTTCGAACTTCATACCAACCTCTTCATCTGAAATTCAGAAAATGAAACGCAGAGTTCACAGAGGACTCGCTGAGAAAAGGAGAGTTCTCCGTACTTCTCTGCGTTTTTCATCCTCGGCGATCTCTGCGTTAAAATGTCAGCCTGATCGGCCGAACCGTCGTCACCTGGCCCGTGCGATTCCGTGTCTTCCGTGGTAAAACGTGTCGGTCAGCCATTGTCTGAGGACACCTTTGCGGTATGAGTAACGACTTTGAGCAGAATCCGGAACCGCCGAAGCCGCTCGTCGAGCACGACGTGCCGGAGGACCTGCGTGTCTACGTTCCGTATCCCGAGGGCTGGACGGTTCACGTGAAGAAAGACGGAATCCGCGAGTACTGCTATTTCAAGAACCCCGGCCAGGACTGGTACCACTTGATTCTGCCCGGCGAGATTCATTTGCGATATGGCGAGAGCCGGTTCTGTCTAAACTGTGCAATGCGATACGGCCATCTGACAAAAGAGCGGTTGTTCTGGCAGTATGGTCCCCGACGCAAGCAGGATCCGATCGCGTGAAAGGCTCGACTCAGAAGAACCTGTTTCAGACCGAGCCCGATCGTCCGGCCTGGGAAATCGCTGCCGAAGAAGACCGACTGGTGGCCGAAGTCGCTCTGGTGCGACCGCTGGAGCAGACGTATTCGTACCTCGTGCCGGAATCCTTGCGTGAGTTCATCGGTCCCGGTCAGCGCGTCGAAATTCAGTTCGGAAAAGGCAACCGCAAGGAAGTCGCGTTCTGTGTCGGACTTTCAAAATTCAAAACGTCCAACAGGAAGCTGAAAGAAATTGTGGGGCTTGTCGACCGCGAGCCGCTCGTGACGCAGCACCTGCTTGATCTGACAAAGTGGATTGCCGAGCGTTACATCTGCGGCTGGGGGCAGGCACTGGAAACCGCCATTCCGGCTGGCGTCAAAAAGCAGTCGGGCACGCGCGAGATGACGTACTTCGCGCTGGCTGACGACATCGACAACCTGCTGGCTGCCACAAAGCTGCCCACCAAACAGGCGGCCATTGTCGAGCTTCTGCGAAAAGCCAGCACGCCGCTGCGAGGCGACCAGATTACGGAATCGCTCGGTTGCAGCCCGGCTCCGATTCACGGGCTGCGTGACAAAGGGATCATTGTCGCGACTCGCAAGCGGACCGCGACTTTCGAATCGGAAATTGGCGATGTCCGCCCCGAACAGGATCTCGAACTGAACCCCGACCAGCAGCGAGTGCTCAGCGCCATCAACATGCAGCTTCGCATGAAACGGTCGCGAACGTTCGTGCTGCACGGAGTCACCGGCAGCGGCAAGACTGAGGTCTACATTCAGGCGATCCGCGAAGTCGTCAGTTACGGTCGACAGGCCATCGTCCTAGTGCCGGAAATCAGCCTGACACCGCAAACGATCCGACGATTCAGCAGCCGCTTCGATTCTGTCGCGGTTCTGCACAGCCACCTGACCGACGCCGAGCGGCACTGGCACTGGC
>JABMPE010000009.1 GCA_013203845.1 Rhodopirellula sp. | reverse complement strand
TGCCCGCTGAGCATGATCACCGGTCGGCCTGAGCACAGAGCGTTAATGACCTGATCTTTGTTACGAAACTGGACGACGTCATAGATGTTGTTGCAACTGACTTTGCGCGGGAACTGCACCATCTCGCAGACCATTCTCAGCACGTGCTGCCACATTCCGAAAATTGTCTGATCGATTTTCTCGTCGGAGAATTCTTCACCGAACGACTGCCGGATGTTGTCAAACGCGATGTCGTAACGCGTCAGTTTGTGAGGCAGAACCCGACACATCAACGTGGCCAGACTCCACGCCAGGACTCGCTGAAGACGGACGGGCAGAATCCAGATACCGGCAATCAGGCATCGGAACGCGGCATACTCCAGCAGGCGACGCCACTTATTCTGCTTCATGAATTTCATGAAAAGGTCACTCCGTTGACCACAAACCGTCCGTGAATTTCAGATTCAACCAGGTTGACGTTTTATCGCAGAGGTCACTTTAGACGACCAACCAGGGAAACTCTCGTTCGAACCAGCCATTTGGTCAATTCGACTTTGGCGGCTTCGGATCAGACGTCAACGGCAACTTGACCACTTTGCCGGTCCATGACGACTTATAGATGGCCAGAATCAGTTCGACACTCTTGCGGCCTTCTTCACCGTCAATGGCCGGCTTCGTGCCAGTTTCGATGGCTCTGATAAAATCTTTGAGCTGTTCGCGGTGTCCTGAGTGGTCGATCGCTGACGGATCCGCTGCTCCTCCGGTATTGGCTCCCCCGCCCATCAGCTTCGCTTTAATGGACTTGTCTTTCGGAGACTTCTTCGCAAATTCCCACTTCAGGATGTGATCCTGCTCGACAATCGCGGAACCGGTCGTGCCGTGGATCTCGGTCTTTTTGAGAAGCCCCGGCCACGCGGCAGTGGTGGCTTCCAGAACGCCGACCGCGCCATTGGCAAACCGCACAGTGGCGGCACCAACGTCTTCAACTTCGATCCGCTCATGAGCCAGTGTGTCGGTGAACGCAGCCACCTCAACAACTTCGCCCATAAACCAGTACAGCAGGTCGACGTTGTGAATTCCCTGATTCATGTAAGCGCCGCCGCCGTCCATCGCGAACGTGCCGCGCCACCCGCCGCTGTCGTAATATTCCTGAGTTCGCCACCATTTCACGAAAGTGTCGCCCAGTGTCAGACGACCGAAGCGACCTTCCTCGATCGCCGCCTTCAACGCCTGATTCGCCGGACTGAACCGCGACGGCAGAATCGTGCAGAGCTGCACTTTGTTCTTGCGGCAGGCATTGATGATCTTGTCGCAACGTTTGAGCGTAATCTCCAGCGGCTTTTCAACGACGACATGCTTGCCAGCGTTCGCAGCGGCGACAGCCGGATCCATGTGCGCTCCGCTGGGCGTGCAGATCGTCACGACATCAACGTCGGGGTCCGCCAGCATTTCCTTGAGATCGTGATAGGCCTTGCAACCGATCTCGGCGGCAAACCGGTCGGCCGACGCGGTGAAGGCGTCGTAGCACGCCACAATCTTTGCGCCGCGAATCTCGGCAATGGCCTTCGCATGAAACCGCGAAATCATGCCGCAGCCGACGATGGCGAATCCTGTTTTCATGAGGTGTTCCTCTTTGTTCTTATAAGGATGAACCACGAAATACACGAAATACACGAAAAGAATTTCTGTCCTGCTTTCTCTTTTCGTGTTTTTCGTGGTTGAAAATTCTGTACGGCTCAGCCAGCAATTTCGATTCGGCAGACTTTTTTCTTGCCGGCCCAGATGAGCAATCCTGTTTCGACGTTAACCAATTGATCGATCGATTCGACCTTCGTCTTGTCCTCGCCGAGTTTCATGCCGCCCTGGCTGATCAGTCTGCGGGCGTCGCTGTTTGATCCGCAAAGCTTCGTCAATAACAGAAGTTTCAGCGACTGAATGCTGCCACCAGCGTCCAGTTCTGAGCTGGCGACCTTGACGGTCGGGATGTCCTGCGGAAGTGCCGACTTGTCGCCGATTTCCTGCTGCCAGCGTTCTGCGGCGGCGACTCCGGAACCAGCGGCGTGGTAGTCGTCGATGACGGACTTCGCCAGCGTCGTCTTGGCCTCTTTTGGATGTCCCGCGAGCAGTATGTCGATTTCTTCCAAAGGCAATTGCGTCAGCAGTTCGAAGTACATGCGCATCACCTCGTCAGGGATCTGCATGAACTTTTTCATCATCTCGTACGGTTCTTCGCTGATGCCGATGTAGTTGCCCAGGCTTTTGCCCATGCGGCGCACTCCGTCGAGCCCGACGAGAATTGGCGACATGATCCCAATCTGCTGGTTGATGCCGGCATCTTTCTGCAGGTCGCGGGCCAGCATGAAACTGTAAAGCTGCTCGGTTCCACCGAGTTCAACGTCGGACTTAATCTCGACCGAATCCCAGGCCTGCATCACCGGATAAAGACATTCGTGCAGAAAGATTGGCTTCTCGTCTTTGTAGCGTTTTGCGAAGTCATCGCGGGTCAGAAGCTGCGCGACAGTAACTTTGCCGCAGAGATTCAGAATCTCGGGCAAACCCATCTTTCCGAACCAGTCGCCGTTGCGATGTACTTCGGCTTTGTCGAGGTACACGACCTTGCCAACCTGCTCCAGATAGTCACGAGCGTTGTTCTCGACGTCCTCTTCCGTCAGCTTTTTGGTGCGAGCGGCGTCGCGACCACTGGGGTCTCCGACCAGCGCCGTCGCATTGCCGATAATGATCACCGCCTGGTGGCCGAGTTCCTGAAACTGTCGAATCTTTCGCAGCGGGACTGTATGACCGAGATGTACGTCGATGCCGGTCGGATCAATTCCGTACTTGATACGAAGCGGAGTTCCCGACTCTCGACTCTTCTGCAGCTTCCCGGCCAGTTCTTCTTCAGGCACGATTTTTTCGACGCCGCGGCGGATAATCGCGAGCTGTTCTTCGACGGGTGGAAACTGCATGGCGGGATGGTAGACCGAAAGTTGGAGTTGAAAACCGGATCGAGCGGGAAGACTACCAGCGCTTCGCACGGCCTTCCACCGTGATGAACGACGGGCCTCGCACGTTCTCAACTTACATATCATCAACGGCTGCTTCGTTGACTGTCGATTCCGAATCAGGTCTTCTGTCGCCCTGAATCCGTCTGAAAATACCGTTCGCAGTGAACTGAAAGTGCCATATGAAACGATCAATTCGAGAATCGCCACGCTGGTTGGTGACAGTTCGATTTCTTCTGCTCATTATTCTTGCTTTGATACTGGCTGTTTCACTGGCTGGGTGTCAGCGATCGAGTGAATATCCATCACGACCGATCACGCTGGTCTGTCCCTGGGCAGTCGGGGGCGGCACAGACCGCGTCTCTCGTCAGATCGTCGTGTTTCTGGAAAGCGAACTGGGCACGCCGGTCAACGTCGTCAATGCCACCGGTGGGCAGGGAGTGACCGGACACTCACGCGGCATTCGATCGAAGCCGGACGGCTACACGATTTCGATGATGACGCTCGAACTGAGCATGCTTCACTGGCGCAACCTGACGGACCTCACCTGGGAAGATTCCACGCCGCTGATGTCGCTCAACGAGGATCCCGCAGCGTTGTTTGTGAAGTCGGATTCAAGTTTCAAGACGGTGCAGGATCTCGAAGCGGCCATCAAATCACGCCCTGGCGAGCTGAAGGCTTCGGGAACGGCGGCACTTGCGGCGTGGCATCTGGCACTGGCCGGCTGGCTGATCTCGCTGGATCAGAACCCGACCGACGTCATCTGGATGCCGTCTCAAGGTTCGGCTCCGTCGTTGCAGGAGCTGATGACCGGCGACCTTGATCTCGTCTGCTGCAGTCTGCCGGAAGCCAAAAGCCTGCTCGTTTCCGGAGACATTCGCTGCCTGGGAGTCATGGCTGACCAGCGGCAGGCTTTGGACGATTTCAAAGACTACCCGACTCTTAAGGAGCAAGGCTCGGACTGGACGCTGACTGGCTGGCGAGGCCTCGGCGTTGCGAAGGACACTCCCCAGGAAATTCAGGACAAGCTGGTCGCCGTGCTGAAGCGGATCGTCAGCGGCGAAGCCCGGGTTAATGGCGAATCGTTTCCCGAGTTCATGGATCGACAGGGCTTCGACCATACCGCGCGACCAACGACCGAGTTCGCCGACTTCTTGAAACGGAACGACGAGATGTTCGGCAAAATTTTGAACCGGCCGGAGTTTCAGTCTGTGCAGTCCGGACCCGTCGGGCCGAATGTCTTTCCGGCGATCGCCGGAGGAATGTTTGGTCTGTCGCTCATCGCGATTCTGATGGGAGCCCGCCGCCGGCCAATTGCCACGGCGGAATCGTCCACTCCGCAGACCGGCGTCCAAAGTGTGAGCGTGCCGGAAGGTTCGACCTCACCGCGAGCTTTGCTTTTATCAGGCAGCGTCATTGCAGCTGTCATCTTTCACATGCTGGCTGCCGACGTGCTGGGGTTCATCGTGACCTCGGCGATTATTCTGTTCGTGACGACCAAACTGCTGGGAGCGCGGATTCTTACGTCGGCTGTCGTCGCGATGGTGGCTTCAGTCGGAATCTACGAATTGTTTTCCGGTCTGCTGAGAGTCCCGTTACCTATTGGGATCTTCTGGTAGCAGAACTGAAAATATTGAATCGCAGAGGAAGGGATGTTTCGCAGAGAGAAAAAGAAAGCACTCCTTCCATCTTTGCGTTTTTCTCCTCAGCGTCCTCTGCAATTTTTGAATAGAACTCTCTGGAGCCATCAATGAGTGACGCTTTTCTGACAGCACTCGAAAACACACTGACGCTGAAGGTGTTGCTGGTGATACTGGTGTCAGCCTCATACGGACTGTTTGTCGGGGCGATTCCCGGACTGACGGCCACGATGGCTGTGGCGCTGATGGTACCGTTTACGTTTTTTCTCGATCCGATTTCCGGACTGGCCGCGATCGTGACGATGGAAGCCTGCTGTATTTTTGCGGGTGACATCCCGACAACACTAATGAGAATTCCGGGCACGCCGTCGTCGGCAGCTTACGTCGACGATGCCTATTCACTGACGCTACAAGGCCGTCATCAACAGGCACTGGGCGTGTCACTTGTTTACAGCGTCGCGGGCGGACTTTGCGGAGCCATGGTGCTGATCTTTCTCGCGCCGCAACTGGCGAGGATCGCCTTTGAGTTTTCGAGCTACGAATACTTCTGGCTGTGTGTCCTCGGTCTGAGTTGTGCCGCGGTTGTCTCGCGAGGCTCGACAGCAAAAGGATTGATTGCATTGTCGATCGGTCTGCTGCTGAGTTGTATTGGACTTGGATCAACACACAGCGTGCCGAGACTGACGTTTGGATTTGACGAACTGATCACCGGGATCAACTTCATCCCGGCGATGATCGGACTGTTTGGACTGGCCGAAGTCCTGCGGAATTTTGCGAAAGTGATTTCAGTTTCGCCATCGGCCGACAAGGGATTGGACATCGGCGCAGCATCTTCCAATGGAAACTGGCTGAGTCGAGGTGTCGGCGAAGTTTTCGGAGGGCTCGGTCAGCGATTGCAGAAGTCGGGTTCAAGAATCGCCAGCAGTAGTGCAATTGGAGCCGCCATCGGTATGCTGCCCGGTGCCGGAGCGGACATTGCCGCCTGGGTTTCTTATGCCGTTTCGAAACGCCGCGCCACCCCGGAACAAAGGGACGAGTATGGCAAAGGATCGCTCGACGGCATTGCCGACGCAACGACGGCGAACAATGCATCGCTGGCCGGAGCGTGGATCCCGGCTCTCGTGCTGGGAATTCCCGGCGACTCAGTCACGGCGATCGTGATCGGCGTCCTGCTGATGAAGAACATCCAACCCGGCCCCGGCATCTTTACCGACCCGGTGCAGCTGCCACTGGTTTACGGAATCTACATCACGTTCGTACTGGCGAACCTGCTGCTGATTCCTCTGGGCTTTCTGGCGATTCGAACCGGCTCACTGATCATCAGAATTCCCCGACAGATCATTCTGCCGCTGATTCTGATGTTCTGCATTGTGGGAGCATTTGCGATCAACGGCAGCTACTTCGACGTCGGCGTCATGCTGGCAATGGGCCTGCTGGGCGTCGTGCTGGAGCGGTTCGAAGTTCCGGCGGGACCGGTCGTCCTGGGAATCATTCTGGGCGGACGTTTGGAAGAGGCGTTCGTCCAGAGTCTGACCAAGTCAGATTCTCTGGCAGCGTTCTTTGGCCGTCCGATCGCCGCGGGCCTCGGAGTTTTATGCATCGTGCTGTGGCTGGCACCACTTGTTTCGTGGATACGAAATCGTTCGTCTGAGGGCCAGTAATCTGTCCGGATACACAAAGTGGCAGACAGGCATTTAATTTTCGGGAAGATTTCAGATTCGGTTACGAATGCGTGGGGAACTTACCGCTTTCCAGAAATTGCATCGGGCGTCATGGGCATCATATTCATCGACTCGATGAGCCAGTTCGGGCCGGTATCTTTGAGCTGATCTTCCTGACGAACTGCAGCAGCAGCGGGTGAGCGGGTCCGGCCATCTGGCCATGATTGTAGCCATCGAGTTCATACAACGTGGTATCAGGGTGCTCAACCACCTGCATCATGCGCCAGAGGTAGGCATTCTCTTCGTAACGACCGAGCATTTCCAGCTCCCGGTCACCGGTGATCAACAACAGCGGCGGCGCGTCCTTGCGAACATGAAACAGCGGGGCCATGTCATCAATGATCGGCTGCTTGCCGTCGATGCCTCGTTCGGCTCTGACGGTAAAGTGGGTGATCGTGTGACCGCTGAACGGGATCAAGCCCGCGATCTGATCGGCGTCAATGTCGTGAGCTGCCAACCAGCGTTGATCAAGACCGATCATGCTTGTCAGATATCCGCCGGCAGAGTGTCCGCTGACAAAGACACGTTCCGCGGAGCCACCGTATTTCTCAATGTTTCTGAAAACCCACGCCACCGAGGCCGCCGCATCCTCGACATAGGCCGGTGATTTCACTTTTGGATGCAGGCGATAGTTCACCGCGACGATGCCAATCCCCTGCTCTTTCAATTCTTTGGGAATCGATCGATTGCCCGCTTTGAGTCCTCCGCCATGAAACCACACGACCGTTGCGAAGTCCTTCGTGTCAACCGGGCAGTAGACGTCAAGACGGCAACGCTCCTTCATGTAATCAGTGAGCCCTTCGCCGTCACGGTAAAGGACGTTCTTGATGGTGCGATACTTCCCGTCTGCAGAAGCCTCTTCATGTGTCGACTGCGCCAACGCCAATCGACTCGTCATGACGACCATCACAGCCAGCACAAAACAGTTTGTTCGAATGGTCACAGCCATTACTCCCCGGAAGCAGTTCAGTTATCAAAATCAGCAGTTGAATTCGCATCGCAGCAATTGAACTCGTAAAGACGTTCAGCGTCGACTCCAGCAGTCAGGCGGGCAGCCAGGCAAAAAGTGAGGTTCCCACAGAGATTCGCACAACCAATTTCCACAATTTCCGTCGCCGAATTGCGGATGCAGAATCTCGCATTGGTGTGTTGTGCCGCTTGAACAGAATCGGAGCTACTTCCAGGTATTGTCCGCCAGCGGTTTTCCATTCGTCGTCAGAATCTGGAAGTGATGGAAGCCGGCCTTCATGCCGGAATATCGCCAGACAACTTTCTTGTCACGCGTCACTTCAAACAGCTTGACGCGGTCACCATTTGCGTGATAGCTGGTAACGACGGTGTTACCGTTTGGCAGTCGCTGCACACCACAGGCGTCATCAAACAGACTTTCGCCGATGTCCTCGTTGGTGACACTCCAGACGATCTTCCCGTCGCCATCGACTTCGATGATGCGGTTCCCGTTGGTGCAACCGATCAAAGTGTTGCCATCTTTGAGACGGATCGCCGTGAAAGGCCAGTCGCGTTTCTCCCGGCCACGATCGTCGGTGGGAAACGATCGAACCACTTTACCAGTGTCCGGCTCGTACTCCTTCACGGCAAAGTCCAGCAGATGCGGAGCGATGTAGTGACCGTTTGGAAGAACCCGCAGCATGCGGGTCTGCATGTGAGCGTTCCCCTTCTGACACTGAAACGGCATCGTCTTCAGAATCTTACCGGTGCGGTCGATCACGATCGCTCGCGGGTCGGGACCGAGTTCCGCAACCAGAAAAGTATCCTCCGAAAGCGGCAGCACCGTACTGATTTCTTTCTGCTGCCCTTTGTACTCGAAGACGATCTTCTTCGACTCGCGTTCGACTTCGACGACGCCTCCATTCGGAAATCCTTTGGTGCCGTAAAGCGCCAGCAGTACATTTCCGTTCGGCAGTACCCAGCCGTCACTGGCGGGCATTTCGAACTTCCATTCGACGTCGCCGCTCTCACCAACGATGACGACCTGGTTTGCCTTGCCGACTCCCAGAAACGAGTGACGAATCGGAACTTCGTCCTGCGCAGTTGCCAGAGATCCGGCAGACGCCAACACTGTCAGAACAAGCATCCCGAATGACACGACACTTGGGCAGCGGAAAGAATGATGATTGCACGTGAGCATGGGAACGAGCCTTTGCATCGGATGTTGCTTTCATTTTGAGACAGCGTAAGCACCGGCAGATGTCGCAGCAGCGTGAGTTCGCAAAGCGCTGACATCACTTGCCGAAGTTTAGCGGTCCGTGCTGGCTCGAACTACGGTCAGCTCCTTTGCCTGATTGCAGAGTGCCGACGCTCTGAAGGTAATCATTCACGAATAGAGACACGAGAGCCGGAACACTTCACCCCTGATCATGGAACCGATCGGGCAGACTTGGGAGGACAGGAGCACCCATCCCCGAACCGCCAGGACGAACCGAGTAAGTGCGAACACCCATTTCATCGGAATCAACCACGATCGACGGCACTCTGGCAAGCAGCAGAAGCGCCAGCAGCCTCCCGACAGAAGACAACCCGAACACCAGCAGATAGCCGTTAATGCTCGACTCCAGACTTATCAGCAGAATGCCACCGATCAACGACCCGCCGACCCAGGCCGCCGTGTTCAACAGGTTGTAGATGGTCAGAACGCTGGTTCGTTCATCCTCGGCAATGGACTCGAAGAAGAGCAGGAAGAAAGCCAGCTCGTAGGCAGCCCACGCAACGCTGCCACTGATCTGCAACACGCTCAACCAGACAAAGTTCGTTGAGACGAGCCACCCAGCACTCAGTGGAACAATGCCGATCCCGCCGATCCACAGCAATTGCCTTGCGCCGATTCGCTTGGCCATTCTCCCCCACATTGGCAAGGCCATGACCTTCGCCAGGAACGCCATTGAAAACAAAGCAACCAGCTCACCGTATGTAAAGTTGAGCTTTCGCAGCATGAACGGTGTGAAGAACGGCCCTGCCATCTGGACCGCCGCCTGAACAGCGACCAGATAAACCAGCAGACGACCTCCGCTGCTGGTATGCAGATGATGCCGGACTCTTCTCCACGGAATCTGCCGCATATTGGCAGGCAACGGTACGGGCTCGCTGTGGAGTTGCAGCGTCCAGGCCGAAACAAACCGACAGACTCCAGCGACGCCAAACAACACTGCGAAGGCCAGCAGTTCTCGATCGCGTCCCGAGGCATACTGCAGCAGGATCCCTCCCACCATGAAGCCTGCAAAGACACCAGCTTGAGAAACTCGCGTACGTCGCGCAAAAAATCGCGGCCTCAGCGTGTGAGGAACAATCGTGCCGATCCAGGTATTCCACGCCGGACCTGTCGCCAGGCCAGCTCCCCAGTAGACGGCAGCGATCACCAGTAAGACCGTCGTCGTGATCGACCCCATCAACGCCGCAATCAGCAGCGGTACGAACGTCAGTGCCTGGAGAACAGCGCAGATCACGACCCATTTGCGGTGTGAACGGAGAAGACTGACAGCCAGCGGCGACGCCAGTTGCATCACGCCTCCGGCGATCAATGGCACGCTGCTGACCATTCCCGAGGCCATTTCGCTGAGACCAACGGCGAGTGCAAACGCCGGAAAGTAGGTCTCGCCAGCACCAACCATTCCGCCAAACGCCGCACTGTCGTACAGGCTGACTTTCAGATCGCGACGGAGCGTCTCACTTCGCTTCTCTCGACGAGCGGGTGACGAACTGGACTCAGTTGCCCCGTTGGGCGACAGCATTGTGACAGCCTTAATTCAGAAGAGATTAAAAGAGAGTTGTGACCGACGAGACATCTACCCGGAAAACAGTACGGCAGGCGAGTCGCCGGGAAACGTATCGACTTGTTGAAATTCCACCACAGCGACTTTGACGGCTTCTCAATTCTGGTGTTCCGAGACGACCGAGACTCCACTCACCGCAACCTCAAAATAGCCGCCGACAGAAAACGACGGAGGAAGTTGAAGCATCGCGTCGAGAAGCATCATGTCGAACTGACGGAGAGGCGAGGATCGCCCCGAAATGCTTCCCCGCTTGTCACAGGATGGAGACTTCCGCCGGATTCGACAAACGTCTCTGAATGGATCGCGATTCGGATCCGGCTCAACTGACAGCGCGAGTCGTAACGGTTGTTTGAAATCTCGCGACGCGAACAGATCGATCGGGATCGTGTTAATGCCTGCCTCGGCTGCGCGAACCGGAGGACGTCGCCGTAAGAACTTCCCTGTTGAAAGTGAATTCATCATTCACAGCTGGACAACATCAAAGCGAGACGGGGCCGACCGGAACCGATGTCGAATCGAGAAACGTCTGCTGCCACAGTTCGAGTATCAGCAGATTCCACAATCGATAGCTGTGATCCCATTTTGCCGTGACATGCTCGTCGACCAGTTGCTGAACAGCGTCCGGGCGAAACCAGCCGCGATCCAGCGATTTCCGGTCAAGCAGCACATCGAACAGCAGCGGCTTGAGTTCGTTACGGAACCAGCTATCGAGCGGCACTCCAAAGCCCATCTTTGGGCGATTCTGAATGGAGGCCGGAAGTAGATCGCCGAATGTGTCGAGCAAAATCTGCTTTCCCTGTTTGCCGTGCCGTTTGTATTTCAGCGGCATCCATGCAGCGAGTTCGGCAACGCGATGATCGAGAAACGGGCTGCGACATTCCAGACCGTATGCCATGCTGGCGATATCGACCTTCGTCAGAATGTCGCACGGCAGGTAGGTCAGCACGTCCGCGCACGTCGTCTGCGTCACAAAGTCTCGGGACGGGCATTCGGTGTATGCGCTTTGTAGAAACGATGCAGCGTCGGCGTCGCCCAGTTGCTCGATCATTCTGTCCGAATAGATGCCGCGGCGCCGTGACTGGTCGAAGATGTTGATCCAGTTCAAGTAGCTACGCTGCGGCTCTTCGCCGAGAGCATCCAGAAATCTTTTGAGTCGCCGACGAAACGACTTCTGTTGCACCGAAGCTGGAATGCGCTGCCATAGTCGCGAGGCAAAAACGGCTCGTAACGGTCGCGGCAAACGATCGAACGCGGCAGCCAGTCGAACCGCTCGATATCGATCGTACCCGGCAAACAGTTCATCGGCTCCGTCCCCGGAAAGTGCAACGGTGACGAACTCCCGAGTCATTTCCGATAGGTACATCATCGGAATGGCGGAACTGTCCGACAGCGGCTCGTCGTAGTGCCAGATGAGTTTCGGCAGGATGCTCAACGCCGATGGCTCAACCACTTTCTCGTGATGGATTGTCCCGAGATGCTCGGCGGCTTCGCGGGCAAATGTTCGTTCATCGAACTTTGCGACCGGAAATCCGATGGAAAACGTATGCACCGGCTGCTCGGACAATTCCTGCATCAATCCGGTGATAATCGTCGAGTCGATGCCACCAGAAAGAAACGCTCCCAGCGGCACGTCACTGCGCATTCGCAACCGCACAGCTTCGGTGAGTGTGTCGCGAAGTTCGATTTCGACCTCGGTGCGCGTCTTCTCGTCGGAACGAACCTCGGCCGCAGCTTCAACGCCGGGTTCGTACGGCGGTCGCCAGTAACGACGAAGAGAGAGTTTCCCATCCTCAAAAGTCGCCAGATGCGCCGGAGGCAACTTTGCATAACCTTTCAGAATCGAGCTGGTGTGAGGCACGTACTGATAGGTCAGGTACTGATCGATGGCGATGGGATCGATTTCCCGCGCCGCATCGTCGAGCTGCAGCAGGCCCTTTAACTCACTGGCAAAGTCGACGCGTCCCGCGTGATGCCGGTAAATCAGCGGCTTCTGTCCGAGCCGATCGCGAGCAAGCAGCAACCGAGTTCGTCGCTGATCCCAGATCACGAAGGCGAACATCCCGCGAAGATGCAACACGCAGTCGTCGCCGTAGTCTTCGTAAAGGTGAACGATGACTTCGGTGTCGCTTTCGGTGGAGAACCGATGGCCTCGTGACCGTAGATCGCTGCGAAGTTCGCGGTAGTTGTAGATTTCCCCGTTGAGAACGATCCAGACGGAGCCGTCTTCATTGGAAAGCGGCTGTCGACCACCAGCGAGGTCAATGATTGACAGCCGACGATGCCCCAGCATGGCTCCCGGTTGAGAAGCAGACGGTTGCGAGGGGGGCGATTGAGAGGATGCCAGATCGCTCATTGAGGCGTCTGAACCATCGTCGCGATTCAGGAGACCAATCTGCGAATGGTAAAGCCCCGAGTCGTCCGGGCCGCGATGAGCCAGCACGTTGACCATTCGGCGAACTTCAGCAATGCGCGGAAGACGATCAGGAGAGTTCCAGCTGAGACCCGCAATTCCGCACATGAAGCAGCTCGGTCGATAATTAGCTGGTGAATGATGAGCTGCGAGACGCAACGCAGATAACGGAAACGGGCACCGGCGACTGCGGTCATACAGTCAGTCCGCTCGTTACGATCGCGACGTTATTACTTTCGGAACGACTCTGCCAGCTTTGTCTTGAGATCGTTGATGGTCAGCCCGTTGGAGATCACTCGCCCATCCCGATCGACCAGAAAAATTGTCGGAACGGACACCAGACCGTAGTGCTGCGCCAGCGGAGCGTCGAGGCCTCCCGGCTGGAAAATGTTTGGCCACGTAATGCGACTCTGTTTGGCAAAATCGGCGACGTCGGATGGTTGCTGATCAAGATTCACGCCAACGATATCGAAGCCACGGTCCGAGTACTGTTCATAGAGGGCTCGCAGAACGGGCACGTCGGCCACAAACTGAGTCGACCAGGTTGCCCAGAACACGACGGCGACGACGCGACCCTTGAGATTCGCCACGTTGATCTGTCGCCCGGTGGGATCAGGGCCGCTGAGCGAAAGCGACTGCCCTTTCATGTCCATGCGACGCAGCGCGCCCGCCGCTCGGACCGCCTGAGGAGATTGCGAGTGCTTACTCACCAGCAATCCATACCACTGCCGCGCGTCCTGTGCGTTTGCAGCGAATTCGGCATTCAAAGCCAGTTGCAGGATCGCATCCGGCGCGTCTTCGGCGGCTGGGTACGTCGCGACAAATGTCTTGAGATTCGTCAGCCATGCCGTCTGAATCTTCTGCTGCTGCTCAGCGCCGGATGCCCGACCGATTTCCGAGCTGTAGTTCGCGAACAATTGTCGGTACTCGGCGTAAGCAATGAGGTCGGATTTCGGCGACTTCTGCTTCAAACCGCTCAGAATCTGGTTCAGGCGGGCTCCTGATGGCTGATCTCCCGCCTGCAAAGCCGACGTCAGACTATTGATCAGCTGTTTGGTCCACGTTTCCGTTTCCTCACCGGACCGCGACACTGCCACAATCTTTTCAATGACGACGGTACGGCGGCGAATGTAGTCAACAAGCTGCTCAGGCTTGGCGTCCTGGGCCGGAGACTGTTCATCAATTTTCTGCAGCTGCGAGATCAAGTTTTGCATTTCCGGTGACAATTCCTGGCTGGTTGTCGCACCGGTTGGCGTCGCTGGCTGCATGAGAATCCCGCCAATCTGAACCTGGATCGAATCGCCTTCGGCAGGTCGCGGAACCTGAGTCAGCTTCCAGACATCCCCGATTCGCATCATCTCGCCCAGCTGGACGAAGCCATGCTGTCCGGAAGTTTCAACGATCGCCATAGCTCCTTCGTAGACAACGAGGTCCTTCGCAGCCTTTCCGTCATCCATGGGGATGACGCCTGGCATCGCGCCGTCAAACCGGTTCCACTTCGACTTGCTGGTCAACGTCTGCGACTTGGACAGGATCGTCCGCATGGCCGCTTCGGGTTCCTGCACCTGCCGGAGAATTCTGCTGGAAAGCTCGTCAATCAGGCCCAGACCTTTCAGATCGCTCGCCGTCACAAGAACCGTTGAGAGCAACGCCGCGTCTCCGTCAACCATCGCTGAAATTGCAACTCGGGATGCCTCTTCCGCCGAAAGAGTCTTCCACACTTCGATGTGTCCGTCTTCATCCTTGTCAATGCCCCACCGCGAGCCATGCGTGTTCAGCCAGCGGGACTGATCGGCCTTATGATTGAAGTCGGTATCGAGGTCTCGGTAGACCTCAATCCCGTTGCGATAGTAACGCCACTGATCAATGTAACGATCCTTGTTCGTGTCGACGTAGCGGCGCAGGATCAGGCCGTTGGCATCGAAGACGGCAAAGCCGGATGCCGCATCGTTTCGCTCCAGTTCGACTTTGCATTTGGCCACATCTGCAGCGAGTGGACTGTCGTATTCAATATCCTTTTGGGCCGGGCGATACTGCAGCGCAAATTCGGGAGTCGGTGTTTGCGCAACAAGCGTCCCGGTCGGAATGAGGATCGAAAGCGCGAGAGTCGCAAACGTACGACGGATAATCATCAGGAAACTCCGTTTTCCGAACAATACTTCTGATGGAGACTGACCAGGGACCGGTCGCACTCCCGCAGAAATTACAGGGGCATCTGTTGACGCGACCGAGGCCACGATGAGCAGGTTTGAGACGCACATCACGCGATGAGCAGAATTGAGACGCACATGAAACGTTGAGTGGGTGCAACTCACCAGAGCAATCTCGATTGATCACAAAATCCGATGGAAGGTTCCAGAACTCATTCGAGGGCGGAAGTGTATCGCAGCCTTTTCCGTCAAGTCACGATCAGTTCCGCCCGCCCGGGTTCTGGACCAGTCCGGCAGCTGGCTCAAGTCATTTTCGGACTCCAGAGACAGATCTTCGTTGAATCCCGATCAGCAGATACGTTCTGCACCAGGTCGAGCAGATTAGTTCGGTCGCCGGTTTCTCCAGATTGCCACTTCGAACTGAGGAATGGTCAAATGACAAAGGCCCTGCTTCTGTTGCTTCTGATTTCAGGTTCGCAGCCAGCAACCGTTACGGACCGGAACGCTGTCACTGATTCAGAACCGTCAGGAATGGCGAAACTGACAGATTCACAGACACCCGTCGGCAATCTGAACTCCGTGCGGCATTCCAGTGTCAAAATTCCTCAGGCGGTCGCATTCCTGAGGCCCACGGCAACATTGACTGATCCTGATCGGTCAATTCCGACTTTGACACCACGGGCACGAGTTCTCAGACGACGGCAGGTTCTTCGAGGCGGTGCCTCTCAGACAATGGACGGGCTGATTTCTCTGATTCAGTCGAATGTGGCCCCGGATTGCTGGGACTTCAGTGGAACGGGATTCTCTGGTGGAAGCGGAGCCTCATCTGGAAACGGCGGCGAGACTGGTCGACAAAATGCGGAAAACCTCGCGGAATTGATTCAGCAAACGATTCAGCCAACGACGTGGCAGGTTAACGGAGGCAACGGCTCCATCAGCTTATTCCCGTGAAATGGCCACGCCTTTCCACCCTCGGAATCGTGCAAGAGAACGTCTGCGAATGCATTTCAAACATGCTCGAAGTTGCCTGGACTGACAAGCCGAGTGTCCGCTAGGATTCCGCCTCGTGAAGCACTGCCCGGTGGTGTAATCGGTAACACAGCAGGTTTTGATCCTGCCATTCCAGGTTCAAGTCCTGGCCGGGTAACTCTTGTTTATGTCTCAGGGAGTTGCCAGATACCATTCCGACGTTTTTCAGGGGATTTGCAAACTGGTCCTCTTCCTCAGATGGCTCCTGACCGGTGCTGATAGAACAACAATCCTGTTCCCGGTTACGATTTACCGCCCGGTCGAAGCTTTTCAGACGTTGCCTTCGCGTAGTGCCGCATTGCGACGGCCTGGGTATTGCCCAGCCAGTGACAGACGTCTTTGGCTGGAAACTCAGCCAGCAGTTCGATCTGTCGTGACACTCTCAAATTGTGAACCAATTTCGGCCACTGCATAATTCCCGCCTTTTCCAGCACTCGCTGAAACTCTGTCCGCAGATTCTGAGTCACGGAAGTCCATCGAATTATCACTGGCGTGCTCGTCGGGCAGTTGAGACCTGGCTGCACCCTGTCATGCAGTTCCTTCAGGTGTAGACTGGCACGCGAGCCACAGGGTTTTTACCGCGTTTGGCGGCCTCGGCGCCAAATTGTCGGAGCGTCTCAAGCGGCATCCGCTTGGCTCTTGCGACAGCAACCACGATGTCGAAATCCTGATTACTGGATGTTCCGGAAACTGGTTGATTTCCGACCTGTTCTGCCACGAATCGCAGCGTCTCAGGAGACAACGGATCATTCACGGTGCGACGCTGCGTCTCGGTCAGCATGGCCAGCGGCAACAGTCGAGCCTGTCGAATGCGGTCCAGGTGAGATTGACGCCCCCAAGCATACCCAGACGTTGCCGAAATTCGATTCGTCTCCGCCAGAGTGTCGAATCTGGCGGCTCAACGTCTATCGCGGTCAGAGCGAGTCAACAGAAACAGCCCGCCGAAATCGACGGGCTGTCCGATTTGTCTACGTTGTCCGGCCGGGATGGATTCTGCCAGTATCGCTTACTGAACGGCGGCCAGTGCGGCTTCGTAATTCGGGTGGTCCGCGATTTCACTGACATACTCAACGTGAGTCAGGTTTCCGGCGGCATCGACAACGAAGACGGCTCGAGCCAGACAACGATGCAGCGGTCCGCCCTGAATCAGGACGCCGTAGGATTCGCCAAATCCGGTGCAGCGATGACCACTGAGAGCTTTGATGTTTTCAGCCGACTCCGCTCCGCACCAGCGTTTCTGAGCGAAAGGCAGGTCCATGCTGACGACCAGAACTTCGACATCGTTCAGGCTGCCGGCTTCGTCGTTGAAGCGTTTGGTTTCCTGATGACAGGTCGGAGTATCCAGCGACGGCACCGTGATAATGATGCGTTTCCTGCCGGCGCTGTCGGCCAGCGTCACATCGCCGAGTGCATTATTCTGAAGCTTGAAGTCGGGAGCCGCGTCGCCCACCTTGAGTTCCGGACCAGCCAGATCGACGCCGTTTCCTTTGAGTGTCACTGCTCCGCTGCGAACATCCGCCATTCGTTTTTCTCCAGGTACGCGAGCCATCTGACTGACAGCTCGAAATTTCCACTAAATTACCGTGCGGGAGTATGGCGGAATCGAACAACGATTCAAGGAACCAAAATCCGAGGGAGGTCAGGTCGATTTCCGGCCAGTTGACCGCGCCGTGCCCAGGCAGCCAGGCTTGCGTTTTCTGAATGTGAATTCCAAAAGATTGTGTTCGCACAGAAACAACCATTCGAAGGATATTTGTCGATGCTGATACCATTTCGCCACTTCTGTTTCGCAAGCCTTGGTGTGATCGCTTGCTTAAATGACAGTACGGCCACTAAGGCGGCTGAGGAAAAGGCAGCACTGCCGAATTTTCCCATCATCATTGCAGACGACTGCACACATCGGGACATCGGTTGTTACAGCGGCCAGGCGACGCTGCCGCTGCAGAATTCGTTCGCCATTCGTTCGCCGATACGAACACCGCCCCGCCGAAGAACTGTATGACGTGACTCAGGACCAGCTCGAATGGAAGAACCTGGCAGGCGATCCGGCGCTGGCCCATATGAAGGCGGAGTTGAAAAAGCAACTGGCGATGTGGATGGAATCTCAGGGCGACAAGGGCGTTCAGACTGAAATGGAAGCAAAGGATCACCAGGCTCGAAACCAGAAGAAACCAACGAGGCCTGTGAAAAAAAAGTCCGCGAAAACCGGAAAGAAGATAGAGGCTAATCGCGAGTAACTGTCAGACGGCCAGCGACGACGACAGAACACTTTCGTTTCGAGTGGCAGAACTGAAAGTTCTCCGAAAGCGCAAAGT
>JABMPE010000496.1 GCA_013203845.1 Rhodopirellula sp. | reverse complement strand
GGCATTTTAACAGAAGCGGATTTACTGGAATGGGAAGCGGCGATTGATGAGTATGAGGAACGGTTTGGGGAGTGATGGCGAGATGGACTCACGAATCAGAATCACGCCCCAAGCGTCAACCGCAGTACATCCTGCCCTGTCGGCTCGTGAACCTTCTCTTCAATCGGCACGAAGCCGTACTTCGCGTAGAAGGCTCGTCCAATTGAATTGGCTGCGAACACTTCGACTTCAAGTTCCCCTCGAAGTTCTTTCGCCTTATCCATCAGTTGCTGCCCGATGCCGAGTTTCTGATGGCTCGGATGGACAAAGATGGCTCCGACTTCGTTGCCGATCAGAGCGATGAACCCAACGACTCGACCGTCCGCTTCGAACACCCAGGTCTCGGCATTCGGCAGATAGAGATTCGGAATGTTCTGTCGCTCGGATGCGAGGAACTCTTCAGAGAGAAATGGGTGAGCAATCTCAGATGCCTTCTCCCAGGCGGTCAGCAGGTCGTCTAAGTCTTTGGGTGCGTAGGGTCGAATCATGGTGATATGCTTTTCCTTGTGTCCCTGCTCGTTCCCAAACCACGACTTGATTAACTCCCATTGGTTGGGGCGGATCAGAACAGCTTCAACTGCTCCGGGTCCGGGTCGGGACGCTGGAACTGGCTGCAATCAAGTGGCGGCAACTGTTGATCGAGTCCGTGCTTCCGCACAAAGACCTGGAACATATTCTTGATCTGGTCGGCGATTCTACCACTTCCCCGCATTCGTTCGCCGAATCTTGAACTGTTCAGATTTCCGTCACGAGTGTCGCGAATTCGACTTTCAATCCTGTCCTGTTTGTCTGGCTGAGTCCGTTCGAGCCACTCTATGAAGACTGGTTCCACGGTCAGCGGCAGACGAAGCATGATGTAGCTTGCCCTCTCAGCACCGGCGGCTTTTGCTTCAGCCAGAATGGCGGGCAACTCTGAATCATTCAGTCCAGGGATGATTGGAGCCACCATCACTCCCACTGGGACGTTCGCCTCCGCCAGAATCTTGACGGCACGCAACCTCGCGGCAGGAATGCTAGTGCGGGGTTCCATGACTCTCGCCAGTTCCGGGTCGAGCGTGGTTACGGACAGGAACACGTGGACAAGGTTGAGGTTTGCAAGTGGCTTGAGCAGATCGAGATCACGAATCACGAGAGCATTCTTCGTGACGATGCTGATTGGCTGCCTGTACTCCAGAGCGACTTCGAGACACTGCCGCGTCAAACCAAACTCACGCTCAGCAGGCTGATAGCAATCTGTGACCCCGGAAAATGCGATCCTCTCTGGCTGCCATAATTTGCGACTCAAGAACTCTCGAAACAGTTTTGGTGCGTCCCGTTTGACAACGATCTTCGTCTCGAAGTCGAGACCGGCATTGTAGCCGAGATATTCATGCGTGTTTCTGGCGTAACAATAGGGACACGCATGGGCACAGCCACGGTACGGATTGAGGCTGTAGCGAAATGGAATATCGGGGGAGTTGTTCTCTGATACGACCGACTTCGAGTTGTCGAAGATGTACTCGATTCGGCGGTTTTCCAATTGTCGAAGGTACTCGTCGTCCCACTCGACATGTTCAAGGTCGATCTCTCGATGGAACGCTTCAAACCGGTTTGGCGGGTTCAGTTTTGACCCGTGTCTCATTTACGGAGTCCTCCCCGACTCAGAAATCAAAGCCGAAATTCTGCTCACGGAATAAACCAGGGATCATCCCGAATCGCCTTCATGCACTCATCGACAGAAAGCCCGTCGAACAATTCAAACCAATCATCGGTGTGCCGCATGTAACTGAGAGCGAACTTCGAGTCGCCGACAAACTCCATCCTCGCAAACTTTTGTTCGAATGTCGGTGAGATCGCGTTGGGTGATGGGCAGGCATAATTTGCGACAAAGTAAAAGTAATGTCTGTACCACTTCGTTCCGATGTCGGTGACGTAGTTGAGCTGCTCGTCTGGTCGTGGCGGTCGGACGTGCTTCGGCTTTAGAAAATCAGCAATCAATTCAGTGGCTTTAGTTTCGACTTCTGCTTTCAAAACAGCGGAAACTGATACTGTCGGCTTCGTTGCTGGCTGAACCATCCATGCTTTTCGTTTCGTTGCCATTCTGGTCACTCCATTGAGTTCAACTGATTGTTCCGCTCACATGCCCTCAGAAAATCTTCAACGGCTCAAGAATGGATGACAATGAAGTTTGAAGGTGGTGAGTGAACCAGATCGTCCATCCAAATTAACGGTATTTTTCCTTAATCCATTCGATCTGTTTGATCACGTGATTCAGCAAGTCTTCCGCAAGACCTGTGAACCTGTCGTTGCCCTTAACCCAGTCTTTTGGCTCAAAGAGAACGAGCTGAGTCGCAGCGATCAGAGCCATTCTTTGTAATTCTTCCGGACGAGCGTTCGTAAAGTTTGCAGCCCTGAAAGGTGATTTAGGACAATCGCGAATCAGCTCGTCGATATCGCCCTGTAAGTCGATGATTGCCAGCAGTTTTTCGCAGATACGCTTCTCGATCCTTGCAGCGTCTTTTATTTCATCGTCTGAATAATTCACAGAATGATTCCTTGCTGTCTCAAAAACAGGTTCTCAGCCACCCAATCGCTCACAAACCCTCAGCATCATCTCTAACGGCTCAGGATCGGCAAGTCTGTGATCTGTGCCGATCTCGATTAACGTCGACTCAGACAAGCCGCTGTTGCGAATGAGCTCTTCGCTGTACTCAAATGGCACCACGTCATCGTGGTCCGTCACTGAGGATTACAAAAATTATTCTGCCGGGTTGTGGCGTTTTCGAGGCAGCCAGAGTTTCTGTCTGATTGTTCACTCGCAGCCGGGTTTGTAAAGTTGCGGTCAAGCTCAGATAGTCTCGGTTCGAACGAAATCTGGCGTGGCTGAATTAAGAACGCGTGACGCAACATTTTACGCGGAATTCAAACAGAGAAAGAGTCTTCAAGGCTGAAGAACTCAGGGCACTATGAATCAGCAGAATCTGTCTTCGTTTATCTGGTCCGTCGCTGACCTTCTGAGAGGCGACTACAAGCAATCGGAATACGGGAAGGTCATTCTTCCGTTCACGGTGCTGCGTCGGTTGGACTGTGTGCTGGACGGCACCAAAGACGCTGTGCTCAAAGAGCAGGAGAAGCGGGAAGCTGCCGGGCTGAATCCTGAACCGTTCCTGCTGAAGAAGTCCGGGCACCTGTTCTACAACACGTCGCCACTCGACATCAAAAAGCTGATGGGCGATCAGGACAACATTCGCGAGAACCTGTTTTCGTACGTCCAGGCGTTCTCACCCGCTGTCCGGGATATCTTCGAATGCTTTGACTTCCACACCCAGGTTGAGCGGCTGGCCAAAGCGGGGCTGCTGTATCTGGTCACCGAGAAGTTCGCCAACATCGACCTGCATCCCGAAGTCGTCAGCAATGAGCAGATGGGGCATGTCTTTGAAGAGCTGATCCGCAAGTTCGCGGAACTCTCCAACGAAACCGCCGGAGAACACTTCACGCCGCGAGAAGTCATCCGGCTGATGGTCAACCTCCTGTTCATCGAAGACGACGAAGCATTGACCAGACCTGGCATTGTCCGTTCGCTCTACGATCCGACAGCCGGAACCGGTGGTATGTTATCGGTGGCCGAGGATCATCTCAGCGGTCAGAACCCCGATGCTCGGCTGGTGATGTACGGTCAGGAACTCAATGGCGAGTCCTACGCCATCTGCAAAGCCGACATGCTGATCAAGGG
>JABMPE010000495.1 GCA_013203845.1 Rhodopirellula sp. | reverse complement strand
GACGATCGGCGGTAGGCGGAGTTCTGACTGGCCGCTGTTTTCAGTTCGGGAGAATACCGCCGGAAAGTTCAGCAGATGACATCCGGGTCCGCAAAGACAGGCAATGGCCGCGCAGAGAATCATCCGTCGCCGGAGTATACGGCCTTGAAAATCAGGTGCCTGGCAACCTGACGGCATGTGGCGTTTCCGAATGAAGTGTGGCATGCGACTGATGATGGCCAATCGCGGAATCTGATGAGTCGGAACGACTCAGGAAGGGAACTCTGGAAGGGGCCGGAGTTTAGGTGGCGATCGCCGTGAAGGTCAATTTCAGTCTGCCAAGGTTGCTGCCGTACTCAGTGCAGCGTTCTGGCTCGCACTTTCTGACGACGGTTGGACGAATTCTCGACGGGGCGGGGTCGATGGTTTGACGGTGCGGTGGACTTCCGGCTGTCAGCGGGAAGCAACGCCGCTTGCTGGTGTTTGTACCTTCGCCTACACTCGAAATCGGTCATTGGGTTCTCACGAAATGGCCGCAGCAACCGCAGATTACAGGCTGCCAGAAACCAGCGGTTGATTGATCCATCCGGCAACAGGAGCGGTGATTATGGCCTTTGACGTGCGTTGGAAAGTTCGGACTCTGTGGGCACTGGTGCTGGTGCTGCTGGTGAGTCCAGTAGACGCTCAGGAAGAAACTCAGGCGGCAGCGAAGGCGAAGCAGGACGAATACTTTGAGCTGATGCAGACCTTTGTCGATACGTTCGAGCAGGTCGATCGCAACTATGTGAAAGATGTGGATCGCCGAAAGCTGCTGGAAGCGGCTCTGCGTGGCATGATCAAAGAACTGGATCCGTACTCCAGTTACATTCCGCCGGAAGAGCTGGCTCGATTCAATCAGCAGGTGGATCAGCAGTTTGGCGGTATTGGGATTCAGGTTCAGCCTGACCCTCGCACGAGTCGTATTCTGGTCATCTCGCCACTGCCGGACACTCCTGCATACAAGGCTGGAGTTCGCGCCGGAGATATCGTGACCGAAGTGGAAGGTTACGATACAGAAGACATGCCATTGTCCCGAGCCGTTGAGTTGATGAAAGGCCCACCTGGAGAAACCGTTTCGATCAAGGTGCGGCATTTGTCAGCCACGGAAGACGTCGAAATCAGCATGGAGCGGGCAATTATCAGTGTCAAATCGGTTTTGGGCGACAAGTGGGGCAAAAACGGAAGCTGGGACTTCCTGGTCGATGAAGAGCAGAAGATCGCATACGTGCATCTGACTCAGTTTGGCCGTAAGAGTGCCGAAGAGCTGGCAGCGGCTCTCGAAACGTTGCAGAAGCAGGGAATGAGGGGTCTGATTCTCGACTTGCGTTTTAATCCAGGCGGGTTGCTCTCCCAGGCCGTTGAGATTTCCGATCTGTTTATCGATTCGGGAACGATTGTCAGCACCGAAGGGAAGAACACCGAAAAGCGAGTCTTCTCAGCAACGAAAGCGGGCACGCTGCCCAATTTTCCGATGGCTGTTCTGATCAATCGATTCAGCGCTTCGGCCAGTGAGATTCTCAGTGCCTGCCTGCAGGACCACAAACGGGCTGTCGTGGTTGGTGAGCGAAGCTGGGGCAAGGGCAGCGTTCAGAATGTGATCGAACTTGAGTCCGGTGCCAGCGCGTTGAAGCTGACAACGGCCGGTTATCTTCGCCCCAGCGGCAAGAACATTCACCGCTTTCCAGACTCGAAAGTGACTGATGAGTGGGGTGTTCATCCCGATGAAGAGATCAAGTTCACCCGCAAAGAACTGGAAGACTACGACGAATATCGACGTGCTCGCGACGTGCTCAGCGAATCGGCTCCTCCGACTTCCGACTTCAAAGATCGCCAGCTTGAAACGGCTTTGGAGAAGGTTCGGGCCATGCTCCATGGTGACGGAGTGAAAAAAGAATCGGATAAGCCGGACGCAGAAAAGCCGGACGAAAAGGCCAAGGCCGCAGCCTGACTGGCGTGTGAAATGTCCTTTGAGAACTTGATGAAAAGCAGAAAAATCAAGGCGGATTCGACTCTTGACACTCCGATTTTGCAGAACTACGATCCCGCGCAACTTCAGGTCTGGCTGCAAATTCCAGCGAATTCGATGAGGCCGCAAGGATGGGCTCAGCAGTGGTTGCGAGTCTGCCGATAAGTGTCGCGTCACAGGTTTCACACTTCTGAGTTTCGCCTTTGAATGCCGACTCGATCGGCGGGCACAAGAAAGGGATGCACAATGACTCACATCGTCGCGGAACCCTGTTTCAACTGTAAGTACACAGACTGCGTTGTCGTTTGCCCAGTAGAGTGCTTCTACGAGGGAGAAGCGATGCTCTTCATCCACCCGGATGAGTGCATTGACTGCGAAGCCTGCGTTCCCGAGTGCCCGGTTGAAGCTATTTTCCATGAAGACAACCTCCCGGAAGAATGGGCTGGTTACAAAGAACTGAATGCCGAAATGGCAACTCAGTGCCCGGTTCTCACAGAGAAAAAAGATCCGATGGGCGAGTAATCTCGCTGCAGCCAATGAGCGAGTAATCGCCCTGCCCCGCTCGTTCGGGATGGCTCCAATCGAAATCAACTAACAGGCGGCTGATCCACGTGATCGGTCGCCTGTTTGCGTTTGTTCGAACGATTAAAGACGCTCTGAGTGGGGCTTGACCTGCTGCGGTGGATGACTGTTCCGTATTCGCCCTCAGCCCCTTGCAGACTGCGTAATCGTTAAAGTCGAAATCGTCCTGGCGTCGATGATACAGATGCAACCGATGGAGTCGCGGTGGAACGAATTCGCGCGCCGCTCCATTCTGCCGTTGAGCCCGTTTCCGGACTTAACGGAGCCGGATGTCACCATTGCATAACATCGTGAATCACTTGCTACGACTCAGGATCAATCTTTATGACTTCAGGTTCGAAAGAACGTAAGGACCCGATCCGTCTGGGGTTCATGACTGCGGTCGAAATCGGCGACGGTGGTTTTGTTGGTGGTCTGCTGGTGACAGATCGCTTTGGGCGTCCACTCGAATTCCAGTGTACGACTCCCGTAAAACCCAATCGAACTCAGGAGCTTCTTTACGGCCCAACGCTTGTCCCATTCATTCTGGGCGACTTACTCGGAAAAGCCTTGCTGGACAAAGTGTCGGTCAAGCCATCACTCATCATGACCAGCCGCGTCGAGATGCTGCAGCTGCGGTCAAAGGTCAACATCCCTGTCATCTTTGACGAAGCAGCATCCGAGTCAGATTCTGGATCATCGTCGTCAGGCACCGCGAAGTCAGCCGAGCAGCAGATTCGAATCGGACGACAGACTTTTCGTACGCATGAAGATTTCACGGGGGATCGCTCGACGATCGAACAAATTGGCCGCGAATTATCCGACGACGCCAACATGCACGAACCGCTGGAGCGGGTTGGTGATGCTCTGCGCGAAACCATGTCGACAGTGACGGCCCGCCCTCGTGTTGCCTGACCGGTCGCAGGAACAGTGTCTGACAGAAGAAATCACGCCGGAGCCTCTGCATGCTGCCTGACGACGACAATTCAGGAAACCCTTCGGCTGCCGTTTCCGTCGTTCCATACGACGTGCCTTGTCCGAGTTCCGACGACTTTCCGTTTGAGGCGACATCGATAGAACTGTTGCCAGCGGTCGACATCTTTTCGTCAGGAGCCAATGTCGCTTTGAATCGCTGGCCGACAATCGAGTGTCACAACATCGATGCAGAGCTGACAGTTGGAACGGTGCCTTCGTGGAAACCGGGTTGGTCGAAGGTGCATACCGTCGGTCTTGCTTTCCCCGAGGCCATCGAGTTTCTT
>JABMPE010000494.1 GCA_013203845.1 Rhodopirellula sp. | reverse complement strand
TTCACGGATGACCCCAACCTCTATTCCTGGATCCAGGCAGACGCCGCGATCAGCAACTGGGAACTCTATTACCAGAGCGACCAGATTGATTGCATTGTTTGTTTCTGCGATATCCCTGACCGGCTGTCAGTCCATGTGGACGCCTCCGTCACCTGGCAAATGGATATCCAGCCTTACTGGGCGTGGGTCCGACATTGATGCGTCCGCGTTGAAGGAGCGGGACTCCGATCCTTTACGCACTGTCGACGACATCGTTGGTCCGCTACAGCGTCAGGCCATGAAAAGAACGGCCTCGCACGATATCTCGCCCAAAGACGAACAGGACCACGCCGCACTGAAAGTTGCACAGCTACAGTTCGATGAAGGCCAGTACGCCATCGCTGCCCGAGGCTTCTCGGCCATCTCGAAGAAACGCAACCGGTCAAAGTTCCAACTCTTCGGAAAGAACGACAAAGATCGACCGGCGTACGACCCGATTCGTGAAGAAGCGATCTTCTATCTCGCCGAAAGTCTGTTCCAGCAGAACTCACTTGCCGACGCTACCAGTAATTATCAGCTGCTCGTCAAGGATTACCCGTCCACCCGCTACATGGACGAGTCCACCAGACGACTCTTTGAAATCTCGAAGCAGTGGCTGGGTGTTGATGGCTTCGCCACGACCGACGAAATCCGTCAGGTCAACGCGGAAGACGGAGCCGATAACGCTCCGCTTTCGTCGCAGAAAACAAACAGCCGCTTCAGTGCTATACCCAACCTGACCGACCGCAGTCGTCCTGTGTTTGATAAGGGCGGTCACGCGCTGAAAGCTCTCAAGACGATCTGGCTGAACGACCCGTCCGGCCCGCTGGCTGACGATGCACTGATGCTGGCGGCAACTTTTTACCTGAGAAGCGAGAACTACCGCGAAGCCGATCGACTTTTCACGATTCTTCGCGAGCAGTTCCCCAAGAGCCCGCATCTGCAGAACGCATTTGTCCTGGGATCACACGTCAAGCTGATGTCGTACCAGGGGGCAGCGTATGACGAGCAGCTGCTGGCCGACTCCAAGCAGCTCAAAGAGCAGTCGCTGCGTCTGTTTCCGGATCTTCCCGAAGGCGACCGGGTCCGCAACGAGCTAAAGATGATTTACGAGGCCGAAGCGAAACGGGAATGGGAACTCGCCGTCTTCTATGAAAAGAAACACAAGCCCAAAGCCGTACAGCTTTCCTGTCAGGAAATTCTGGCGAAGTACCCGAACTCGGCGTACGCCTCTCAGGCCCGGTCAAAACTCGCGGAACTGGGTATCAACGCTGGAGGCGTTGCACGTTCAGCGCCGTCAACAATTCCGCTTCGACCGCTGGAAGAAACAATGCCGCAGGCAGAGCAACCCTTCCAGCGAGTGCCGGAAATCCTGGATCGCCTGCCGGACAATCAAAGCGATCTTGTCTTCCCGAATCGACAACCAGTTTTTGACGATGATTCAACTTCGCCATCAGACAACGGCGTGGGGCGAGCTCGACTGTAACTACCGGATGAAGAGTCGCTATGCAGAACGCATGGCCTGCTGACGGAGAATGAGTCCATGCCGGAAAACCTTGAATGCAAAGGACCGCTTCCGGCACGGCGCCCGTCAGCACGCACGGCAATCACTCGTCGACACGTTGCCGTTTCACTGGGCGCGTTCCTCAGCGCCGTCGTCTCCGGCTGCGGTTACATGCTCGGACCCGCCCACGATGCACAGCTCTGCACAATTTCCGTCCCAATCTTCCGCAACGAAACCTTCCGTCGACAACTCGAATATCCGCTGACCGAAGCCGTTCAGAAAGAGATTCAGAAACGAACGGCCATGCGTATCGTCCACGACTCAGAAGCGCAGACGCGGCTGACCGGAACGATCGTCGATGTCGGCAAAACAGTGCTCGGCGAGAACCGCTTCGATGATCCTCGGCAACTGGAACTCGGCATGACCGTCCGAGTCAAATGGGAAGACCTTCGCAGCGGCAGGGTCATCTCACAACAGGATGTCCTGCTGGACGCCAACACGGTATCGCTGTTCACGCAAAGCGACTTCGCCCCCGAAGTCGGCCACTCCCTGGCCACCGCCATTCAGGACAGCATCGAGCAAACCGCCCGCCGCATCGTCGACATGATGGACGCTCCCTGGTAGACGGGAACGTCAAGCCTGTCATCACGTCTGTCCTGCTTTCGTTCTGACCAGACACGTTGTTTTCAGCCCTCGGCTTTGCCGCTCCAATCTTCGGATGATCGCGGGGGAGAAGGATAGCTCGCCCGGAGTCGAACCTGCTCCGAAATCATCCGTTTCAGGCTAACACCGTGTTTGAGATTTGCGACGACTTCGCTATCGCTGACTCTTAGAACGACACCTTCGACGGAGTCGGACTCGCCATCATTGAAGCGAACGAATCCCTTGAAAGATTCTCCACTGTCATGAGTAAATGGACCAGAGAGGACGATCCGAGCACCTTCTTCCGAGATCTCGGCAACTTCGAACTTTTGATTACCAATCTCAAGCGTCGGTCGTTCAGCTTGTGGATACCACAGTCTGAAAAACTCTCGTTCCTGAGTGCGTGGTGGCTCGTCCATTCGTTAGGTTCCTTCAGAATCAATGGTTGCCTGTGCCAGACACAACACAATCGCCAACGCGGGGTGGCACTGCCGGCTTGCCCAGCAACAGGATAACCAGCCCAGCTCACTCAATAGCCTGTCAGTGGAAACCAGCAACGGGTGGAATGCAACCGTCCGGCCCGTTTGTTGACTTGTCGGAGAACCTTTCGCTGGGCGCCCCGTCGAGAATGGGCGGGTCGTGAAGCGACAGGATGCTTTTTCGTGCGTGTTCGATGTTTAACAGGCTGTCGGCTTCCCACCACAAGCTGAGGACGCGGCATCCTTTGCCTGCGGCCCTCAACCGCATGCGGTCAGGCTATCTCGCCAACCGACCAGACTGAGCTTCATGAGATCGGTCGTTGGGAACCGGCTACTCGTCGGCTGCCTCATCGCTCTTCCTCCTGGCTTTCTTTTCGGCCCGGAGTTTTTCGATCGCGGCGCGGACGTCCGCTTCCCAGGGGAACGGTTCGTCCCTGGCCGGGTCGTAGGGCGGGAGGTTGGGGATGGGGACGTTCATCTGCTGGAGCAGTTCGGTGGTTTTGGTGAGTTCGTAGCGATGCACATACGGCTCGCCGTCGGCCCAGGCCCATTTGTAGGCGGCCAGCGCGTGGTGCTTCGCTTGCATGGGGTCGCCGAGGGCGAGCCAGAGCTGGGCGAGCGTGCGATGCGCGGGCTGGCGCAGTTGGGCCAGTCGCTCGGCCTCGTGCTGCGGCTCGGCGAGTTGGCCGAGGTGGTGCTTGGCCAGGGCGAGTCTGGTCTCGGATTCCGCATCGGGGATGCCGCTCTCCCGGGCCATGCGGACGGCTTCGGCAAAGCTCTCCGCCGCCAGAGCCCACTCGCCCTGTTCCAGCCGCCACGCTCCGCGGAGCGACCGAAAACCTCTCGTAACTGTTCGCCGGCCTGGCAACGAATCTGCGGTGCGTTCGTGAGTAGAAAGACCGTTGTTGTTCAAAACGCCCCGAAAAAAATCAACTCTCGCCATGTCGAGCGCGCGTTTCCCTAGGAAGGCTCGTACCGCTGATTGTTCTGCACTACTCGAAATCAAGTATTGCACGCGATCCCGTCGCTTTAACATTTTCTCCGCTTCAGCCCATTGCCCGAGTGTCGACAGTTGCTTGAACATTCTGTTCGTGGCGACAAAGACCGTTGTCGGATTTGCTGAAGATTCGGCAAGCTTAAGACCTAGGCGATCATATCGAATTGACTTCGCTTGTTTGTTTTCGAGAAAGTAAGTGCTAGCGAGCCCCCCGATCGCCGCCCGCAGCAAGTACCATTCACAACGTTGTAGAAACACTGGAATTGCGGCGACATACAACTGAATTGCCTCCGTCGGCTTCCCTAAGTTTCTGAAAGCGAGTCCAATGTTCAAGCTGAGTAGCGCACTGCTCGGTTTGGAAATTGTAGTAGGTAAACACCGCCAACCTTGATCAAAAAAAGTTCGCCCGAAAGCTAAGACTTCCTCGTAGTCTTCGAAGTTGTGCAGCAATGTGCGAAGAAGGCCATTGTCCAGTAACGCATTGTAGGCCTTGTTGTACCGCTGCATATGGATCCAAGTCCGTGCAACGTGAATTCCGTACTTCAGTTCCTCTCGACTTGTCACTCCTCGATATGAGTGGTTACTGACTGCTGAGAAATGGTCGATCAATCTTTGACCATACTCCAATCTACCATTCGCGCCCAAGCGACCGACGGCGACGCTTCGGACCACCGGGTGCATCTCGTACCGCCTGACCTTCCTGTCATAATGCAGGAGGCCTCGCTGTTCCAAGTCGCTCACCGTGACCGCCAACTCATTTGTTGCAGCGCGGTATTCAGCAGTTTGTGTACGTTGTCCCATTTTTACTTCGTAGGCAGACCGGCGACGGAGTTTGGTTTCATGTTTCCGCGTCCTCTTTTGTTGTGCTTTGCGGGACAACTTCGACCAATCTGCGTGTTGATCAGGTCGTTTTCCAGGGACTGGTACTTCTGCTGGGGGATCTGGCAGTAACGGATTCAAGGCGGTAAGCGTCTCGTAGTCCACGGACTCTGATAGGATTGCAAGCGTTAACAGCAGGTCACGGCTCGACTCAGACAGTGCGCCCACGGCTGCGTGGAGGATGTGGTTACGCCGCTGGATGATATCGAGACTGCCGAGGTCGAGCTTGGCACCGCCTTCGCCATCGACCGCCCAGGCGTCGAAGTTCCCGCGTGCCGGAAGGTAATTGTGGATGAGGCCGCCGAGGATGCCGATCACCAGCGGATGGTTGTCGCCGTTGGTCGTGAGGTAGCTCTGGATGGCGGCGCTGTCGCCTTCGATGCCGCAGGAGCGCAGGAGTTGCTCTGCATCCGGCGGGCGGAGGCCGAGGAGCGTGATCCGCTTCGCTCCGGTGATCGGCTGGCCGGAGGGATTCAGCAGCACGCGCGGGGTGAGCCGGGAGCTGACGAGAATCTTCGACGGTGTGGCGGCGGCCAGCGCGCGGAGCAGGTCGTTGTCCTCGTCGCGGATGGCGTCGCAGGGGTTGCGGTTAACAATCTTGTCGGTGGGGCTGTTCGCTTCTTCGTCCGGCATCTCGGCGGCATCGATCCGATGGTAGGCCACGAGCACGCGCTCCAGTCCATCGAGGATCAGCAGCCAGGGCCTGGCGTGAAGCTGCGCCAGCAGCGGTTCCCGCAGCTCGGCGGTCTTCTTTTTGCGAAACTCCTTCAGCGGCTGCCCGGTCATGTACGCGAGCGCCCGCTGGCAGAAGTCCGCCATGATCGCTCCCCGCTCATAGAACGAATACCAGAACCGCCCGGCCCACTGATCTTTACCACTGCGGACGGCAAGAGCGTGTCTGGGATTTGTCGTCCATTCCCACGTGAGCATGCTCTTGCCATTTCCGCCGATGGCCTCGAACAGCAGCAAGTTGGTGGGGTCGGCCGGCTTGGCCCAGTCACTCAACTCCTGAAGCTGCGAATCGCGTCCCACAAACTGGTGCGAGCCGATATAGTCCGGCTCGGCGTAGAAGGCGGGAGGTTTTGGGATCGAATTGGGGTCAACTATCGTCGGGACGGGAACTTCATCTTTGGGGCCACGAACATCCCCTTGATCCAGATGGAGTCGAAGTTCGGCCAGCGATGGACCGATCTTTTTCGTGAAGTCTGCGAGGCTGTCGAATGCCGCGTAGATTCGATGGACCGAAGATTCCTCGCTCATCTTCTTCGCACGTTCTGTGAACGACTTCAGTTTCCTCTTTTTCGCAGCGTTCATCTCGATGTCATCTTCACGGACGAGGTGATCCTTTCCCATGATGAAAAGAAGGATGGGACGTCCAAGCTCGACAGCCGCGTTGAACTCCAGTTCGGTGATCGAGAGATTTTCAGGATTCCGTTTGGCACACTTGGGTACCTGCCCATATTTCTTGCCGATAATCCCGATGTAAGCGGCACCTTGCCGCACCATCTGGAGAGAAGATTCAATCACGTCCACGGGCTTGGCTGCGTCATTCTCCATCACCACGGGATGAAGATGCAGTCCATTGATCGCCTGGATCAGAGCCGCACGATGCTCCTTCAAGTCAGTGAAGGTGCTCGATACCGTGACGCCAAGGAATTGGTGAGGCTGGTGCGAAGTATTCATTACCAGGGGATCCTGAATTGACTGACTCCGTCAGGGAGCAACTGCTGGCCTGCCCGGCAGTTCAAACAAAAGTTGATTATGTGCTCCAGGAGCTACTCGAAATGTTTGACTCTCGGTCTGTGGCCAGATGCTTCTGCATGGATTCACGTTTAACCGGGAGGCCTGCGTAGAACAAGCCAACAGTAGTGTGATAAGCGTGACGTCCCGGATGACACCAGTCCGCCCACAACAGCCGATTACAACTGCAGGCTTTGTTTCCAGTCGCCATATCCACTGCCGGGCAAGCCAGCAGTGGCACCCGCGCGACAGAGC
>JABMPE010000493.1 GCA_013203845.1 Rhodopirellula sp. | reverse complement strand
GGTTTGTTGAGATAAGCGTGATGCCGAATGTGACTTTCTCGATAGATCGAGTACGGCACAAAGATCATGGTTCCAATGACGCGACCGAGAATGACGCTGAACTGCCTCGAACCGCAGATCGTCTGGTGGGAGGCTTCGTGGAAGCAGCTGGTCCAGCAGAAAAATACATAAGCGGCGAGTGCGGTCCAGAGAACCTGCCACCCCACATGCCCGGTCGGCCAGTAGAACGCCAGTGCCGCCTGAGCAGCCAGCCCCACAGGGCCGATCAGAAAACGCGGCCACATCGAGTTAGACTCGATCGCTGCGACTTCTTCCACCGTCAGCTCGGTAAGGGACACGTTGTGATGCTCCGGGGACAGGCTTCGACACGCTGACGAAATTCCGAGCAATTCTGCTCAGGAGTTCTTCTGTTACAGCTTGATCGTAGGCTAGTTTCACCGGATGAAAGCCCGATGTGGCGCCGAACTGATAGAGAACCCGGAACCACGTGTGAAGATTTTCCGACTGTATCAGTATTGTCGGCGGTGCTGATTCGAATGCCGGTTGCAGATGTCGTGTGACCTGCTTGAATGATCCATCAGACAGTTGGACCGCATCAGTTCCTGCTTGATCACCCGGCAAACAACGGGGCGTCACACAAAGACGTGATGGCTAACCGGGATTATTCATCAGGAGCAGGCTGGAACGAGCCAACGCAAAAGCTGCCGGAACTTCGGTCGCGGGTTTCGTTTCAAGGTGTGAGAAAGCACATTCTGCATCGCGATACATTGGCGATGTTCCGGCAACGAGTGGCGCGACCTTGGACCGGCCTACGTGAATCATCCGGGCTTAATACGTGCCGGGAGCCTGAAGGCGGGCGAGGATTGATTGCTCAAGGCCGGGATCGCGGCCTTGAGCAATCCAGCCTTCGGGAGTGGCCGGGCCGATGACGACGTTCAGGTCACGCTGCAGCGGCGTGTTTTCCTGGAAGGTCGAATTACCCGGCGAGTTGATAATCAGCTTGTCCGGGTTTTCAAGTTCCTTCACCACTTCCACACCAACCAGGAAACCTCCCTGGGCAGGCGTGATCGACATCACCGCTCGGCGGCGGACGGACTGAAAAGAGCCTTCCAGCCGGTCGGTCATGGTCACTGCATCCTGATGCCAGGGTTCCAGCAGCCCGGCTCCGACTTTGTAGTTTGTCTCGATGATGCCATCGAGTTTGCTTTCACGCTGAATCGGTAACTGCAGTGAGTGCATCACATCGATGGCGTTTTCCCAGACGACGTCGTAGTCAGTGGACGGCACGAAGACAGGATTCGGCTGGTACTGAGGCGTCGCCGAAATCTGCGGACCCACGCAGCCACCCGGGCCGCACAAGGCGAGCGCGGCGACCAGAAAGATCGCAGAATGAAGCCATCGACGAATCCACATCAGGCGGGACTTCCCTGTCCGGAACGACTGGCGGAAGTGCTCGATTCCATACCGAACACTCACGATGCGCAGAAACGGCGCACACCGTCCTGCGAAGCGGGACGAAGTGTCTCAGGACTCGCAAAACGCCTCAATACCGGTTGTTAGAGGGCTCAGAGGGCGAGATCCGTCATTCCCGCGAAGGCGGGAAACCAGTTTTCGCAGGTTACGTCTTGATGCACCGTCCATCCTCGCTGCTGTGGTGCGTCGCGACGCACTCTACGGAAGCAAAACGGCGAATCAGGCAACGTCGCGATGCGGTGCCTGGTGGCGTTCGGCCTGATCGATCTGGGCGATCTTCTCCAGCACCCCGTCCAGCCGACTGACGATCTGCTGCTGGAAGTCCAGCAACGAATTCGCGACCCGCTGCGTTTCCGACCGGCTGAGCCGTTCTGTTCGCTGTTCGAATTCCTGAGCAAACTCGTTGAGCGAAATAATTGTCGCCTGCAACTCGTGCAGCAGCTGGCTGGGAGTCGCTCGTTCCTCGGCCTCAGCAACCTCTTTGGCATCGTCATCATCTTCGCCAAATCGCTGCTTAACGAGGTCCAGCAGAGCCTGGGCTCCCATTCGTCGCCGCGCTTCGAATTCTTCAATAAGTGCTTCTTCCTGGTCAATCAGATCGACCAGCTGCCGAGCTGTTAGCTCTTCGATGTCTTCCATCGGGCTCGTCAGTTCCTCCTCGGACAGAATTTCGGCAACGGATGAGCCATAGATTCTGGGAGTCTGTACGGGCTTCGCCGATCCCGTTCGATGCAGCGTCAGCCTGAACGATCCGATTTCCAGTTCGTCGCCGGGTTCCAGAGCTGCCGAGCGAGTCAGCCGGTCATTTACGCGGACTTCCGGCGAGTCGACCAGGGTTTCCAGCCAGATTTCCTGACCGTCGATGTGTACGACGGTGTGAACCGCAGGCATTCCCTCGCCACCCAGCCGCAGGTCGCATCGTTCGCCCGCTCCAATCAGGAACCGGTCGCGGGTAATCGGGCGAAGCGGCGATTCGGTGCGGCCTCGCGTGATTTCAAACACCAGCGGACTCTGACTGGCGGATGTGTTAATCGACTTGTCCAGATTGCCGGATGTGTGTTTCATGATGTCATTACAGGCTACGAGTTGAGTGACGACAGGTTCCGAGTGGCAGGAACTGCACCGTACTCATTTTCGTCATCACAACCGTCAGGCATCAGAAAATCGCTACAGTTTTCCTGATCGGAAGCGAATCCTTCTTTCGTATTCGTCTTTCAATATCCGAACTTGTCGACTTCGATCTTTGCAGAACTCCGCGAAGTCACGCGGGCTTTTCTGGCTTGGGAACTCGTCCGCGTCCAGAACCTTTTCGGCCTCGCCGGGATTTCTTCGATTGCGACTTCGCGGGCTCCGAATCGACCGCGGAAAGCTCCTGCCCGATCTGCTGTTTGAGCTGCATGATCCGGTCGCGAAGCTGAGCCGCTCGTTCGAATTCCAGACTCTCCGCGGCTTTCAGCATTTCGCCTTCCAGCTCGTTGATGAATTCCTGGGTGACGTAATAAGTCTCGTCCCCGCCGGACGTTTCCCGCACGAGATTGTTCGCGGCAATCTCTTCTTCGATGCCTTTTCGAATGGCCTTCTGGATGGTCTCCGGAGTGATCCCGTTGGCTTTGTTATAGGCGAGTTGAATTTCCCGGCGGCGATTCGTTTCGTCAATCGCCTGCTGCATCGAATCCGTTACTCTGTCGGCGTAGAGAATGACCTTGGCGTTGACGTTTCGAGCGGACCGACCAATCGTCTGAATCAGGCTGGTGGCACTTCTCAGAAAGCCTTCCTTGTCGGCGTCCAGAATGGCCACCAGCGAAACTTCCGGGAGGTCAAGTCCCTCACGCAGCAGGTTCACACCGACGACCGCGTCGAACTTGCCTTCCCGCAACTCGCGCAGGATCTCAACACGCTCGATGGCGTCGAGTTCCGAATGCAGCCATTTACAGCGAATGCCTTCTTCCAGCATGTAAGTGGTGAGGTCTTCAGACAGCCGTTTCGTCAGCGCGGTCACCAGCACCCGTTCGCCACTCTCGGCTCGCTCTCGGATCTCACTCATCAGGTGTGGCACCTGCCCGCGAGCCGGGATGATGTGAATTTCAGGATCGACCAGACCGGTCGGACGAATGACCTGCTCGACGATCTCCCCATTGGTCTGTTCGAGTTCCCAGTCGGCGGGCGTGGCCGACACCAGAATTCGCTGACCCGGTCGCTTGTTCCACTCTTCAAATTTGAGCGGACGATTATCCAGAGCCATTGGCAACCGGAAGCCGTGTTCGACCAGTGTTGTCTTCCGCGAGTTGTCGCCGGCCCACATCGCTCGAATCTGCGGAATCGTGACGTGCGACTCGTCGATCATCAGCAGTGAGTCTTCCGGAAAAAAGTCGAGCAGCGTGTAAGGTGGCTCGCCCGGTTGGCGATCAGCCAGAGCTCTCGAATAATTCTCGATGCCGGGGCAGAATCCGGTTTCCCTCAATAGTTCGACATCGTAACGCGTGCGAGCCTGCAGACGCTGAGCTTCCAGCAGCTTGCCTTCCTTTTTGAAATGTTCGAGCCGTTCGTGCAGCTCCGCTTCGATAAGCAGAACAGCGGCTTCGATCCGGTCCATTGGCATGACGAAATGCTTCGCCGGATAGATGTAAATTTCGCTCTGCTTCTTCGCCTCTTCGCCGGTCAGCGGGTTGATGATCGACAGATTTTCGACCTCGTCGCCCCACAACTCAATGCGAAACGCGAACTCTTCGTACGCTGGCCAGACTTCGATCACGTCGCCGCGTGCACGGAACTTTGCGCGAGCCAGTTCGTAGTCGTTCCGCTCGTAATGAATGTCGACCAGCTTGAGCAGCAGTTTGTCCCGATCGATTTCGTCCCCGATCTGCAGGGGGATCATCATCTCCAGATAGTCTTTCGGCGAACCCAGACCGTAAATGCAGCTCACGCTGGCCACAACGATGACATCTCGACGGCTGACGAGCGCGCTGGTTGCCAGCAGCCGCAACCGATCGATCTCTTCATTGATCGACGAGTCCTTCTCGATGTAGATGTCCCTCGCAGGAATGTACGCCTCAGGCTGGTAGTAGTCGTAATAGCTGACGAAGTACGACACCGCATTGTTGGGAAAGAACTCACGAAACTCGCCGTATAGTTGAGCCGCCAGGGTTTTGTTATGCGAAAGAACCAGGGTCGGACGGTTCATCTGAGCGATGACGTTGGCCATGGTAAACGTCTTGCCGGAACCGGTAACTCCCAGCAGCACCTGGTCGCGTTTGCCTTCCCTGAGTCCGCTGACGAGTTTCTCGATCGCCGCCGGTTGATCACCAGCCGGTGCGTAGTCACTAACGAGTTCGAAGTCGTGCATGCGAGAGAGTTACTTTGCCAGAGGGTACAACGCTGACTTTCAACGCAGAGGAGTTGTAGTTGTAGTTGTAGGGTGGGCACTGCCCACCAGCATTGGCAATCCTATGGTGAAACACATGGTGGGCAGTGCCCACCCTACTTGCGTTCCGTTCTTTATCTGATCACTGTTGAAGGCGGGCTTCCAGGTCAGCGCGAAGCTGCAGCACCTGATTGACGTCCATGCCGTCCGGACGCTTATCGAGCATCCAGTCGATGTCGACGAGCGCTTCCGGAATCCGACCGTTACGAATCCGCATGTCGATTCGTCGAGCGCGGCTCTCCAGGCTGTCCGGATCGATCACCAGCGCCGTGTCGAGGTATCGCAGAATCGAGTCCACATCCCGGTCTTCCTCAGCGACGCTCCGCAGGTTGCTGAGCATTCGCAACAGGATTGCTTTCGGAGGCGACGCTTCCAGGAACGTTTCGACCAGCCGGTCCTGCTCTTCTTTATCGGCCTGCCCATTGAGACGTGCTCGAATAATCGTCCGCGCCGCTTCCTGCGTCATTGGCTCCGCGTTTTCAAAGACGTCAATCAGCTTGGACTCACCGTTGGCTGGTTCAAAACGCACCACAAAGTGACCCGGCAATCCAACACCAACCACTTTCAGATCAAGCCGCCGAGCGAGTTCCATATAGAGTACGGAAAGCGTAATCGGCAGCCCTTCGCGGTCATCGATCACTTCATTGAGATAACTGTTTGAGCGGTGATAGTAGTTGGTCCGGCTGCCGTGGAAGCCGAGCTGTTCGAACAGGAACCGGTCGAGCGTAGCCAGACGATCCTGTTCGGAGGCATCTTTCGCGATTTCGGTCCTGATGTCAGCCACCAGCTGGTCGACTTCTTCCAGGTAGACGTTGACCTCGACTTCTTCATTGTCGATTCGCGACAGCAGTAAAGCGGCACGCAGCAGATCAAAGTCTTCCGTTTTTTTTGCCAGTTCGTCAGCCAGCTCCTGTTGAGTCCTGCGTGCATGCACGGCGACCGCGAGTTCCCGCATTCGCTGCGCACGCTGTTCCAGAAGCTTCGCTTCGCGACGAAGAACTTCCGACGTGGACTTCCCATCAGGCAGCAACCGCTCAACGAATTCGCTGCCAGCCGGTCGGTCGACGGGAATCGACGCGACGGTCTCCGTAATCCGTTGGGCAATGCCATCGGACGGTCGCTCGCCAGTCAGCTTGTCTCCGACGCGGAAGCGTCGAAAGTCGGCTTTCGTCGTTCGAAACTTGCACAACCCGACGGCTCCACTGGTGAGTCCTGCATCAGTCGACTCGATGACCAGCTCATCGTTGACGTAGCAGAGAATCCGTTCGGCTTCGACTCTGACTTTGATCTCGTTCCAGTCGTTGGGCACATACGCTTTGTGAGAAACTTCCTGCAGAACCTTCCATTGATAAACGCTCGATCCATCAAAACGCGTCAGTCTCAGTCGGCCGTTGCTCGGGTAGAAGCCGTAGTGCCTGTCGCTTCCGTCAGAATGAAAGACCAGCCCCGCGGCGCCATCTTCAGGCGAGAAGCTGACAGAGACCGCAACCTCGAAGGGAATCTCTGGCGGCTTCATGGTCGACAGACAAAGCGAACGACCGCCGAAGCCTGAGCCGGCCTCATCAACGCTGATGCGGCCTGCCCGCTGCCTCCATCGTGCTCCAAAGACCGTCGTCCATTCTCGCTGGTCGATTCTTCCAATCGTCGTCCAGCGGGACATCGGAATCGGATTCGGCTTTTCCAGCAGCGGTTTCAACGCGTTGACGACGACCGCGAATCCCAGATTCCTCGTCACTTGCGACTTCAGCGTGACGATGCCCTGAACTCGCCCCTGCATGTCCAGCAGTGGCCCGCCGCTGTTACCAGGTTCGATCGGAATCGCGACCTGAATCATGGGCTTGCCTTCAAGCTCGCGCTTTTCAGAAACGACACCACTGACCACGCTATGTCGAAATCCCAGCGGGTTGCCGATCGCGACCACCTGCTCGCCCTGTTTCAACGCGTCGGAGTCACCCAGTTCCAGAACCGGCAGTTCTTTCGCCTCGATCTTCAACACCGCAAGGTCCATTGATTTTTCCGTGGCATGAACCGCCGTGACGGCAAACGTGCGACCGTCAGCAAACTGAACCTCAATTGGCCTCGCTTCGCCAATCACGTGCAGATTCGTCGCGATGAGCCCGTCCGCCGAGACAACAAAGCCGGTTCCCAAACCCTGCTGCTTTCCGTCTCGACCGGAAAACGAAACCACCACCACCGATTGGCGCACACGCTCGGCCAGCGCGGCAACGGTGGGCTCCATGTCGGAGTCATCAACGGCTGGCGGTTTTGCTTCGGACTCGTCAGCAAAGATCGACGGTTGAAACAACGTCGAAATCAGGAGCGCCACCAGCAAGGATAGAATCGGTCGAAACATGAATCGCTCCCGAGTAATGAGACACGGGTAAGCTATCAGTTGACAGCAGCTGTAAGAAACTCAGAACACAATTCGTGATTTGCAATTCGCTGGTTTCTGTCGCTGTACGAGGAACTGATCAGCTCATCTCCAGCCCGCGCATGGTGCCGGTGCTTGTCACGAATGAATCCGTTTCGACGCCCAGTCGCTGCAGCATCGAGACGAACAGGTTCGGCAGCGGATAGTTCTGTTGCCTATCAAACGCAAGATGCTGCCCGTGCCGGAAACCACCACCCGCCAGGACAATCGGCATGTTGAGCGTGTTGTGGCTGCTGGCGTTGCCCAGATTCGAACCGAACAGAACCATCGTTCGTTCCAGCAGTGTCGACTCGCCTTCAGATGTTTCGTGCAGATGCCGCACGAAATCCGCCAGCGCGGAGAACTGTTCCAGTTCGATGATCCCCAGCTCGGCAATTTTTTCAGGATCGCGACCGTGATGCGACAGGTTGTGGTAGTCGTTGCTGACGCCCGCAACCTTCGGTACAGCGTTGATGCCATTCTTGAAGAACGTCATCAGACGGGTCGAGTCTGTCTGCAGTGCGAGATACATCATGTCGTACATCAGCCGAGCCTGCCCGATGATGTCTGTTCTGTCGGTGATGTCCCGCGGCAGTTTTGCGTCAACCTCAGGCTTTGGTCGGTGCTCCCACGATTCCTGTTTCAACAGTCGGGTTTCCGTCGCTCGAACAGCCGTCAGGAACTGATCGAGTTTCTGCTGATCGCGTTTGCCCAGGCGGCGGTTTAGCGACCTCGCCTCACCCAGTACCGAATCCATAATGCTCTGACCATCTTTGAGCTGCTGAATGGTGCGAGCTTTCTCGTCCGCCTTTCCTTCGAGAAACATCTGCGAAAACACGCTGGATGGTCGAGTCGCCGAGGGAATTTCGACGCCGCTGCGAGACCACGATAGACCTCTGCCGGCAAGACTCAGACACAGGTACGCGTAGCGAGTCTTGACGCCGATCTTTTCCGCCGCGATCTGATCGATCGAAATTGAGTTGCGAAATCCCGGACTGTTGGGATGCGGAATCGCTGTCAGGAACGATTTCTCCGACTGGTGACCGCCATCAACATCCGGATGCGACGTGCCGGAAATCACGGTGAAGTTGTCCTTCAAATCCCGCAAAGGTTCGAGGTACGGCGTGATCTCATAATCTCGACCGGCTTTCTCGGGATAAAGATTCGGAACGTGCAGACCCAGGCCGACGTTAATCGCCACCATCCGGCGAGGAACGTCTTCAGCAGCACTATCCGCTGCAGTGACACTTCGTCGTGAAACCATCGCATCGAGAGCGGGCAACGCAATCGCCACGCCGCTGCTTCTCAGGAACGATCGTCGGTCGAGGGGGTTAGGCATGTCTGATGCACCGATAAGTCTTGAGTAGGGTGCGTTTCGACGCACCAGTCAGAAAGTCAATCACGGGGTGCGTCGAGACGCACACACATCTAACAGCCTGGCTATGGCCTTCTAAACGTTTCACTTTGAGTGATCTCGTGAATCAGTGATCGAAATCCGTAGTTCTGATTTTTCACGCGGGAAACAATTTGCTGAACAGTTTCCCGGTCGGAAAAACCAAGGCTCCTGCCGAGACCATAGGTCAGTAGTTTCTCGGTCAGGCCACGGGCGATCTGATCTTTGTCCTGCAGGAGAATTCTCTTGAACTCGCGGATGTCCGAGAATGCTTCTCCGGCAGCCGTCGTGCCGGCAGAATCGACGTCGCGGCCTTTGCGATAGCGCACACGGACGTTGGCATTCTTCTCGATGAATTTGTCGACACGTTCGCCATCACCGACTGTCCGATACCAGTCGCGATAAGCTCCCATCACGTCGAAACTTTCCAGAGCAAAACCTGGCGGATCAATCTTTCGATGGCAAACGGCGCAGGCCTGAATGTTTAGATGTTTGTCGAGTTGTTCGCGGATGGTCGTCGCGCCTCGAATGTCCGGCTCAATGGCGGGCACTCCGGCCGGCGGCGGTGGCACATGCTCGCCCATGATGTTTTCCAGCAGCCACACACCACGAACAACGGGGGACGTGTTGCTGCCGTTGGCCGTCACTTTCAGCACGCTGGCCTGAGTCAGCACTCCGCCGCGAACACTGTTCGGCGGGCGATTAACAATTCGAAATTCCTGCCCGGTGACGCCTTCAATTTCGTAGTGAGCTGCCAGTCGTTCGTTGAGAATCAGCCAGTCCGAATCCACAAACTCCAGCAGGCTGCGATTGTTGGCAAGGATCTCGTCGAAGAAGCGATGCGTCTCTTTGACCATCGAGACTTTGAGTAGTTCGTCGAATTCCGGATACAGCGTCCGATCCGGTTCCGTAAAACTGATGTCGCGAAGATCGAGCCACTGCCCCGTAAAGTTTTCGGTAAACGCCGTCGCTTTCGAGTCTTTCAGCAGCCGCTCGACTTCAACTCTCAGCACAGCCGGTTCGTGGAGCTTCCTGGCAGCTGCCAGCTTGAGAAGCGGTTCGTCAGGCTGGCTGCTCCACAGAAAGTACGACAACCGCGACGCGAGCGCTTCGTCGGTGATGTGGCTGGTGCCCGAATCGGCAGGCTCTTCCAGGAACAGGAAACCCGGCGAACAAAGCACGCTTTTCAGTCCCAGTCGAAGCGCCTCCTCGAAAGGGCGACCTGCATCCAAGGCAGCTGTCACGTGTGCCAGGTGGAGGCCGACTTCCTCGCTGCTGACTTGTCGACGATACGCGCGCGGCAGCAGCTTCGTCAGAATTCGCCTCGCGTCATCAGCTCCGGCTTGAGTGACATCCAGATCGCCCAGCAACACCGTGCGACTCAAAGGCGGCCACGGTTCGAGCGGTCCTTCGACGGAAATGTCGCCGATGACAATTCCCGGCCCTGGCCATTCCTGATTCTGACGGCGACTATTTCCGATGCCGTAAGGTTTGGGGTGAAAAGTATCGCGGAAGCCGATGCGGTCCTCGAACTCGATGACCGTCATCCGGTCGGGCGATAGGTCAAAATGCCCCACCAGGTGCGTCGGTCGTCGACCCACGATGACGTCTCCACCGTGAATGCTCATCGTGACCGGCTTGTTACTTTGAAACGCCTTCGCATGAATCTTCACGCGGTAGGTGCCTGGAACTTTCGAGATGAACGTTCGAAATGACGACGGACAATAGCCGCAGTCGAACAGCGCGACGCCGTCTTCGGTCTGACGAAACTGAGTGCCGATCTTTCCCTGAACATCCTGGCTCAGCGGAAACGTCAGGTTAACTCGCGGCGGTTCTTTATCGGGACCAAACACGTCGTCGAGTGCGGAGTCGGCGGCTTCCAGGCAGGCCTGCATCAGCTCGGTCGAAACCGCCAGTGCGTCTCCATTGTTATCAAAGCCGTCTGCCGACGCGTCCTCGGGCACAATGTTCTGCAGCTGGGAATCAATGCCGAACAGATCGTTGATTGTGTTTTCGTACTCGATCCGGTTCAGCCGGCGCAGCACGACTTCTCGCGTGTGAGTGTCCGCCCTGGTCAGTGCCCGGCTGGCGGCAGTGACGAAGTTCGACCGCTCAATTGCACTCGGCTGATCGGCACCTTTGGGTGGCATTTCGCCGCGAGCGATCCGGTCGTGGATCTGAGTCCAGAATCTGACAGAGTCATTCGTTGCAAGCGAGCGGGGTAAGGGCTCCACACTGAACCCGGCTTCCGGAGCGGAACCGGAGTGACATTCATGACAATGTTTCGTCACGAAGTTGGCGGTGACCTCGGAGATAGATATCTCGTCTGCGACAAGTTCTCGCCCAGGGAGGCCTGTGCAGAAAATGGCGATGACAGCGATGGTCAGCAGGTTTTTCAATCGAGCAATCATGAAATCATGATACCCGGTTGCGCCACGGCGGCGAATCATCCAGCCACTCGAACGGTACGACGGCGACTAATTACCGTTGCGTGTCGATCGGGCTGTTCCAGACTCCGCGTGTCGACGTTCCTGCTCAGGCTGAGACAGCAGATGCGGCCTGGGCGGACCGTCAGAATTGGCCGCTTCAATCCGCATGATCCGGCTGCCGATCTGATCGAGCCGTTGAGTGACTTCGTCCATCCGCTGGTCGACGGCCTGGCGAAGCTCCTGCGAGGTCTGTTCCATGCCAGCTGAGATCAGAGTCACGATGCCCAGAAACAGCAGCATCTGTCCAATCGTCGCTCCGAGCCAGCCGTACGGCGCGTAGACCGAGCTGGCTGGACCACCAAAGTAAGACACGATGACACCGCAGGTGCCGGCCGTCAGAAAGATAATTCCCAGATAGGCCAGCATCTGGCCAATGTTGTTGTACCAGCCACTGGGTGCTGATTCAGCGGGAGTGGAACTGGCGACGGCTGAAGACGGTGGCGGATCGTGTTGCCGATTCGCCTGGTGCCCGGCGTCCATTCGATGCGTGACCCCGGAACGAGTCGATGCTGGCGTTTCCTGGAACGCTGACGTCTCAACACGCCGCGAAGACGCGTCGTCACGCCATCCGTCATTCTGTTTGTTGTCACGCTGCCGGTCGTCAGCCCGGCTACCGATTTCAGCAGGCTCCGGAAAACTTGCGGCCAGATCAGACGCCGAACTCCTGGTTTCGACCGCTGACGATCGCGCCGTGGTGTTGACGTTCGGCGGAGAAACGTCCGCCTCATGGTTGGCCGCGGCATCACGAGCCTGCGTGATCTTTGACACTCGATCCATGATCTCGCGAGTCAACCGATCCAGCTCTGCTGAGCTTTCCGCTTCGGTCAAACGTGGAGCTGTCGCAGATTCTTCTGGCTGGTTTTTCACGACTGCCGACTCTCCCGTAGCGGTATCATCCGTTGGTCGTGGACCATCGGAATCGACCACTGATTGAGGTGTCGATGGCTTGACCGGTTGCCCCGGTCTGGAATCGGGCTGCTGCGAGGCCGCGATAAAAGTTCGTTCGTCGATTGTTTCGATACCGCGTGTTTCGCCGAAAACAGCCGGTTGAGTCGACCGTCCAACAGCTGGTACCGCGGTTTCCTGAGACGTCATTGAAGTCGATGCCGCTACCGGACTTCTCGACTCGCGGCCCGCGTTCTGGCCGGCATCGAGTCGGGCGGGAACTGCAGGCTCCGTAGCGATCCCTGTCTTTTTTGGAGGTCCGTAAGGATCCAGAAAGTGCCCCTTTGCCCAGCGGTCAAGCAGCTGTCTCGCTTCCTCAGCTCGCGTTTCCGGGCCGGAGGCAGGAGCGGCTGCTACTGCAGCGTGTTCGTGCGCCGCGCCGGGAGCACCAGCGAGTAAATGTCCGCAATTCGAACAGCTTACTCGTCGATTATCCGTGCCGACCTCAGTCGCCACGTCGCTCTGGCAAACACTGCACCACATCCATGTGTTCCGGAAACAGCTGATAATTGCTGCAAAATAAGGGACGATCCATGTCCGAATGATTGATCAACGCGAGGTTTTTAGCTTGCCCGACCGAATCCGCACAAGGCCGGATCCCGGATCGGCTGGCGACTCCGATCGCGCGGAATGCCCCGGTTACACGGATTCGGCACGCGAGAGTGAGATTCCTGCTGAGTTCGATGGCGAAGTTTCCGTCCGACTGACAGATGTTGTCCCAGACTTTCAGCAGCGACGAATCCGTCTTCGATCTCCTTCGCGGCAATTCTGACCGCCGACTCCCGTACCGGATACGGTTCCACTTCCTGGGAACAGACCATGCAGACTTCCATCGAAACCAACGCCTTGTACCTCGTAATTTCGGCGATCCCGCTGCTTCACGGGCTCGACAGAGATCTCGTCGACCCTTCAATTCTGATGACGGCGGCATGGCTGCTGGCGGCCACATTCACGGCCTGTCATCTTTTGAAGTGTCGAACCCGTCGCACTCCATCCACTGGACCCTGATGCCATCAGGTTCAGAAACAAAAACAGGGAGCAGATCGACCAGCGATCCGCTCCCCGTTGACTATTTCGTTCTGCGGATGTTCGCCGCTGTTTCGTTTAGACTCCGTCGAGTTTTGTGAGCTGGAACGGCGTGAGCATGAAGGACTCGTCGATTGTTTCCAGGTTGAGCGTAGTATCGGCTCCTTCGCCGGTGGCCCCGAGGTCGTTCTCGGTTCCGCCATCGAGGATATCGTCCCCCTGATCACCGATCAGCGTGTCGTCGCTACTGCCACCATCCAGCGAGTCGTTGCCGTCGTTGCCTCGCAGCGTGTCTGAGCCTCCGTTGCCGTTCAGGGTATCGTCACCGTCGCCGCCAGCGATGCCGTCTCGGCCACTACCGCCCGAGACACGATCGTTGCCGTCGCCACCCACGATTTCATCATCGCCGTCCTGACCGTTCAGCGTGTCGTCACCATGGTCGCCCCGGATCGTGTCGTTGCCGGACTGACCATTGATCAGGTCGCCATCGCGGCCGCCATCCATGAAGTCGTTGCCGGATCCGCCCGACATCGAGTCCCGACCAAAGCTGCCCAGCATCGAATCGTCGCCAGAGTTGCCGTTCAGGTTGTCGTCGCCAAATCCGCCATTCAGCGTGTCGTTGCCTTCGTTACCGACGAGCGTGTCGTTATCCAGGCCGCCCAGCAGGCTGTCGTTGCCCAGACCGCCGGTGATCGAGTCGTTGCCGGCTCCACCGTCTGCCGTGTCATCGCCGTCCTGAGTGTTGATGATGTCGTTGCCGTCACCACCCTGAATGCTGTCGTTGCCGGCTCCCCCATCAATCGAGTCGTCGCCAGCATCACCAAACAGGCTGTCGCCGGATACACCGCCGGTGATGGTGTCGTTGCCGTCACCGCCGTGCAGTCGAACACGCACGTTGCCGGAGATCATACCACTGGCATCAATCGTGTCGTTGCCCAGCCCTGCGTCGACATTCAGAGCACTCAGCGGAACGCTGCTCAGATCACCGACCGTAATCATGTCCGTCCCGGCCTGGCCGTTCACATTCACCGTGCTGATCGACGAATCGACGACCAGAGTCGACATGCCTTCGGTCACGGTCACGCGTCCCAGCGCGTCCTGCCCAATCGAAACCGTGTCGTCAGTCACTCCGGTGTTGACCGTCACCGTGTCAGCTCCGTTACCGCCGAAGATCGTGTCGTTGCCGTCCTCGTCGCCTTCAAACACGATCTCGTCGTCACCGTCGCCGCCGGTCACTGAATCGGCACCTCCCTGACCGTCCAGGGAATCATTCCCGGCACCGCCATCGATCGTGTCACGACCCGAACCACCAAGTACCGTGTCGTTACCACCACCAGCGCTGATGCTGTCGTCACCCGCATTGCCGTTGATGAAATCGTTGCCGGAATCGCCAAGGATCGTGTCGTTGCCTGCCCCGCCGACAAGGGTGTCGTCATCTGGATCGATTCCTGTCACAAAGATTGGCGTCGTTGGTGGCGCTATCGGCGGATCTGCGGGTGGAACGACTGATCCCTGATCGAAAATTGTGACAGTCGATACTGCATCAGCGAATTCAAACGGAAGAGGCAACCCGTTTGTGGTTCGCGGATTGCTCAACGTCACAAAGAACGTTTCCTGACCTTCGACAAGGGAATCACTAATCACGTTTATGGGAATCGTTGCGGACGTATCACCAGCCGCGAACGAAAGTGTTCCAGAAACGGATGTGTAGTCCACGTCAGCCGTGGCCGTGCCTGGACTGGTCGAAAAGTCGACATCAAATGCAAGTGGTGCAGGTTGTGATAGGACTATGTCAATCAGACTCACTTGTGCCGTGACGCCAATATTGGAAAGTTCATTAACCAGTTCGTCTGTGCTGTTTGTTGTGGTCGTCATTCCACTCGAATCGATCATGTCCAGGAATGACGAATCGAACGCTCCTCCAACAGCAAATGTTCGACGGTTTACACCCAAGCCGTCCAGGGTTGCGATTTCGTTTGTGAAAACGGTATTGCCAACAGTTGGAGAACCGTCCGAAAGGAACACCATCGTACCACCGACCGTTCCCAGCGTCTGGAATACAGTAATCGCGTTTTGCAATGCGTCCTCGTAGTTCGTCAGACCGGCAATCTGAAGCGTTCTCAACACCTCTTCGAAATCGCTGACTCCGCTGTTGTCGAGGTCGGCTCCCGGTGTTGTGCTGATCTGCACTCCCGCTGTCACTGGATCGAGGTCAGCGATAAACGCTGTCGAATCAAAACCCACAAGCGAAAGATTTGCCGACACGCCTCTGTTAATCAAATCTGCTTCAAAAGCAATGAGCGATGCCAGCTCAGCGTCAAGAATTGTGTCAAAGAACCCATCGTTGTTTATGTCACCAACTGACGTACCAGGAAAGGACAAGCTTGTGCTTCCAGAAAGGTCGACTACCAGGACGACATCTGCAGACCCACCTTCGGCAATATTCAGATCTCCGACAGCCAATCCAGTTGGTGTCGCCACTTCACACGCGCTTGTGATGAAGTCGTCGCCGGTGTCTCCATCGATGAAGTCAAAACCGAGACCACCACACAACGTGTCGTTGCCGGAATTTCCCCGAATCGTATCGTTACCCAACCCGCCATCGCCGTCGTCGTTGCCCGAGCCTCCAAAGATGGAGTCATTTCCATCGTTTCCGCGGAGCAAGTCGTCACCGGCATTTCCATTCACGATGTCGTTCCCGCTCCCACCATTCAGCGTGTCTTTACCGGCCTGCCCATTCAGAACATCGTCACCGTCGTCTCCGTTGATGGAATCGTCGCCGCTCTGGCCGTTGACGGTGTCGTTGCCGAGGCCACCGGAGACGGTGTCGTTATCGGCTCCAGCGAAGACCAGGTCGTTGCCGTCTCCGCCGTCAATCGAGTCGAACCCGCCGTCACCATTGATCGTGTCGTTACCGGCATCACCGGAGATCACGTCCGCGCCGTTGTTCGCGTCGATGGAATCATTTCCGTCACCACCGGAAATCGTGTCGTCGCCGTCATCGCCGGTCACGGTGTCATCGCCCGTGCCGGCGGTGACCACGTCATCTCCGTCGCCCGCGTTGATGTCGTCGTTCCCGTCGCCACCGTCGATCGTGTCGTTCCCGTCGTTGCCACGAATCACGTCAGCGGCACTGCCACCAGTGATCACGTCGTTCCCGTCGCCACCCGCCAGGGTACCCGGCAGGTCGGCTGCGCCGGTGATCGTGTCGTCGCCGTCTCCGGAGTCAACATCAATCGTGGCCAGCGACGTAAACACTCCGGCAGTCACACCACTCAGGTTGATCTGGTTATCACCCGATCCAGTGATAATCGTCAGGCTCGTCAGCAACCCTGCCGGGATTGAAGAACCGGATGCGAGGACACTTCCATTAATCAGAACTTCCGCATTGCCAGACGTCGTGTTGGCCTGAACCGTGACGTCTTCCGCGGCATCGGTCAGAACGGTTAGCTCGGTACCGATCACCAGAGCTGTCGCCGTCAACAGCGTACGCTGCTCAAGCTGTTCCGACACGCCCGTTCGACCACGAGCAACCCGACGACTTCGATCTCTGTTCAGTCGGGCACGGAATCCAGAAAGCCAGGGTCGTAAAGACACGTCGAGTCTCCTTTACAGCCGCCCCCTGTCAACAGGAGTGCTGAATCGGTTTAGTGAGCTGCCTGATTCAGTACCCAACGCCAGAAGGAAACTGGAAAGTTGAGCAAGCCCGAAGAGGCATTCGGCAGGAACCATCGTGCTGACATTTGAGACTCGGACAACGGTCGTCCGAATCCATGGTACGAAGATTGTCAAACGACAAATCCACACGCCGCATTTATTTCGACCATATCCCACGATTCAGTCCTGCTGGATCACTTCTACCGAGTATCACGTAGGCCCATTTGTTACAGGACGAAGGTAAAACTCGCACGACTGACAGGTGCGTCTCACGAGGACGAATCCATTGTTTCTGTAAACACCAGAAAACCACCACTGAAAGTAAATTTGCTACAACCGTTCTCACTCCATCATTGAGAGAACCGATACATCCCGTCGAATACTCACAACATGAGAGGTCTGCGGAGTAGCGGCGATCAAGAGGCCACGCCAGACGGTCGTACTGCCGACAGTCGCTTCAGGCAGTACTGGTTGTGACAGTTGAAGCAGCAATTCGGATAATCCGCAAGACGCATCCCGTACGGAGATCATTCAAAGACGATCTGACGTTTGGCGGCGGGAGATCTTCATCACTCAAGCTTCACAACATCGGCGAAAATGCCGTGCCTGACGCCTCGGAGCCAGCTCGACTCTACACGGGCGATTTTCTCAGTCGATAATCCATGACTTCTGAAATGCGGGCTAACGCGTTCGTTGGGCTCAGTAAGTTCGGATGATTCATGTGGACTTCGACAAGTTCCCGTCGCTCACTGCCGGAACAGCGCAAACGCATCGCGATGCAGAATTTGTCGTCTCACAACCTGAAACTTACGGCGCGACTGAAGTTACTGCAGCTTTTACGTTGGCTCGTTCCAGCCTACTTCTTCGTCTCGTAGAGAATCTCGATCTGATCTTCCGCGAGCAACTTCGGCTCATTCGCGTCTTCTGAGGCGGGTTTCGATTTCGGACAATCGCCGCAGCCGCCTTTGCCAGCCATCAGGTTTTGGAATCGCGAAACCATCGACCACGCCGCCGCCGCGACGCAGATCAGAACAATGATGAGTTGCCAGTCGAGGTTATCCATAATTCGATTCTACAGGATTGACGAGAGACTGCCTGCTGACCTGCGATACGAAAAAAGCTGCACCGCCGACGGACGTTCCGGTTCGACAATGCAGCTTTTGTTGATTAATCATGTCAGTGAGTCGGCCACATCAATGCCTGGCAACTCGTCGTGCTATCGTTTCTTTTCGTAGCCAAGATCAAGGATCACGTTGTACAGCTCGTCCCAGGTGATAAATCGCCGGCGATTTTCTGACTTGTACTTGTCGATCGCGTCTCCCAACTCAGCTGCTCCTGGGTTGGCGTCGTTTCGAGCGTCGCGAAACTGGCGTCGTTCCGGCATACCGTCTGGTCGAGCTTCACCACTGCGGTTTCGTCGATCTTCGAAAGTCTGAGTCGATTGACCCGGCTGTTGGAGGGCAGACACGTTCATTACGATGTTCCTTCTGGCAAAGAATTCTGGCGATCAACGAGACATCGATCGGCCAACCAGCAGATACACTGCCAGATTCTCAAGGGGTCGATGTGACGTGAGAAACTCACCCAAGCTTTCAAACGTAGGTCAGGATTTGACAGCCGGCAAATCATGTTTCAGGAAAGCAACCGATTCGTCAGAGATGCCTCCGTCAAAACTCCAACGACACTTCCAAACTGAAAAGCGAATCGTTGTGCAAGCGGGAAATCGGCGTGATAAACGGCAATTTCTGACGCTCTACTCCCCGACAGTTTTCAAATCAATCTGCCTCTTCGGACAGAAACCGCGATGAAGATCACCATTCTCGGCGGCGGAGCCATGGCAACAGCCTGCTCAGTTCTACTGGCCGAACAACCCGGACATTCTGTTTCAATCTGGTCCAGAAATCCGCAGTACGCCGCTCAGATGCAGCGGAACCGCGAAAACCGGCGACTGCTGCCGGGCATTACGCTTCCAGACGCTGTCACTGTCACATCCGATATTGCAGCTGCCGTCGCGGACACAGAGATGATCGTCGTGTCCGTTCCAACGGCTTACCTGCGCGACGCGCTGACCGTGCACCGCGAATCATTAACGGCTCCGGTTCCGATCGTCAGCGTGCTGAAGGGCATTGAAAACGGAACACTGCTGCGACCCAGCGAGATCATCACCGAAGTGCTCGGTAACGATCGTGTTGTCGTGCTGGCTGGCCCGAGTCATGCCGAAGAGATTGCCCGTCGGCTCCCGGCCAGCGTCGTAGCAGCATCGGCTGACCACAGCCTGGCCGTGCTGGTTCAGCAGGTTTTCTCGACGGATCGCTTCCGCGTTTACACGAACGAGGACGTGGTCGGAGTCGAACTCGGCGGCGCTCTGAAAAACGTGCTGGCGATCGCCGTTGGCATTTGCGACGGACTCGGATTCGGCGACAACGCAAAGTCAGCGCTGATGACTCGCGGACTGGTCGAGATGACGCGGTTCGGAGCCGCTTTCGGAGCAGACCCGAACACACTGTTCGGTCTGGCCGGCATCGGTGACCTGATCACCACCTGCGTGAGCGGGTTCAGCCGCAACCGCCATGTCGGAGAGCGGCTGGGAAAAGGCGAAACGCTGGATCATATTCTCAGCAGCATGTCTGCTGTCGCGGAAGGCGTCCGAACAACTCGCAGCGTCCAGCAGCTGGCCGAGAAGTACAACATCGACATGCCCATTACGCGAGAAGTTTTCGAAGTTCTGTTCGAAAACAAGAACCCGGAAGCCGCGACGGACTCACTGATGTGTCGCCCTTCGAAGGTCGAATGACGTTATGCTGGGCGGTTTACAGGACACCGCAAACGGCCGCCTAACCTTTGATTTCAGTGACACACTATTTCATCCGGCTGACACAGAAGCAACATGTCGTTCGACTTTCTCAATCCGTGGATGCTGGCAGGCCTGGCGGGAGTCTCGCTGCCGGTACTGGCTCATCTGCTGAGCCGAAGAAAGTACGACACCGTCGACTGGGGAGCGATGCAATTCCTCGAAATCGGTCGCAACGCCAGACGGCGCATCAAGCTCGAAGAACTGCTGCTGCTGGCACTTCGTATGGGCATGATCGCTCTGATCGCGATCGCTCTATCCAGACCGTGGATATCGGGCGGCATTATCAACAGCTTCGCTTCAAGGCCAGCGTGTGACATTGCCATCGTAATCGACAGCTCGTACAGCACTGACTGGAACGCGAAAGCGCAGACTCCGCGAGAGCAGGCTGTCCGCTGGGCCAAGGCTTTGCTCGATCAACTGGGGCCAGGTGAAACGGTCGGCCTGATCGATGCTCGCGAAACTGTCGAAGCCATGATTCCGTCACTGACTCGCGATCGCAGCCTGATCCGCGAATCACTCGTCGATTTGCCAAAGCCCTCCGGATCGTCGCGATTGAACGACGGGATTCTGCGCGGCCTGCAGATGGTTAATGCGGGGACCAACGTTTCGCGTCACGTGGTTGTCGTGACAGACGGGCAGCTTCATCCGTGGCGTGACGCCGACGAGCATCTGTGGCTGCAACTGAAAGAGCTGCGAGAACAGGCAACCGTCCCAGCCGACGTCTGGGTCGTCAGCACGCAGAAACAGCAGGCCCGGCAAAACAATGACGCCGTCGATCGGCTGCAACTCTCTCGGGAGCTGACCGTCGTCGACTTTCCTGTCCGTATTCGAACTCGACTGAAGAACTCCGGGGCGAAGGCAGCGGCGAATCGAAAAGTCTATCTCGAAGTCGACGGGCAACGGCTGGCCGACAAAATGATCTCCGTTCGAGTCGAACCTGACGGTCAGGCCACCATCGAGTTCGAGCATCGCTTTCGAACGCCAGGTTCGCACGTGATCGCCGTGTCCATCGATAACGATAACCTGCCCGGCGATGACCGATCAGAAGCGGCGATTGAAATCACAGACGCGCTTCCCATTCTGCTGGTTGATGGCAGCACGCATCCCGATCCGGCACGCTCCGAAATTTTCTTCGCGAAAAGTGCGCTCTCTGCCGTCGCCAATCCGACGCCGTGGATTAAGGCCCGCACTGTTTTTACGAATGGTTTTTCGCAGGCGAGTATCGGCGATGCTCAGGTCATCCTGCTGGCCAACATCCCTCGACTGACTGACGGGCAGCTCGACGTCATCAAAGACTTTGTCGACAGTGGCGGTGGTCTTGGGATAGCGCTGGGAGACCAGATTGACCAGGAGTGGTACAACTCGCGGCTCTTTGATCGTGGCCGTGGACTGCTGCCCGCGTGGCTCGAAAAAATTGAATCGGCACCGTCTGGCCTGGACGAGGCACCGATTACGATTGAAAGTGAAAGCCTGCAACTTCCCTGGATCAGCCGGTTTCAGACTGGTGGCGACGATGGGCTGCTGGATGCACGTTTCTCAAAGTGGCACTCGACGACTCTTCAACCGAAGCTTCCCGCGGAGAATATCAGCCCGCCGAGCAGTAACGCTGCCGTACAGGTCACCGAGTCAACTGACCGACCGGCTGCTGCAACCGCGGGCCGTTACTCCAACGGTGATGCGTTTCTACTTTCTCGACCGTTCGGACGCGGTCGCGTTGCTTTGATGACGTCGACGCTGGATGCCGACTGGACCACGCTGCCCGCCCGTCCTGACTACGTCGCGTTTCTGCACGAGTGGATCTTTCAGCTGGCTTCCGGGCGGGTGACTCGCAACGTCGACACCGGATCGCCATTGTTTTATCCGATCGCTCAGGAAGACAACGCGACCGACTGGGTTTTTATCAATCCGGAAGGCCGCGAACTTGATCCGTTGCCCGCCGGTGACGAATTGCGACCGATGGTCCGACTCGATCAAACACACCTGCCCGGCACCTACCGATTGCGAAAGCGACCGCCGAACGGTGAGAAGGCCAATCCTGTCAGCGATGAATTCTTTGTCGTGAACTTTGACCGCGCCGAATCCGAATTGACGCCGCTCAGTGATGAACGCTGGGCAGAACTAACCGACGAAAACCGACTGCAACGCATTGAGACTCCTGAAGAACTCTTCGCATCCTCGGAAACCGGTACCGCCCGAGTCGAATTCTGGCACCTGCTGCTGCTGGCGTTTCTGGCAATTCTGGTCGGCGAAGTCTTCATGACTCGACGACTCGTTCAAGGCGGACAAGTCTTCGTCGACGAAGTTCCCACCCCCGAATAGTTTCAGGCGATGACGGGCGATCCAGATCATTCACTCGCAGAAGCGTTCGTCTCAGGAGTCTTAAAAATGACTCCTTCTTTCATCACAAACACAACGTCGCGAGTGGCACGGATGTCGGCGATCGGGTTGCCTTTGACGGCGACGATGTCGGCGATCTTGCCCACTTCGAGCGTGCCCAGTCGGTCGTCAACTTTCAGCAGCCGTGATGCCTCAAGCGTCGCCGACTGAATCGCTTTCATCGGGGACATGCCGCCTTCAACCATCCACTCGAATTCCTGAGCGTTTTCGCCGTGTACAGACACCCCGGAATCCGTGCCGAAGGCGATCTTCACTCCCGCTTTCACGGCACGGGCAAACATCAGACGAGCGACCGGCCCGATCGCCGCGGCTTTGGGACGCACGATCTCGGGGAAGTAGTCGTCTTCCTGAGCTTTCTCTGCCACCCACACTCCAGCCGAAATTGTCGGCACAAGATAGGTTCCCCGTTCTTTCATCAGCATCATGACTTCGTCGGTCATGAATGTTCCATGCTCGATTGAATCGACACCTGCCAGAACGGCTCGCTTCATTCCTTCAGTACCATGAGCATGAACGGCGACCGTCATTCCGTAGTCTTTGGCCGTCTCGACAATGACTTTCAGTTCGTCCGCTGAAAACTGAGGATTCTGTCCGTTGGCAGCGAGACTGAGTACTCCGCCGGTTGCGGTCAGCTTGATGAGATCGGCTCCGTCTTTGTAACGCTGCCGCACAGCTTTGCGTGCATCATCTGCCCCGTTGACAACGCCATCGACGGGATCGGCATCGCGGCGGAAATCACCTTTCAGTCCGTTGGTCGGGTCGGCATGCCCGCCGGTCGTTGCCAGCGACTTTCCCGATGTGAAGATGCGAGGGCCGACGACCCAGCCTTCATCAATCGCTTTTCTCAAAGAAACCGAGTTCACTCCGTTGTCGCCCAGATCACGAACCGTCGTGAAGCCAGCCATCAACGTTCGTTTGGCATAAACCGTCGATCGCAGCGCGTAGTCTGCATGGTTCATGAAGAACCGGTCGGAGTAAACCTTCTTATGATGTTGCGACATCAGGTGCGTGTGCATGTCCATCCAGCCGGGAGTAACCGTGTAAGCCCGGAGGTCAATCACAGTGTCATCAGCCGTTGGCTTTATAAAGCCTTTCTCGACGACCTGAATCTTTCCGTCACTAACGACCAGCGACATTTCGTTATGGACTTTCCCGTCGTGACCGTTGATCAGTCGTCCGGCGTGGATGATGGTCCCCGCTTTCACATGAACGACAGAGAACAACAGGATCGAAACGGCGGCGGCAAATTTCCAGAACATACGAATTCTCCAGGCGGCTATGATTTCGAAAAATCAGAAGCTGATCGATGTCTTACACCGGTAGCACTATCTGGATCGTTGGCGATTCAATCATCTTTGACAAGCTGAGGCTGCGTCAGGGACATTCGGTGCGAAAGGTCTATCAGAACTTGAGCACGTCGAGAATGCTGGAGTGGCTGTCGGTCCAGAGTGACGTGTTTCCGCGCGGTTCGTACCAGCCATCCCGCTGACGGAGCTGCGAAATGAACTCTTTTGATTTTGAAATTACGACCGCATGAGTGGGCCGCTGCCCCTGAGCCTGTTCGAGTTCCGTCGTCGCCGCCTTCATCGCAGCCAGCGCCGGCAGATTTCTTTCGGCGGCATATCGACCGGCAACTGGCTCCAGATCCAGATGTCGATTCGAAATGTGAATGATCAACGTGCCGTCGCTCTTGAGTCGCGACATGAAGATGTCCAAAGCATCTGCCGTCAGCAGGTGAATCGGGATCGAGTCCGAGCCAAATGCGTCCAGCACAATAACGTCGTACGTTCCTTCATTCGCTTCGGCGAGTTTCAAACGACCATCGCCGATGATGACACGTTGCTTACCTTCGCCGCACGACAGGTAAGTAAACAGTTCAGGGTCTTCGGCGATGTCCCGGACAGCGGAGTCGATTTCGAAGAAGTCAAACTGATCCCCGACTTTCGAATACGTCATCAACGCGCCGGAACCAAGTCCGATCAACGCAACGTGACGAGCCTTTTGGTCCGCTGCAGCCAGCGTCAAGGCCTCTCCGATCGGGCCGGTCGACACGTAATAAGTCCGAGGAATGCAGCGTAACTCTTCGGGCTTGACGACCTGCTCGCCATGAATTGTTGTACCGTGAGCGAGCAGATGGACTCGCAGACCAATCTCCGTGTCTTCTTCGTAGGTGACTTCGTGGACGCCGAAGAAAGTCCTTTTTCGAGCGAGCGAGTTCGTATCTGGAAGAATCGCGGGAGGAATCATCACGAGAGCCAACGCCAGCGCGATGCCTCGCGAATTGTTCATCAGAAAGAAAACTCCCAGAGCAGCAAAGCCGACAAACTGCGACGTTGTGGCCAAAGACGACGCCCAGACGTGAACAAAGCAGGCAATCATCGCCGTGCCGCACAGGACGACCGTGCCCACGATTCGGCACGCCCGGTATAGCCTGCTGGTGCTGACGGTCGGGCATTCCTGCTGCGTGAGCGCAGCCAGTACCAGAATCAGAGGAAACTCGACATAGGACGGGAAGACGGCGGGCGCGATGATTCCGACGAGTGTCCCGCCGAGGCAGCCTCCCAGAGCCATCCAGAAATAATACTCCGTGAGATATTCTGTCGACGGACGATCAGCCGCTAACTCGCCATGAAGGATGATTCCGCAAATCAGAAACAGGGAGATTTCGACGACCGCGCGCAGTTGACTGCCCGGTCCAGCCAAAGACATCCAGGCAGCAACCATCAGGGCCGGGAACAGAATCGGTAGCAGCCGGTCGAACTTCAGCAACGGTCGTCGTGCGAAGGCATTGATGTAGGTCGCCAGATAAGCGACCAGCGGCAGCACCCACAACAACGGAACCGCGGCCACGTCAGTCGTGATGCGAGTCGTCACGGCCAGCATCATCGCCGACGGGACAAGCGCCAGCACAACCCACCTGAGTCGCCGCAGACGAGTCATCGGACGATGGGCCAGGGCTGGCTCAGCAGTGTTTACGTCATCGACTGGAACCTGATCTGAATCACCGATTAATGAGGCGGCCACGCTCGGTCGAAGTTCGCAAGCGGTCAGAATTCCGCACAGGATCGTCAGGCCAACGAGCGTTCCGTAACCGACTGACCAGATCAGTCCCTGCGCGCCGAGATCAAACAATCTCTCCACAACAAACGGATAGACCAGCAGTCCGAGAATGCTTCCACAATTGCTGATTGAGTAAAAAAAGTAAGGGTCTCGGGCGAGCTGGTGTCGTGAGCCGCTGAACCAATGCTGAAGCAACGGGGTCGTTGTCGAAACGGCAAAGTACGGGCCGCCGATCGACAATGTCAGCATGACTAAAAGCCGCAACGCTGGTGATGTGGACGCTGTGTCGGCTTCAAGGAATCGCAACCCAACGGGAAGCTGCACCAGCGTCAGCAACAACAGCGAACAATGAACGACAATCTGCTTCTTCGGCGAGAGCCATTTCGTCGACAGCCACGTGTAGCAATATCCAAGCAGCAGCGTTGTCTGGAAGAAAACCGTGCAGGTATTCCAGACAGAAGGCGATCCGCCAAATTCCGGCAGCAACAGACGTGCGAACAACGGCTGAATGAGAAAGACCAGCCCCGCACTGAGAAACACGCCTGCCGAACAGGCGATAAGAATTCGCTGACTCATGGATAAACGTGACTCTATCGACGGCGGCAGTGTCGGCCCCACAGCGGAATAAAACCCACAGTGGAATAAAAGACGACACTGTTCCGAGTCGCCAAACAAAATGAGTGGATCATGGTAGCCGGAGATATTCTGTCGGGTAACCTGACAATGTTGAACGTCCGTTGAGAACCTGCCAGTTGAGGGCCACTTTCTTGTCCGGTATGTTTCGAAAGCTACTTGGAGATCGTGGCGAACGCGCAGCGAGCCGGTTTCTGCGCCGTGAGAAGCGAATGAGGATTCTCGCGCGGCAGTTTTCGACACGCTGGGGCGAACTGGATTTGATCTGTCTCGACGGAGACACGGTTGTTTTCGTCGAAGTGAAGACGCGAAAATCGGACGAGCACGGACACCCAACGGAAGCCGTCACGAAGAAAAAACAGCAGAACCTGACGAAAGCCGCGCTCTACTGGCTGAAGAAAAAAGGTCTGCTTGAGCATCGGACCCGGTTCGATGTCGTCTCCATCGTCTGGCCCGAGGGTCAGAAAACTCCGACGATCGAACATTTCGTCAGCGCCTTCGATGCCGCTGATTTCGGCCAGATGTTCTGACGCAACAGGTCGCAACGGCAGAAAACACGACCCGATCAGCTCGCGTGACTCCCGGTGCAACGAGGCTATAATCGCTCGGTTGTCGTCTTTCTTACATTTTCACATGGTCACCACGCGCAACAAACGCGCATCGAGGTTTTCGAGGATGGAAGCGGAACTCAAACAGAGCTGTGAGGATCTGCTTGAGCGGATTGCCCATCTCAAAACATCACTCGATCTGGCTGGCAAACAGAAGCGGCTGGCGGAAATCAACGCGAACATGGCCGCCGCAGGTTTCTGGGACGATTCAGAAAAAGCTCAGAAGACAACCTCAGAACTCAGTGGACTGAACGCGTCTATTAAACCGTTGGCGGCGCTCGTCCGAGGTGCCGAGGAACTTGAAATCCTCATTGAGTTTGCCGAGGAAGACGATTCCGACGAGAACCTCGCCGAAATTGAACGACAGATTGATGGCATTCAGGTCGACCTTGAACAGGTCGAACTCAAGGCCATGATGGGCGAGCCGGAAGATATCTGCGGCGCCTATGTCCAGATTCAGGCCGGCGAAGGCGGAACGGACGCGGCCGACTGGGCGGAAATGCTGCTTCGCATGTATGCTCGCTGGGCCGAACTGAAGGGCTTCGACGTCGAGGAACTGGACCTGTCTCCGGGTGAAGAAGCCGGCATTCGCAGCGCGACAATCGCGATTCGGGGCGAATACGTTTTCGGATACATGAAAGCCGAAATCGGCGTTCATCGACTGATTCGAATCAGCCCGTTCGATTCCGCAGGGCGACGACAGACATCATTCGCCGCCGTCGATGCAACTCCCGAACTGGATGATGGAATTGGCATCGATATCGATTTTGACAAGGACGTCCGTGAGGACACTTTTCGCTCCAGTGGAGCCGGCGGTCAGCACGTTAATAAAACCGATTCGGCGATTCGGTTGACCCATCTTCCGACCGGCCAGGTCGTCCAGTGTCAGAGTCAGCGCAGTCAGCACAAGAATCGTGCACAGG
>JABMPE010000492.1 GCA_013203845.1 Rhodopirellula sp. | reverse complement strand
TGACAACTGAGGCACCCGCCCCGCAACGGGATTGGCGTCGCACGGCGGTAGTAGCCATCCTGAACGACCTCGAATTCTTCTTTGCCGGTGGACAGTGTCTTTGCGGCCTGCTTTTCGAAAGCGGTTTCCGGTTCGTGGTCGAGACTCATCGGCTTCAAATTCACCGATATCCAGCGAGCTTCCGTCTGTGATTTCCGTTGAATCTGTGAGAACACGTCTTCCATCGCCCGAGCCGGGATGACTGCTCTGTCCTCATGGAAATACCGAGATGCATCACATCCAGTGTCGCGGCATAGATGTCGTGCATCAGTGTGGCGCGATCGCGAGCCTGCTTCGAAAGGGCAAAGCAGCCGCCACCGGTTTTTCAACTTTCAACAGTCAATGGGACATCTTCCTCCCTTCTCTTTGATTGATGGCAATGCAGGGGCGGAACTCTGCACACACGTCTGACCGGCGAGGGCCTGCTATTACGACTTCTTCGCGTCCATCCGGGAAACGTAAACGTGTCCGTTGAAATGAGCCGTTGCGACACGCAGGCCGTCGGAGGCCAGGTCAAGATCGCGGGCCGTGTCTTTCAGCTTGAACTGGTGAAACTCGTTGACGTCTTCCGGCTTGAAGAAAAGCAGATAACCGCCGCTGTTGCCTCCGCAGATGCCGATTCGTGTTCCGTCAGCGTGAAAAGCGACTCCCCACGCGACGCCGGTCAACTTTGCCTTACTCAGATGTTCGATCTGCTGCTTGCCGGTTTCCCAGTCAAAGACCACCACCGACGGATTACCGATGCCCGCGAACGCGTTGGTGACATTCGTGATGCCGCTGCAGGCAACGTACTTGCCGTCCGGGCTGAAGGCCATTCCGCGGAAACCACCAATTGTTGCGATAAACGTCTTGTCGTATTTCTGAAGCGATTCGGCCTGCCAGGTCCGCACCTGCTTACCTGATTCGACATCCCAGTGAATCAGGTGGCACATCAGATCGCCCGTTGCCAGGTGCTTGCCGTTCGGATGGAATACGACGTTGTAGATATGCGACTCGTGCCCGGACATTTCACGGACAAGCTTTCCGTCTGCCATATTCCAGAGACGTACGACCAGATCGTTTCCAACGGAAGCCAGCAACGTTCCGTCCGGGCTGACGGCGACGGCTCTGATCCAGCCCTCGTGAGCATCAATGATTCGAACCGGTCTGGGAGTCTCGTCCGCGACCGGCCACCAGATGAGGCGTCCGTCGTAGCCTCCGGTCACGAGCATCGAGCCGCTCTTGTCAAAGGCCATTCCTCGCACCCAGGCGTAGACACCCGCCAGCTGTGTTTTCCTGCCGGTCTCGATGTCAAAACGCCACACGCTGTAATCCTGGGCACCGGCAAAAACGAATCGTCCCGCCAGATCAAATCGGCAGGAGATCAGTGGACTGTCATGGGCGAGGTCGTGCTCAATATGAGTCTGCGTGGCGTCCACAGGCGACATTCCTTTCGTGAGGCAATGAGTCGAATCGAGGCAACTTCAGGCGACGCAGACGATGAACGTCTGCGTCCTGGGCGAATCACTTTATCCAGTCGAGTATGGCAAATGGATGCCTGCCCCGTACACCGTCTCAGCGGTTTCTGTATGGCTGGGCCTGTGCTTCGAAGCAGCTGACGCGACAGTTGCTTCGCTACTGGCATCAGACATGGAAAGGCGAAGCTGTGTGATCAGCGCGTGGACTGATCGGCTTCATTGCAGGAACGTCTGGCTGTCCGGTCGCTTCCTCGAAGACAATACTTCTGTCCGACGCTGCGAATGCGATCAAAGCGGACGGTTAAGAAGCTTTACAGTTGCAGCTGTCTCTACAGCTTCAGCCGTTTGAAGATCGGCTCCGGGATGTTCCGGATGATGACCATGATCCACTTCCAGAACCACGGCGTGTAGATGACGTTCCGTCGCTTTTCAATGGCCCGGTCAATGTCCTGCGCCACGCGTTCCGGTGACGCGACCATTGGCGATTTTGGGTCGAGGATTCCTGCCGTCATTGGAGTCGCGACGAAGCCCGGCTTCACGGTTAGTACATGGACGCCGGATGGCTGCAGTCTGTTTCGAAGTCCGGCCAGATAGGCAGTCAGTCCTGCCTTGGCAGCTCCGTAGATGTAGTTACTTTGCCGTCCGCGGTCACCGGCGACAGAACTGACAACCGCGAGCCAGCCCGACTTATTCGACTCCAGGTGAGCGGCAATCGGATTCAGGATGGACGCAGCAGCTGTCAGGTTAACGTCGATGGCTGTTCGCAACTGACTCTGATCCACTTCGCACCCCTTTTGATCGGGAAGAGTTCCGAAGCAGAGCACAGCTCCGTCAATATGACCGTCAAATTGAGCCAGACACCGATTCCACAGGTCATCATGGGTTTCAAAGTGCAGTGCGTCGAAATCGAGAACGCTGACCTTTACCCCGTGGCGAGTTCGCAAATCAGCGGCGTCGCGTTCCAGTTCTGTGGTGTCTCTGCCGCATAAGGCGAGACTGCAGCCACGAGCCGCCATTCGCTGGCACAGGGCTTTGGCAATACCGGAGCCGGCACCGAGAATGACGACGTTTTCGCTCATGACTTTGCTGAGTTTCTTTGAAATGTTTTTATTGGACCAACTGTGAATGCGGCTGCGTAGTCTGGGCGGCAGTTTCTGGACGCCGTTCGCAAATGATCTGAAGTCGTCGAGCCTGCGAGGAAATGAATTTCCCCTCAGGGTCGACCGCTGCCTGTACCTGACGAAACTCAGGCAGACGCGGGTACATGGCGGCGAAAGTTTCAGCGTTCATCATCGCATCTTTTGCCAGATAGAGCCGCCCGCCATGCTGCAACACAATTCGATCAAGTTCCTGTGACAGAGTCAGCAGATCGGGGCCGGTATTCTTGAAATCCAGCGCCAGCGTGTGCCCACGATCGAGGAATGACAACATTCCCGGACTGGCAGCACCACAACTCTTGAGCACCGCCAGAAATGATCCGCGTCCCGACGCAACAATCTGCGCCAGCAGCTCGATAAGTCCCTGACGCGAAGTTGTTTCAGGAAACCAGGCCTGGTATTGAACGAACCCTTGAGCCCCGTACATCCTGTTCCAGTGGTTCAACCCGTCGAGTGGATAGAAGTACTTGTCGAAATCGACAATCGCCTGCGACGGTCTGGGGGCTCGATAGAACACTTCATTGAATGCCCGAATCGACGCGCGATTCATCAGGCTGGCCGGAAACCAGCCGGGAACTGTTTTGCTTCGTTGAACGGGCAACGCGTATGGCTGCGCACGCTGAGATGTATTCAGTTCTTCCGGGACAGCACCGTTGCCGAGCATCAGCACAGAACGCCCGAGCGACTTGCCTCCGGAAAGGCAATCAACCCAGGCAACAGAGTATTCGTATCCGCCATCAGTATCGATGAACTGTTCGAGCGTGTGGTCGAGATTTTTCGTCCGCTGATAGGTCACTTTGCAGTAGGCGCTGGGTACCCGAGTCAGCTGCAATTTCGCCGTCTGAATGATTCCCGTCAGTCCCATGCCTCCGACAGTTGCCTGGAAGACATCCGAATTCGATTGCGGCGAACAGATGAGAACATCACCCGATGCCAGCAACAGCTGAATTTCGTGGATGAAGTTTCCGATCGAACCGACTCGATGATGATTCTTGCCATGTACATCGGCGGCAATGGCTCCACCAACAGAGACGAATTTCGTGCCAGGAGAGGTCGGAAGAAACCATCCGCGTGGCAAAAGTACTTCGATGATTTCCGCAAACGAAACTCCCGCTTCGCACTCCAGTATTCCAGTTCTGTCGTCGAAACTGAGCATTCGACGCATCGCTGTCTGGTTGAGTACCAGGCCTTCAGAGTTCAAGGCTGGATCGCCATAGCTGCGTCCCATGCCACGAGCAATTACTGACGGACTATCCATGACCGCAGCATGCTGAGCCGACCATGTACCTGGCGATGCTGTCCTGCATGTTTCACGCGGGCAGTTGCCCCAGCCACTCAATTGTTCGCGATGTTCGAACATCAATCAGAGACTTCCCAGAGGCAACGGTGTCGCAGCCAGAATCAACAACACGGTCACGACGCCGCCGAGCAGCAGACTGACTCGATCTTTCAGAGCAAAGACGACCGGATCTTCGTTAAGCTGTCCTCGGACGGCGATCAACCAGAGACGGCTGATCCAGAACAGAGCCAGCGGGCAGATCATCCAGAGTGCCCAAGCATTGGCGTACAACTGCTCCGAATGCGCGCTATGGCTGTAAAATGCGAACACGAGAATCGCCAGGTAGCCGCAGCAGGAGCCCAGGGTCCGAATCAGATCCAGATCGCTGACGACGTAGCCACGGCCACGAGCGCGAAAGTTGCCTTCGAGCTGCAGTCGAACAAGTTCTGCATGTCTTTTAGCAAACGCCAGCGACATAAATAGAAAGACCGAAAGTGGCACCAGCCAGTCCGAGACGACGATACCTGCGGCGACTCCGCCAGCAAAAACCCGCAACGTGTAGAGTCCTGCCAGAACGACGACGTCGGCCATCGCCTCACGCTTCAACCACGTTGCGTAAATGATCGTCAAACCAACATAGGCAAGCAGTAGTCCTGAAAATCCAAGTGGCAACGCTGCCAGCGCTAAACCAAATCCACCGATCACCAGCGCCGCGAAACTGGTAACGGCACGCCCGATCGAAAGTGTTCCTGCCGCCAGAGGCCGATACCGTTTGTGTGGATGTTTTCGATCGGCCTGCAGATCCAGGGCGTCGTTGAGGATGTACATGGCCGACGCACACATGCTCAGTGCGATAAATGCAATAAGCACGTTCAGCACAGAGCCGATACTGGCGAGTTCATGGGCCAGAACGAGCGGAACGAACAGCAGGCTGTTCTTCATCCACTGCAAAGGCCGCAGAATTTTCAGCAGGGCACGGCCAGCGTCAGGTGTCGCTCCGATCTCGTAAACGTCGTCGTGAGTTTGCCGGACATGTTTCCGCACAGCAGGCGTCGCGCCAACCACGTACGCCTGAGTCGCTTCTGCCCAGATCGGCAGGTCGGCACGGGAATCGCCAGCGTAGGCGAATTCATCGAAACCGTTCTTGCTGCAATATTCACGGATCGCGTCAAGCTTTTCACTACCCTTGACATTTCGATTTCCGTCACTGGCGATGACGTCGTCGAACAGCTCAAAATGTGCCGCGACGCGATCAGCCCAGATGGCGTCGGTCGCCGTCGCGAGAACAATTCTGCAGCCGGCAGCTCGCAACTCTACCAGCAATTCCAGTAAATCCTGTCGCCAGGGAAGTGTGCTGATATCGGGGAACGCCTGGTTAGATGTTGCCCGCTTCAAAGCAGCTCGTCCCCTGATTGCAGCAACAACAAGACTGCCGATTTGTTGCGGCTTTTTCTGGCAGACCTGGATCAGGCACTCGGCAAACAGGTCAGATGAATGCAATGTCCCGTCAAGATCGACGAACAGAACTCGAGGAACATTAATGTCCACCACATCGACTCGCCGGAATCTGGCCGCTTCCAAGGTCGCCTCTTTAGCGGGAGTGATGTGTGAAGCTGAATCAGAGAACATCCTGGCTCGCCCCATCGACGTCTGGTAATGCGATAAAATCGACAATTTTTTGTTTGGTGATGCCCGTATCGCACGGATTTCGAAGCATGGTTTCCAGCTCAACCGAGCGGCAGTTATCCTACCCACACTACAGGCCTGAAAACAGTTGATCGGCGATGTTCCTCCATTCTGGGCCACGACTTTCGATTCGAGCGTCGAGTTTCCAGCCTCTGCGGGAAGCGTAATTCGCCAGGCACTCAGCGGTAATAAACGCCCAGATGAACTCAAGACAACTCATTGAAAAAAATGATAACACGGATCGCATTGGGTGGTCGCGGGGATTTCTACCGTGTTTGCTGGTTCTTGTGGCCGTTGAATTCCTACCCGCGATTTTCTGCCGACTGTACATCGATGACTGGCAGCACATCGGCATTCTGGCCGGCGATTTTCAGGTGCCGCATCAGGAGCCGCCACTGATCGAGTTCTATACGTTCTCGAACGGAGACCCTGTACAGACACTGGACCGGGTCGACCAGGGGCAACTGCCGTGGTGGACTGATGAGGCCCTGAAGCTGAGATTTTTTCGCCCGCTCAGCGTACTGTCCCATTACGTTGATCAGTGGTTTTGGTCGGCCTCATTCGTCTTGATGCACGTTCACAGCGTTGTCTGGTACCTACTGGTCGTGACGATCGCCACTTTCGTGTATCGCGATGTCGGTATGACTTCTTTGGGAGTTGGTCTGGCAGCATTGTGCTTTGCGATCGACGACAACCATGCAGTGACCGTTGGATGGCTCGCCAACCGCAATCACCTGATTACAGGTGTTCTGGTGCTGTTGGCATTCAGATTTCACATGCGATGGCAGCTTGAGGGACGATCAGCATCGGGAATCGCCGCGGCTTCGCTTTTTGTTGTCGCATTACTGACCGGCGAGGCAGCCGTTGCTTACGGTGCTTTTGTTTTCGCCTGGGCAGTGACGTTGCATCCCGGACACGCAAAACAGCGAGCGCTAAGCATTCTTCCAGGACTTTTCATTGGCCTTCTCTGGTTGTTTCTGTACCGCAAATTCGGATTTGGAACCGTCGCGTCGGGGTTGTACGTCAACCCGGTCGGAGAGCCCCTGGAGTTTCTTCATGCCGCAGCCGAGCGAATTCCGTTGTTTCTTGCAGCTCTGTTCGGTACGTCATCGACAGAGCTTTCCTCATTTGCCAACGGAATTGAACAACAACAGTTGTGGTGGTGGTCTGTCGGCACCGTCGTGCCGATTTGCCTGGCCTTGATACCGGCATGTCGAAGAGACCGCCTTTTACATTTCTGGGCAGTAGCGACAATGGTTTCATTGTTGCCATTGTGTGCTGCGACTCCGATTGACCGAGTTCTGTTGATGACGAGCTTTGCCAGTCACGGGTTTCTGGCCAGATTCCTGGAACTCACATGGCCGGCGCTGGCCCGCTGGCGATCGCCTGGTAAAGTTTCGAGCGAGGCCGTTCCTCAGGGGCGTGGTCTTATCCGTATCGGTTCGGTGGTAGTGCTATGGGTCCTTATTGTCGAAAATTTAATGACACCGGTTTGGATGCTGCCACTTCGCATCGCAACGTTCGGCGTACTCGCCCAACGGCAGGAAACGGCGGCGTTGAGCCCCGCACTTGATCAGCCACTGCAGGGGCGTCAGGTAATTCTGGTAAACCCACCAGACATGTTTTACGGGATGACGCTGCCACGAATCCGCTCGCTTCACGGCCTTGAGAATCCGCAACATGTCCGGGTTCTCGCGACAGGGCTCGTGCCATTGCGTCTCAACCGAATCGCCGATCAGGCTCTTGTCTTGAATCCGGATGGGCCGTTTCTGAACCGGGCTTTCGCCGACCTCTATCGACGTGATCCCCTGCCGGTCGGCTGGAAACGCGCACTGTCTGGCATGCGGGTCGAGGTACTCGACGTAGACGATGAAGGCGATCTGGCGGCGATCCGATTTGATTTCGACGTGCCTCTGGACTCGACTGATCTGCTCTGGCTGGAGTGGCGCGACGGACGATTTGTCCAACTGAAATTGCCGGTCGTTGGTGAATCGCTGACGATACCTGCACGTGTCGACGCGTCATGGTTCAGTATCGGCGCCATGCGTGAAGCTGTCGGTTTCAATTAAACGAATCTCGAGTCGCCGGCAACAGCTTCCTCAGACCGTTGCCGCCCCGAAACAGTGAGTCCGGCAAGTCACAGCCTCCAATTGCCAGGCACTTCAGCCAGCAACGTCGAGCAACAGACACCCTGCCATTGACTCCCCGCAGAACTCACAACAGTTCGGGAATTCGATCTCGCTTATCCGACCGAAAAGCTCCTTTGGCAGGCACCTCAGGATTGCCGAATAAAACGCTGCCAGATGCGGACCGCGTAGGTGCGAAGCGTGCTGACCATTGGCCTCCAGTCCTTGAGCGACATAACTGCATGAACTCGGACGTTGCGAAATGAACCCAGCCATCGAAAAACACCCAGCTGCCCTTTGATGATATACCCCAGCGATGTCATCAAATCCTTCTCAAACAGGATCCACTTGATTCCTTCGCGAAGCGTGCCGGTACCGGGAAGCGGTAAACCTGCCAGGTCACAATAGGCGTAGTAATTGAGCGGGATTCCTGCAGCGTCAATCAGTGCAAACCACAGCGTCTGTCGAGGATTAACTTCGACCATCTTGTACTGTGAGTCGCGTTCGTCAAATTTGAATTCTGTCCCGCAAACTCCTCGATACCCGATCTTCTGTAGAAAACTCAGGCTGAGTCTCACGACATCGTCGTTCCGGCAGGCATCGGCCAGGGACGCACTGCCAAAGCCGGGAGGATGCTGTCGAAGTTTACGACCGGAGAATACTGCACCCGGCTCGCCATCGGACTGCCGCAGGTAAAATCCGCCAATCCAGAGATTGCTCTCGGGGCCAGGGATTAATTCCTGAATCATCAGATCCTGAATGTCGTCAGCAAACTTTCTGACCAGTTCTTCAAACTGGTCTGGCGTTGAAGCCGTGAGAAGCTTTCGACCCTTGAGTCGCTCACGCCACAAATGCCCATGAATCGGTTTAATGATGACCGGAAAATCAAAGTCACTCCGAACCGCAAGTGCATCGTCAATCGTTTTCGGAAACACCGTACGCGGCGACACGACGTTATGTTCAACGCACAGTTCGTAGAATGACTTTTTGTCGGTGACCACATCCGCGATCCCCGGTCGCGTGGAATTGGCGATGTGAAAGTACGGCTCCAGTTGTTGTCGATTTTCAGCCACCGTCAGAACCATCTGATCCGTCGTCTGAAACAGCACCGGTTTCCGTGATTGCCGACGTCCCAGATCAATCAACTTCTCGATCAGATCGACTTCCGACCTGGCCACGATACCCGCTTCGCCCCGACTGACATACCGACTGACAAAGCCCGGTCGAAACGATTCGTAATCCGCAAAAACAATCGAAACGCCTCGGCGCCCCAGATCACGCCCAACTCCAAGTCCAGTCGCCGATGCCCCACAGATCACGGCCAGTGGAGTTGATTCGCTTGTGCACAACTCTGAGCCTGCAGACATTACGTCAGAAATCCTATAGACGGTCACCGCCATAATCAGACATTCATCTCAATACTTGTTGGTGACCCAAGTACTGAAACTCTCGACGAGACAACTGACGAGATCGATCGTAATGACTTAATATCTGTCCGTTTTCTGCCTCTCTGCTCTCGCCATCCACACATGAGTAGGTCCGAGAATAGCCAATCGCTGCTACCAGAATGTAGATATTTACCACCTGCAGCCGCCAACGCATTAGAGGGCCGCCATTCGTAGTCACGCTCGAATAACCAAAAGTAATTGCTCCTGCTATCAGTAAAAGCGGAAGACAGCTGAAACGATGATATCTCAAAACGCGTCTAAGTCCTCGCCACATCGAGGGCATCATGTAGACGACGATCAGCGTCTCCGGGATCGCCATAAACTGCCGAAAACTATCAATACTGGTCGGGTCGACACTTACAAAAAAGAAATAGAGTCCTGTTACAACGCCATATACTGTATCACGGATTGTTTCCCCCAGTCTCGGGATATCGCCATCACCGTATACGGCGCCTGCTCCGTGGTTCATTTTTACGCGTATCATATTCCAGTAGTCTAGGTCCATCACATAGGCCGCCTTTCCAGAGCTAAATGCTCCATCCAATCCCGACATGATTCCAATAATCGCCGCGACCCCGATCAGAAACAAAATCTTCGCGATGAATCGGCCCTTGCTCCGGCTGCGGGAGAGAATGGATGTTGCAATCCAGCAGCACGGAATAAGCGCTGCCAGTACTGTGAATACGTACGCTCGAAATCCAGCAGTCAACGCAAGTCCGACCGGAAGTGCAAGAATATCTCTGCGTTTTCCGTTGCAAGTTACAGCAGTCATTCCCAGAAACACAAGCACTATTGAAAATGTGCTAAAACTGTCGCGAACTGGAAGGCAGGAGTAGTAGAACTGTGTTGGAAAGAAAGCTGACCACACGCCCGCTCTGCGTGCGGTCTCCTGATTCGTTATATAGGCAGCAGTTTTCCAGACAAGCACTGGCGCGATCGCGCCTGCCGCCGCGTTAAGGCAGCGCATGGCAAACATTGAGTCGTCCGTAATATAATAAACGACACCCACCATATGTTCATACAAAAAATCAATTATCGCCTTAACTCGTTGCGGCCACTCCGTCAAGCCGCCAGATCGATAATAGTCAGCAATCTCCTTACCCATACGGTCATAAAAAAAACCATCCTTTGTTAATCGGTACGTCCGATCTACGTCCGTCATGAGAAAAAATAGGATCAGGGCTACTCTCGATGCAAGACCAACGCAAAATAGCGTTATCGCAAAACCACGATCGCGAACTGCTTGGTAGTACGACATTGAATTGACAACCATTCTTTTGATGCAACGGTAATTTTAAGTGAAACAAAGATTCGGGTTTTCATTCATAGTAAAATGGTGAAGGAAAAGAATTGAATTCTATTAAAACTTAAACTGATTTTCAGGGCACGTTTCTGTGCTTATCAATCTGTTGAATTTCATTGGTTGTGAGCCTTTTACTTCAACACGTTTCGATTTGTCGTGAAAGTACTTTTCAACGGTCTTGTAGAACATCCAACCGACAATGATCCCGCTTGAAAAGCGTAGACAGAGAATCATGGGAAGAGGAAGTTTCATCATGATGCAGAACTGCTTGATTGCAGTAAATGCTATATCATGCAGTAGGTAGACGCTGTAGCTGCACATTCCGAGCCATGCTAACGGCTTCCAGAGTAGGTTACCCCAATTGCTCTTCAGAAATGCACATTGAACGGCAGGCTCGTATCGAATTGCTACCAGCAGAACTTGAAACCACACAAAACCGATGAGAAGTTCAAGCCCAACATCAATCGCAGCTGCAGCGTATGGCCCACGCATCGTTTCAATTTGCAGTCGACTGTAAACAGCCAAAACGAACGTCGTTCCAATAGCCAGCGGCGTGCTCCAGATTCGGGGGACGGCAGAAAGCCCGGTGGAGTGTTCTGCGGCGAGAGCGCCCAAGCACCAGCAGACCCAGAAGGCAGGCGCCGTCACAAACCAGAATTGCGGTGGTGACTCAAACAAACAAACGCCGACAATTCGCCATGTCAGAGTCGCGATCAATGGAATTGCAAGTGCCACAGACCAACCAAAATTACGACGCAGCCAGAGAAACGGGAAATACAGTAGATATAGTTGTTCTTCAAGCGCCAACGACCAGAATGGTCCGTTTCCGATGCGTTGGCTGGCACCATTGAGGTTTTGGGTTAGCGTGAGCAGCAAGAGAATGTCGATTGCTAGTTGTTTTCCGGATGCATATCCAAACCATGACGCGATTGGGGCATCCGGAAATGCTTTAAGAATAAATCCGTGCAATGTAAAGAGTGCAGTTATCGACACGCAGAGCACAATGAAAAAAGGGGGGTAGAGTCGGATCAGGCGTCGCTTCCAAAATGGCAAAAACGGAACACTCCCGACGCCCGTTCTAGCCCATCGGAAATGGATGCAGAATCCGCTCAATGCGAGAAACAGATGAACGCCGTATTCGCCGAAGACAGCAATACTGTTGAACCAATCCCCTGGGTACTGTGCAACAGAACCTGTGGGCGACTGTGTGAATCCGGATACGTTGAACGCCAAGTGTCGTATCATAACCATGAACACAGCTACTCCTCGCAACACGTCAATCATTATCAAGCGAGTTGGCTTTAGTTGCGGTGACAATTCTGGTTGACTCATGTTTCAGCTCCTGCGGCGGTCAATACCGATTCTTTGCTGCACGCCGAAGGGACAGTCGGCGTGAGCCCGTTTTTCGTTGTCACGTCATTGTGTAAAGTGAGAAGGTTTTTGCAGTAGACCGCTGGACCGTTTTTACTGAAGGCTTGATGACGTGCTGTAGTTCCAAGTTTTCTTCTTAATCCTGAATCCCGCGCAAGGCGAGCGATTCCCTCGGACAGCGCGTTTGAATCCTCGGTTTCCACAATGAGGCCTGTCTCTCCGTCGGTAATGATCTCTGGTATGCCGCCTTCGTTACTGACGACTGCGGGAAGTCCTGTTGCCATCGCCTC
>JABMPE010000491.1 GCA_013203845.1 Rhodopirellula sp. | reverse complement strand
GCCGGAAGATGAACAGGCCAGCCAGCACGCGACGTGATTTTCTGACGACAGGTATCGCCGCCACCGCGGCAGCGGCGACCTTTGTTCCCTCACGCGTTCTCGGACGGAACGGGGCGACGGCGGCCAGCGAAAAGATCACGTTTGGAATCATCGGCATCGGACCACGCTGCACGTACGACGTAAAGTCTATGCTGCCGTTTGGCGATGTTCGCTGCGTTGCAATTGCGGACGTGCAGTCCAGTCGGCGGACGGCAGGCAAGAAGCTGATCGATGAGCATTACGACAATGCTGACTGCGTTCTCTATCGTGACTTCCGCGAACTGCTCGACCGCAAAGATATTGATGCGGTGCTGATCGCGACCGGGGACCGCTGGCACGGTGCGGCGTCGATGCTGGCTGCGGAAGCGGGCAAGGATGTTTACAGCGAAAAGCCATGCGGCATTACCATCGCCACGTGTCAGGAACTGGCGGACACGATGCACCGCGAGAAGCGAGTCTTCCAGGCGGGCACGCAGCGCCGCAGCGTCCCAAACTTCCAGCAGGCCGTCGAGTGGGTCCATTCCGGAAAGCTCGGCAAACTCCACACGATGCACGCGTCCGTGTATTTCCCCACGCTCGACAACACCTGGCTGCCCGCTCAGCCGATGCCGGCACGCGACGTGGTGGACTGGAACCTGTGGCTCGGCCCGGCCGCGTGGCGACCGTTTAATCAGTCCTACTGCGACGGTCGCTGGCGAGGTCAGTGGGACTTCGATTCAGGAGCCCGTCTGCTCGACTGGGGAGCTCATACGATTGATCTCTGTCAGTGGGCCAACCAGGCCGACGACACAATGCCGATCGAATATGAACCCACGGAAAACAACATCGTGTGTCGATACGCCAACGGTGTGAAGCTGATCATCGACTTCCTGGCCGACCCCTTCGGGAATCGTTCGCCGCACTATGTCACGCGGCTGGGAACCTGTCCGGTACGTTTCGTGGGTGAAGAGGGTTCGGTCGAAACAGGCGACTCCGGTGAGATCGTCGCTCTGCCTGAATCGCTGCAGAAACAGTTGCCGGAAGGGACGAAGCGGGTCCGCGGCCTGGACGTGACCGCTCACTCGCGCAACTTCTTCGACTGCATTCGCTCGCGCAAGGCAACGACCGCGAATCCGGATGTGATGCGACGTTCGCACATTGCCTGCCACGCCGCGGCGCTTGCCTGGATCCTGAACCGCAAGTTGAAACTCGATCCGGTGAAAGAAGAGTTCATCGACGACGACGCAGCCAACCGACTTCGCTCGCGCCCGTCACGTGAATGGTCAGTCTGAACGCCCGGTTTGTTTCGAACACTCTGAAGGACATTGCTGAGGATTGATTTCGTTACAGATGTCTGCAGTCAAAACATCCGAGTGGATGAGAATTCTTCGCACTCTCGGTGAATTGTCCAGAGCGATTGCATGTTCCGTCATGTTCCAATCAGGACATGGAGCAGTTCGTCGTCGCTCCTGCCTTGGCCATATCACATCGGCAGGCAACGCGCATTGTCCGGGCACGTTCGAACAGAAGTCTTCGTCCTGATGCTGCGGTATTCGTCGTAGGCACAGATGCGTTACCGCCGGTAGGATGGTTTGCTTCTGGTTCCGTGTTCGAGATTCATTTCCCACATTCCGCTTCACTCTGAAAAGCCATGCCTCAGTCGCTTCAGGAATACGCGGTCTGGTTGAGCCAGCGCAAGGATCTTATCTGGCCAAAAGTTCCTCCGACTGTCCCCGTCGCTGCGCGAGCTCATGACAAGCCGCTCGCCGGGATTAAGGCGGTCGTCTGGAACCTCTACGGAACGCTGCTGCGCGTTACTGATGGTGAGCTGCTGCTCTGCCATCACACGGAACTGCGAATGCAGGTCGCTCTGGAAAAGACGATCAGCGAGTTCAACATGTGGAACAGCATGACTCGCAAGCCGGGCGCGCCGTGGCAGCACATCCTGCCCAGATATCGCGCCGCCGTTGAAGACATCGAACTCACGGCGAAGGTAGCCCCAGGCGATTTGGGCCATGCCAACGGCTCCGCCGCCTGGCGGCGAATTCTCGATACGCTCGGGCAGAAAGAATACAGGTATGACGAGGGGTTCTACGGCAACCTCGGCCAGCTGGCGGAGAAGATCGCCTACTTCTTTCAGCTGTGCCTGCAGGGTGTCGAAGCGGCGCCGAATGCGGCGGCAGCGTTGACGGCGGTCAGCCGCAGTGGTCTGGTGCAGGGACTGCTGACAGACGCTCAACCGTTCTCGCTGATACAGGCGTTGCGGGCGTTTGGGCAGCAGAGTAAATTGCCACCGCTCAATGAATTGTTCGATCCAGCGTGTTTGATTCTTTCGTGTCAACTGGGTGTACGGAAACCATCGGCGACACTCTATGACACGTGTCTTCAACGATTTGCTGAGAAGGGAATCCAGCCGCAGGAAATTCTGTATGTCGGAAACCGGCTGCAGAACGATCTGGCAGTTGCGAAACAACTGGGGATCCGAACGGCTTTGTATGTTGGTGACAAATTGAGCCTCAGAGCCACTTCGGCTGAGATCAATCACAAGGATCTTCGACCGAAACGACTGCTGACCGATCTGAAACAGATCAGCAACATCATCAGCAAATGATCAGGCTGTGTGTCATACGCATGGCCAACAGGCAACACACCAGCAACTTCAACTCATTCAAAATCGCGGATTTCGTGTCACGGAGAGAGGCCCATGCGTCCGGAGCAGATTTACGACCTGGAAAATCTGGAGTTTGATTTCAACAAACCACTCTACGACATCCACGAGATTCGCAAGATCAATCCGCAGCGGCACGAGATGGAGCAGCTGACCGGAATTCTGCAAATCGACACCCAGACCCACAGCATCATCGGTTTCAAAGAAATCACTCACAATGAGTTCTGGATACAGGGGCACATGCCGGGGTTCCCTCTGATGCCCGGCGTGATTTTGTGCGAATGTGCGGCTCAGTTGGCCGGTTTTTACGCTCGCAAGTATCAGATTCTCGGCGGCGACTACCTTGGGTTTGGTGGCATGAACGAAGTCAAGTTCCGCTCACCCGTCTTTCCGGGATCACGACTGGTACTGATGGCCAGAGTTGATCAGGTTCGTGTCGGACGTCGCGCTCAGTTCGGGTTTCAAGGCTACGTCGACGGCAGGATGGTATTCAGTGGGAACATGATCGGTGTGTCGATCAACCGCGACCAGAAGATTTCCTGAGACGCGACATCAGGTCATCCCTCGGACGGAAGCAACGGCCAGACCGAAAAACCACATGCTTTCTGACGCCGCACAGCAAACAGCCATTGCTGAATCAGTACACGATTGACTGGTGTGTGTGGGCAGTTCTGGCATTTTTGCGATTGCCAACTCATCCCCTGCAAGGCGGTCTGCTACAGGATCGTCGACCTTGCACGCGGCGCACGAAAAAACCCCAGCGACTGGCCCGTCGATCGCCGGGGTTTGAAAAGCAGATCGAATTCATCCGCATTGAATTAACCGATCGGTCGCTGCCGGCTCGAGGGGCACTTTATCCAGCGAGGGCAGTCGTGAAGAGTGCCCGCTCGAGCCGACAGACAGGACCGGTCCCACGGCCACCACAAGGGTGCATGTGTTTCCCGGGATGAGGGCATCAATCTCGGGAAACGAATCCGCGGGTTTCGAGAAGCGACACTTCAGGAAAGCTGAAACATCACCTCTCTATTCTTTAATTCGTAATCTGCGCAAATTGCGGCACGATATTCTGGAAATTTTCTACCATTTCCTGTAAGTCGTTCTTTGGAAGCGTGTTACAGACGACGGAATTTGAAGATTTTGGCCACGGCACTTGTCAGTATTGGGATTTCTTATGCGAATTGTCACTTTTGGCGAAGTCATGCTCAGGCTCGCTCCGGAAGATTCACTGCGGTTAGGCCAGGTAATTCCGGGGCGGCTGGAGGCGACTTTTGGCGGTGGAGAGCTGAATGTTGCCGTCTCCGTTGCCTATCAGGGCGGTGAATCCGCGTTTCTGACGGCCTCGCCGGACAACCCGATTACGGACGCCCTGGTTCAGGAAATGAGAAAGCTCGGCGTCGACGACCGCCTGGTTCAGAGAGTCGACACGGGGCGATTCGGGATTTACTTCGTCGAAACCGGAGCCAACCAGCGTGGCGGAACCGTCGTTTATGACCGCAGCGATTCTTCGATCGCGCTGGCGGGAGCGGACACGTTCGATTTCGCGGCAGCGTTTGAAGGAGCGGGCTGGTTTCACATTACCGGCATCACGCCAGCGATCAGCCAGTCGGCAGCAGAGGCGGCTATTGCCTCGGTGCGAGCCGCGAAAGCTCAGGGTTTGACCGTGTCCTGCGACCTGAATTTCCGGAAGAAGCTCTGGAAGTGGGACCCACCCCGGTCGCCGGTCGAGCTGGCCCGAGCGACGATGGCCGAGCTGGTCAAGCACATTGATGTCGTGATCGCCAACGAAGAAGACGCCGATCTGTGTCTGGGGATTTCGGACGATGCGTCTGACGTCGAATCCGGGCAGATCAACACGGAAGGCTACGTCCGCGTCGCTCGGCAAATCGTGGAACAGTTTCCGAACGTTTCGAAAGTTGCGATCACGCTGCGTGAGAGTATTTCGGCGAGTCATAACAACTGGGGAGCCATGTTGTTTGACGCGGCAACAAACGCGGCTCACTTTGCACCGCTCGATAGTGACGGTAACTATTCGCCGTACGAAATCCACAACATCGTCGACCGAGTGGGAGCGGGCGACTCCTTTGCCGGTGGGCTGGTGTTTGCACTCACGACACCCGAACTCGCTGAACCGGCAATCGCCATTCGTTATGCCGTTGCAGCGAGTTGCCTGAAGCACAGCATCAAAGGTGACTTCAATTATTCGACTCGGTCAGAAATTGAAGCGTTGATGCAAGGCAGTGGTTCGGGCCGCGTGCAGAGGTAGTCGCGGCGGCGGTTTGATCCGGCAGGGTAAAACCTGCCGCGCGACCCGTGGAGTTCTGACGACTGTTCTGCCCGCAGGAACGTCATGCGCGACGGTCTGCGCACGATCGACATTCTTTGCGGAGCCGTTTCGTGCAACACGGCTCGCTTCGGGAAGTGCGGAATCGATTCGGAATTTGTTGCTGGTCTGCCGGGCGCTTGTATGTTCAAGGCAGTCAACCAACCCCTTTCGAGTTCCCACCTTCATTTGCGGAGAGACCTCATGAAACGTTCTGCTGCTGCCCTGCTGACCGCTGCTGCCTTGTCCCTTCAAATCGCTCCGGCTGACGCTGGCGATTGCGGCTGCCCATCGGGTTTCAAACTTCCAAAGCTTGAACTCCCGAAGCTGTGCATGCCGAAAATGAACCTGCCGAAGCTCTGTATGCCGAAACTGGATCTGTGCTCGATGAAGCCATCGTGTGCAGCTCCAGCGGTCATGTGCTGTACGGCGAAACCGAGCTGTGCCGCTCCGGTTGCCGCCTGTGCTCCAGCTTGTGCCCCGAAGGCTCCCAGCTGTGCTGCTCCCGCTGCGTGTGCTCCAGCCTGTGCTCCCAGGGGACCATCCTGTGCCGCTCCGGCATCAGCACCATGTGCTCCCGGCTGTGCTGCTCCAGCGGCACCGTACGAAGCCCATGCCCCTGCGGCACCAACAGAAGAGGCTCCGGCACCGGCTCCAGCTCCACCATCGCCCGCTCCTCCGGTTGAATAACGCCTTCAGCGGTTGGCCAATAATGCGCCTTGTTCCACCGCTGTTTCACAGAAGTTCCTGAAATCTGAATTTGAGCAGAGCCCGGTTTCCTGAAGGAGACCGGGCTTGTTCGTTTTCGGGGTACTGCTTACCGGAATTCTCCACTCCCGTCGCTCAGATGCAGCTCCGTGGGCTCATTACTTTGATGCTTAACTTTCCTCCGTGGCAGCGGTATCCTCGGCCTTCGAAATCTGGCTGGCGTCAGATTTCCCCGCGATGGCTAGGCCCGAGACAATTCGCTTTATGCTCACTCGGAACGGCAGGCAAACACCGCCGACAGGATTCGGCGTCGACGACCGGGCAACTGTTTCGGTCACAAACCACGGACAAATAAACAGACCACGGACAAAAATCGGGATGCCGTTATCCCAGACCGGTCATACTTTGTCTGAGAACTTCCGAGCGTTACCAGAACCAGTGGATGTGAACTGATCCGACTGGATGTGTGGTGAGCTGATCGGAATTGCGAACGTTCCAAATCTCTCTCACTCTGAGGACCGCGCGATGAAGTTGCCTGACGTTTCAACTCTGACAATTCTGATCGGGCTGATGCTGTCGCACTTCTTTGCAGACCCCGCGAGCGCTCAGGAAACCGAAGCGGCGACCAGGCAGTTTGCGGCCGCAGTCGGGTTTCAGAACCAGAAGCTCTACGATCTGGCGAGCGACGAATGGCAAACGTTTCTGCGGAAGTTTCCGGACGATCCGCGACAGGATAAAGCGCAGCATTACCTGGGCACGTGCCTGCTCCAGGAAAAGAAGTACGAACCGGCTATCAAAGCGTTCAACACGGTTGTGACGAAGTTTCCGAAGTTCGAGCTTCTCGATCAGTCAATGGTGAACCTGGGCATCGCGCAATACGGATTGGCCCAGGCGTCTGAAAAGCCCGCCGACTTTGCAAACGCGGAACGAACTCTGAAAACGTTTCAGGAACGGTTTCCGAAAAGTCCGCTGGTGGCTCGCGCGTTGTACTACCGTGGCGAAAGTCTCTATCAGCAGAAACAGCTGGACGCTGCCGCGCGCGTCTATGCAGAACTGCTGCAGAAGTTTCCTCAGAACGAACTGGCTGCTGATGCGTCATACGCTTTAGGAGTCACCCAGGAAGCGTTGAAGCAAACGGTCGCTGCGGAAGCGACGTTCGCCGATTTCGCGAAACGATTTCCGAACAACCCACTGATTACCGAAGTCCAGATGCGACAAGCGGAGATGTTGTTTGAAACGGGCGACTTCACCAAAGCCAAACCGATCTTCGAACAGGTCAGCGCTCAGAAAGAGTTCCATCTCGCCGACGTCGCGATGCTGCGTTCAGCAAGGTGTCTCTACGAAGAAAAAAAGTACGACGAATCCGCGAAGCTCTACTGGCAGGTGCCTCGTGAGTTCCGAGGCACAAAGCATTACAGCGCCGCCGTGCTGGCCGGTTCGAAGTGTTACTTCCTTGTGGAAAAGTACGCATTGGCTCGATCAGGCCTGGAACTTGTCGTCAAGAAGAACGGTCCGGAAGCGGCGGAAGCATTGCAGTGGATGGCTCGCTCCTACATGAAGGAAGAGCAGCCGCAGCGGGCACTCGATCTGTTGAACAGTGCGTTGGCCAGATTCCGCAACAGCCCGACGTACCCGTTTCTGCTGCTGGCGAAAATCGACGCTGAATACGAAGTCGCGACGGACCGAAGCTCGACGATCGCTCAATACGCGAGTTTCGCAAAAGCGTATCCGACTCACGAACTCGCTCCACAGGCACTCTACACCGCGGCTCTGACGGCGCTCGACGTCGAAGATTACAACAACGCGAAACGGCAGAGCGACGAGTTTCTCTCGCAGTTTCCAAACGATCGTCTGGCGGCAGATGTGATGTTCATCGCCGCCGAAAGCCGACTGCTGCTGGAAGACTTTGCCGGAGCGGAACAGCGTTATCAGCAGTTTCTGACAAAGGCTCCTCAACATGCGAGCGCGCCGCGAGCGCGAGTTCGGCAGGCACTTGCCATGCACATGGCCGGAAAATATGCGAATGCCATTTCGTCGCTCGAAGTTGCGTTGCCGTCATTGACCGATCCGACGCTGAAGAGTGAAGCGCAGGCGTTGATTGGGCGAGGCCTGTTTGCTCAGGACAAGTTTGACCAGGCGGCTGTTGCGCTCGAGAAGTCTCTCGCGGCAAAGTCCGACGCCGAACAATCCGATGAAACGATGCTCGTGCTGGCCGACACGTATCGGCAGCTCGGCCGGCAGTCAGACTCCACGTTACTCCTGAAGAAAGTTGTGCAGCAGTTTCCGAACAGCAGTCGACTGGATGAGGCCGTGTTCCGGCTCGGTGAAGCCGCCTACGAGCAGGGCAATCTCGATGAAGCCATCAAGCAGTATTCGATGGTCGTGCAACGCTGGCCTGACGGGCAGTTTGCTCCACATGCTCAGTATGGGCTCGGGTGGACGTACTTCAATGCGGAAGAATTCCTCCGCACGATCGAAGCCATGTCGACTTTGCTGGGGAAGTTCGGCACGTCTGAGGTCGCCCCGAAAGGCTACTACGTGCGAGCGATGGCCAATTACCAGATCGGTGAACTACAGGCGGTTCTCAATGATGTCCAGGCTTACCTGCGAACGAATCCGAAGCTGAACGACGCTCAGGATGCGAAGTATGTCAAAGGGCTCGCACTGGCCGGACTCGGAAAGTTCGAAGAAGCGGCGACCGAGTATCAGGCCATTCTGCAGGCCGCTCCCAACTACGCAGCGGCAGACAAAGTTGCTTACGAACTGGCCTGGGCTAACGTCGAACTGGGTCGACAGGCTGACTCGATCGCGGCATTTAACAGGCTGGCCAGTCAGTATCCAAACAGCCCGCTGGCTGCGGAGAGTCTGTTCCGCGTTGGTGAATCGTGGTACGAATCCGGCGACTTCGCGAAATCTGTTCCCGCTTACAAAGCGGCGTACGACAAAGCAGGCAACACGGAGATTGGCGAAAACGCTCTTCACAAACTCGCTTGGAGCCATCTGAAGGCCGAGCAGTTTTCACAAGCGGGAAACAGTTTCGCAGAGCAACTCAAGGCGTTTCCCAACGGCAAACTGGCTGGCGATGCCACCTTCCTGCAGGGTGAGTGCTGGTTCAAGCAGCGGAATTGGGAATCGGCTCTGCCCTGGTATGAAAAGGTGATCGCGGCGAAGAATCCTCAGTATTACACCCTTTCACTTTTCCGGACCGGCGAGTGTGCGGGTAAGCTGGAAAACTGGAAGAAGAGTCAGCAGATTCACGAGCAGGTGCTGGCCGAGTTTCCTGATTTCGAACTGCGTGCCGAAGCTCGATATGGGATCGGCTGGGCCTTGCAGCAGCAGGGAGATTTTGACCAGGCCATCGCCCAGTACGAAAAGGTGACAGAAGAAACGCAGACGGAAACCGCCGCGAAGGCTCGCTTCATGATTGGCGAGTGCTGTTTCGCGAAGAAAGAACACAAAGAAGCGACGCGGCACTTTCTGAAAGCGGCCTACGCTTACGGCCACAAAGAGTGGTCTCCGATGGCGTTCTTTGAAGCGGGCCGCTGCTTCGAAGTTCTGCGCGACACGGCACAGGCAAAGAACTGTTACCAGCAGATCGTTGACAAGTACGCGGAACATTCGAAAGCCCGCGACGCCCGACGACGACTTGACGCACTGGGTGGTTGAACCGCGCCGCCTCGCGTGTGCCGTTAACCGGAACGACAACTGCTTTGAAATGAGAAACACATGTCACTGACTGAGTCTGATAAAACCTCGCGAAACCGACTTCGCCTGTTGGTGCTGGCGTCTGGTTTGATCTTTGCACTGATGCCGCTGCTCGGACAGGCTCAGGACGGTGCTGCTTCCTCGGAACCAGCCGTTGCTGAAGCCGGTTCCGGCACGGCGATGCCATCACTGTGGGATCTGGCGGTGCAGGGCGGTCTGTTCATGATTCCGATCGGTCTGGCGTCGATCGTGGTTGTGGCGTTCACGCTGGAACGACTGATCGGTCTGCGGCTCAGCCGGATCATGCCGCCTGAGTTTCTGGTTGACCTTCGCAAGCTCAACGCAGGAAATGGTATCGATCCGCGAGAAGCCTACAGCATTTGCCAGAAGCATCCGTCGCCGCTGGCCAACGCCGTTCAAGCTGCCGTGTTGAAAATCGGTCGACCGCATGCTGAGCTGGAGAAAGCCGTGGAAGACGCCGTCGCTCGCGAGTCGGCGGACATGGCGAGGAATTTTCGACCGATCAACGTGGTGGCGACGATCGCCCCGCTGCTGGGACTGATCGGAACCGTGCAGGGGATGATTCAGGCCTTCATGGTGATCAGCTCGACGACGTCGACAGGAACGGCGAAGGCTCAGGAACTCGCTCACGGAATTTACACCGCACTGGTGACAACCTTCGCTGGCCTTGTCGTTGCCGTTATTGCCGTTCTGCTGGCGAACTTTCTGGAAGGGCGGTTGGATCGCATTCTGCGTTCGATGGAAGAGTTGTTTCTCGACCTGATCCCGCAGTTCGAACGTTATGAAGGAAAACTTCGAGTTTCCAGAACTCAGAACGACGAGTCCGGCGAATCGGGAATTCTGCTGAAGGGCACAGCTCGCAAGACTCAGCCACGGGCAGAGGCTGAAGTTAAATTCGCCTCAGACGACGAGCCCGTGCCGGCGGGATCTCGACCTCGCAGCCTGTGGGGCGTGATGGGCGAACCGGAGTAGGTCCGGCTCCGGCTGACGGAGTCTCTCTTCAAAATTGAGCCCGAAAAGTCAACGTAAATCAGTACAGCAAACGTCATCAGGCGACGCCTGACCTGTGACAGCGACATCGAGAACTTTCATGCAGTTTCAACTTCAAAAAAACGCAGAGAAACGACGTCTTGATATGACGCCAATGATCGACTGTGTTTTTCAGTTGCTGCTGTTTTTTCTGGTGGCCAGCCACTTCGAAGAACAGGCTCGCATGACCGGCGAAGGAGAACTCGACGCCAACCTGCCCGAAGCGGCGGCTGCGATGCCGATGGTCATGCGACCTCGTGAACTGATCGTGAACATCGACAGCCAGGGACAGTTCTTCGTCAGCGGCGAGCGACAATCCGAACCGCAACTGGGCAACTTGCTGAGACGATCGCAGGTCGACAATCCAGGGAATCAGTCGGTGGTCATTCGCGGTGACGAATCCGCCGACTGGAAATACATCGCGCGCGTGATGAGCCTTTGTAATCAGGCTCAGATCAGTGACTATCGCGTGGCCGTTGTCCCCGAAGAAGAATCGGCATCAGGAAATTAACTGCCGAGCCGGCACGGCCAGCAGACAGTATGGAGTGAAAAGTGGCAAGCCTTCTGCGGATGTCCGACAAAGAACTGGCGAATCACGTCGCCGGTCAGGGCTTCCGCGCGTACGGAGCCGTTGCGATGGCGACGCTGGCTACCGTGCTGGCGTTTCTGGGAATGGCTTCTCGACAGGCAATGGGCGAATCCGTTCCCGTCCTGCCCGGCGCTGGCAGCACCGCCGGACAAGCGGGATGGGCTATCGGTCTGGGACTGATGATGCTCGCCGCAGGTTGGCTGGCCAGAAACGTCATCATGAAGCGGTTGCAGACGACGGTCGTGGTCAGTCTGCTGCTGCACCTGCTGATGTGCGTCATCTTTCAAAAGCTGAATGTCGCCTTCCCACTTGCCGCCGTAGCTGAAGCGGCAGAAGGCGAGACTTCATCACTATCCGATGTTTCGCTGCCCGATTACGGCGGAATGGAGTCGCTCGATGCGCCGACTCCTGACTGGGAAGCAACAACTGAGAATGCCGTGACCGACGCTCGCACGGAGCAGATGCAGCGGCAGGTCAATGAGATCGAGATTTCAAACGAACAGGAGCAAACCGAAGTCCAGCGGCAACAGGAGATCGCTCGCGCCGAACAGTTGCAGCGGCAGGAAGTCGAAGTTCGGCAACGCGAACAAGCTGCAGAAATGCAACGGCAAGCCGCAACGCAACCGCAACAGGCAGCGGCAACAGAAGCCGAGGCGACTCCCGAAGTGACGACGCAGGCCGCCGCGGAAGCCGAACTGCAGGCTCGCGCTGAAGCTCAGCGTGCGGAAGCCAGTGTGCGAACAGCCGACCGTGAGCGGACTGAAATCGAAACTAAGTCTGCTCCACTGGTACGCGCTCAGCAGGTGGAATCACAGCGTGCGGAGATGACTCCCGAGCAGCAGAGCTTTGCAACGGCTCGTCGCGAAGCAACGGCGGCTCAGGCAGTCGAAGCCGCGGCGGCAGGTGTTGTTGAAGTGGCGACCGCAGACTCGGCAGAAGCAACAGCTCGCGAGCGGGAAACGGAATTGGAACGGCAGGCTCAATCCAGTCTTTCGGAACAGCAACGGCGAACGGACCACTCGCCAGCGGCAGCTCGTGAAGTGACGATTCAGAGTTCCGCAATCGGCAGTCTTTCAGCGGCACAGCGATCTTTGCCGAATGTCGCTCCCGCCAGTGGAGGAGCGACATCGCAGCAGCGAAGTATGAGCAGCGCGGCGGGAGCACTTTCGTCGATTAAAGCGGCGGCTCAGTCCGTTGAGGTGGCGACGGTCGCCGGCGCCGGCAATCCGACTTTGAACGCAGCGGTATCGTCGTCGGTGGCAACGCGAGGCAACACCGGAAGCGTACCTGTCGGAGCCGCTCAAACGGGCGGCGGAGCGGTTTCCGGTGCAAGCTCCAGTGTGATGGTCGCGGCAATTGGCTCTGGAGCGATCGGGCGTCAAGCATCAGTTGGTTCCGGGCAACCTCAACTCGGTGATGCGGTCAGCTCGCCCGTTGCCAATGGAGCCGGTCGAAGCGCACAACGTCAACCGTTGAATGGCGGAGGTGGTACTCGTGCTGGTGAAGTGGCCGTTGCGGCAGCCGGGGCGAGCCGGGCGACCGGCAACAAGGTGCTGGCTTCCGGGCCGACGTCGTCGACAGTTCAACGTTCGACGAGCGGTGGCGTTGGCACGCTGACGGCGCAGAATGGAAGCGGCACGGCGGGAGGCTCGGCACCCTCGGCGGCTCGCGAAATGTCGGTCCGCGGAACGGGATCCGAAAGTGGAATCGTCGGCCTGGCGGCTCGCAGAACGTCGGAACCAACTGCCCGACTGGGGCGTGATGCCGGTCTGTCGACTGATGGTCAATTGCGTCTTCCGACAGCACGTTCAACAAGTGCTGCGGCGCTGCCGCCAGGTGCAGAGCTGGCAGAACGAGGCGGCGCGCTCGTCATGGCAGGGCCACAAGCTTCTGCAGGCTCGGGCGGAGGAACTGCCGCCGTGGGAAGTGGCGGTCTGAGTGGACCACGAACAACGGGCATCGCAAGAGTGACCGCAGGGCTGCCGGGAACCAGCCGTTCGACGGGAATCGGTCGAGCTCGCCCGTCGCTGCCGATTTCCGGTGGTGGCAGCAGCGGATTAAGCCGGACTCGATCGACTGGGTTGGGGCAGCCAACGCTGGCTTCGGCGGCTAAAATCGCCGGTCTGATTAAACGCAGTACGCCGGGGCCGGGTGCCGTTCAAAGCGGACCGGTCAGTGCCGGCTTTTCCATGCGCCGCCCAGACGTCCGACGCGAAGCCGTGCGAAAACTCGGAGGTAACGATGCTTCTGAGCAAGCAGTCGAAAGGGGCT
>JABMPE010000490.1 GCA_013203845.1 Rhodopirellula sp. | reverse complement strand
CGGCTCCCAGGTTGATTCCATCATTCATAATCGAAACTCAACCACGAAACGCCATTCCCACAAACGCATGAATAATCCGCGCTAGGAAGAACGCAAACCGGCGCCCTTCGTCATCTGCGGCTGCACGCATTCGCTTTGAAAACTCCACAGCACTGATCTTGCGGAGTTGAGAAGTTCGTCGGCGTTTCATCATTTTGTCTCGCATTTGACTGATTAGACACGATTTCTTCGCGTCCTGCGTATTTGTCCTATTTCATCATTTGAAAGTCAGAGCCAAATTGGAAGCGAATGACGAGTATGAACTTCCATTCTCCCCCGTTCCCGAGGATTCACGATGCTCCCACTGCCGACTACTGCAGTAGTCGAGAGTGGTCCTACAGAACAGGACAGGACATCACAAAGACACGACAGCACAGAGACACCGGAACGGAATCGGCAAGGTGCAAGTGCGCGGAAAGAAAGAGTGTCTATCAGCTCGATTGTTCCCTTGGTCCGTCAGGTTTCAGAGCGTCAAAAAGTACCTGTTCCATTGAAACCGGACGCAAACACGAGCACCGCCAGCCGGTTGAGCGGCTGTCACGCGACTTGGTTTCGGCATGACCACGGGCCAATCAGGTTCCCTGCCGATCGCACAATGAGTGGAGGAGGGTACTTTCTCATTCGTCAGACGTGTAGATGCAGCGCAGTTGCCTCTGCGCGCTGTCGGGTTTGCGTCGGAAGGACCCGTCGGAAAGCTGGTTTTGCCCGCATCCGGCCCGGTCGATTCGGAATGCTCGACCAGTCAGCCGACTCGAAATCCACGATCGACTACCGCGGTAGACGGCAGTAGTCGATCGTCGTCGATTGTGTCCCTACAGAACAGGACAGGACATCACAAAGACACGACAGCACAGAGACACCGGCCACGCTCCGCCGCTCCCCCCCCCTGGCAGAAACTTTCCGGTGAGAACGCGCGACTTGCTATGCGGTCTGCGCGGCAAAGTCCCGGAGGATTTGACGCCCCCCCTATGCCATCGCATCGGCGAAAACCGACTTCAGACGCTCGGCGACAGAACACAAACGGTCTACCCGTTCGCAACCAGTTCGACCAACCCTTCGCTCGCAGTCCTGGCGGGAGATGGGACGTGAACCCACACATCATTCATCCCGACGAGATTCTGAAGCCCGCGATTGAGGAGTGGCTGAGGTCCGACGCTTGAAACTGGCAGCCAGGTTGTGTGGAATGTTCCTGAAAACATTCGAACACTTAAAACATGGCGGGCAATTCATGGCGAAGCAACGACGTTACCGGGCGCTCGACATCATTCGACGGGTCTATTGGACAGTCGGCATGATGACATGCCTGTTGGGAACGGTGATCCTGCTGTTCGTTCTCTGGCAATCTCTCGGTAACGGACTCGCCATGATGATGGTGGCGGGATACTGGGTTGGCGCGATGGTTTCAGGCATCACGCTTCTGGCCTTCGCTGAGATCATCGAACTCGCGATGGACACGGAAGACAACACCCGACAGGCCGCCGCGATTGCGTCACAAGTTCGATTGCAGCTTTCAAACATTGAAGGCAGAGCGGTTTCCAGCAGTGAAGATCTGGAAGCCATCAAAGACAGTTCGAAGCAGTGCCAGGCTTGGCTGGCTCGGATCGGCAAATCGACAACGGCCACGTAACGGCCCCTTTCCGATCGCTCGCGGGTCCTTCCGGCGGGAGGCTTCCAAGTGACCTAGAATGGAACAGTCAGGGCGTAAGACAGACTTTATTTCGCGCCGCGTCAGGGTGCAGCTGGCAACAATAGCGGGAAATCCAACTGAACGTGTGCTGCATTCGACTGTGTTCTGCGGCACGAAGCCCACAATCAGCCGATTGGCACTCCGGGCAACGACCTGACCACATAATGCCAGATCCCCGACTGGAATTCGGCAGAGAGCGGTGAATTGCTGATCGATCGGCGTGTCCTGATGTCCGACCGCATCGACCAGGCAGGAAACTGGCGTCGCGATGCTGTCTGGCAGTGCGGATCTGACGAACCGTACTGCATCGGAACTCAAGAAACATGAAGCAGCACCGAACAACCGGACGTATTTACCAGTCGCTCGGGCCGATCCGCTCCGCCACGGAACTGCGCCTCCACTGCGGCATCTCCGGGGCGGCTCCGCTGCGCCCCTCCGAGCCTCCGTTACGTGCTCCGTTCCAGGCTCCGCTACTTGCTCGCTGGACCTGTTCCCGGAACTGTGGCGACACGGAACCCCAGGAAGTTGTACCGGAGCGACGGCGTGTACCAGTCCCGGAACGCCGACCGGCAGACCCCGGCGGAGTCGCTCCAGCACCCGCCCCGGAACACCCGGTACGAGCCTGCTTCAGGCCCGGTCGGATCGATCGTCCCCGCGTCTTTGTAGTTGTCGCTCCAAATGTCCTGGCACCACTCCAGTACGTTGCCGTGCATGTCGTACAGACCCCACTCGT
>JABMPE010000489.1 GCA_013203845.1 Rhodopirellula sp. | reverse complement strand
TGGAACCAGTTCTGCTACGACCACGACGGCGACCACAACCAGACGGCTGACAAGTTTGTGAAGTACGTCGACGAGTTTCATTCACCGTGGGTCGGCATGCAGTTCGACATTGGCAACCACTGGAAATACGGCAGCATGGGCGACTGGATTCGTCAGCTCGACAAGCGTGTCGTGAAGCTCGACCTGAAAGGCTTCTCGCGCGAGATGGGTAAGTTCACGAAGATCGGCGAAGGTGATCTGGACTGGGCCGACGTCAGAAAAGCACTGGCCGAAATCCAGTACACCGGCTGGGTGGCAGCCGAAGTCGGCGGCGGCGATCTGGAACGCCTCAAGGAAGTGTCAGCCAACATGGACCGGGTCTTCGGTCTGACGCCGAATGCGTAACGCCCGAGACGCGTTGCTCGTTTGACCTGCCTCGATGATCGCTTGCGTCACTGGAGAATCCCATGCGTATCAGCAGTTTGCTGGCGACCGCTCTCGTTGTCTTCGTCGGATCAATTGCGTTGGGGCAAAAAAGCGACTCCCCCCAAAAGGCAATGAATTTAACGCTGCAGTATCAGCTCGAATCGAGTGCCGGCAGCGGGCGGTTTCATGAGCACACGCGACAGCAGAAGTGGAAGCCCGAAGAGACGGCGATCATTGTTTGCGACGTGTGGGATCTTCATCACTGCCTGAACGCGGTGCGTCGGCTGGAAGAGTTTGCGCCTCGACTCAACGCTGTGTTGAGCGAGGCACGTTCACGCGGCGTGACGATTATCCACTCGCCAAGCGACTGCATGCCGGCTTACGAAGATCACGCGGCCAGGCAGCGTGCGGTCAACGCTCCGAAAGCAGCATGGGTTCCTCACGAGGTGGGTTCGTGGTGCTCGGTCATTCCGACCGAAGAGCGAGCGGCTTATCCGATTGACCAGTCAGACGGAGGCGAGGACGACGATCCGGCAGAGCACGCGATTTGGGCCGCTCAGTTGAAAGCACTGGGCCGCAACCCCGGTACACCGTGGAAGACTCAATCGAAGCTGGTCACGATTGATGCGGATCGCGACTTCATCAGCGATCGCGGCGACGAGGTCTGGAACGTGCTGGAATCCCGCGGCATCAGGAACGTGATCCTGACCGGCGTGCATCTCAACATGTGCGTGCTGGGTCGTCCGTTCGGCTTGCGGCAGATGTCTCGCAACGGGAAGAACGTCGTCCTGATGCGCGACATGACCGACGTCATGTACAGCCCGCAAAGCTGGCCCTACGTCAGCCATCTGACCGCGATCGACCTGATAGTTGATCACGTGGAACGATTCATCTGCCCGACGATTTCCAGCGATCAGATTATCGACGGAGTGCCGTTTCGTTTTGCCGAAGACCATCGCCCGCACCTGGTAATGGTCATGGCTGAGGACGAGTACGAAACAAACTCCACCCTGCCGAAGTTCGCGGTGCGGCATCTCGGAAAGAAATTCCGAGTCACGGCCGTTTTTGGCGACGACCGCGAGCGGAACCACATTCCAGGTCTGTCGGCAATCAAAGATGCGGACGCTGTCCTGATCAGTATTCGTCGTCGGGTTCTTCCACCGTTCGATATGCAGCTCCTTAAAGAGTTCGTCGCGGCTGGAAAGCCAGTCATTGGCATTCGCACGGCCAGCCACGCGTTTTCACTGGGTAAGAAAGCCTTGCCCGAAGGGTACACCGACTGGCCGGAATTCGATGCGCAGGTCTTCGGCGGAAACTACCACGGACATCTCGGCAACAGTCTGACTTCAACGGTTCAAGCCGACGTCGAGCTGCTTCATCCGATTCTGCGAACGGTTACGAAGGAAGCGTTTCAGCAAGGCTACTCGCTGTACAACGTCTCGCCGCTGGCGAATGGTGCAACCGTCCTGGCCACTGGCAAAGCGGAAGGACATCCTGCAGAACCTGTGGCTTGGACTTACCAGCGAGCTGACGGCGGAAGATCGTTTTACACGTCGTTGGGGCATCCGAAAGACTTCGCAAATTCACACTTTCAGCAGCTCCTGCTGAACGGCATCCATTGGGCCGTCGGCATTAACCAGCCGCCAGTTATTGCACCGGTCGAGCCCTCCACAGTGGCAAGTACGCACTGGGTGACAGTCGACGTTCCCACACGGCGACACAGCGATCCGGTGCCCGTCGAAACGACGGGCCAGACTTCCTGGTTCCGCTGCGTGGTTCGAATCCCCGAAGACTGGAACGGGACCGAACTGCTTCTGAAAACAGACGAAGCGGCAGCAATCGACGAGGTATTTTTCAACGGCACGACTGCGAAAATGGTCAAAGGCAGCGCCGTGATTCCGAAAGATTCGATCGTCATTGGAGATGCCAATCTGCTGACGGTGAAAGTGCCGGCGAACGCTGGGCTGGTTTCGTCACCGACGCTGGTTGCGACAGGGCAGTGGACTCTGGAGCTGCGAGGGAAATGGCAGCTCCGCACGGGCAATGATGATTCATTTGCCAACATGCCTTTGCCATCAAAATTCGGCGGAGCGTCGGACATCGTTTACGCACCGGACGAGCCGCTGTTTGTCGCTCGGCCTCTGACATTGCCGGGCGAATTCACCAGTGGGATCGAAGGGCCTGCCTGTAATTCCGACGGAGACATCTTTGCCGTCAACTTCGCTCAGCAGGGGACAATTGGCCGCGTCAAAGAGAGTGGAGTTGGTGACATTTTCGTGACGCTCCCGGCAGGCAGCACGGGAAATGGAATTCGTTTCGGTCGCGACGGAACGATGTTTGTCGCGGACTATACCGGCCACAACATTCTTCGAGTCGATGCTCAAACACAAGAAATCACAACGGTCACTCACAACGCCAACATGAGTCAGCCCAACGATCTGGCCATCGGACCTGATGGAACGTTGTGGGCCAGTGATCCCAACTGGCCGAAAAGTACCGGACAGGTCTGGCGAATCGACGCCGACGGAACGACCACGCTGGTCGCGTCGGACATGGGCACGACGAACGGCATCGAAGTCAGTCCTGACGGCAGGACGCTGTACGTCAACGAGAGTGCTCAACGAAACATCTGGGCCTTCACAATTGCGGAAGACAGGACTCTGACGAACAAACGGCTCTTCAAAAAGTTCGACGACTTCGGCTTCGACGGACACCGCTGCGACGTCCAGGGAAATCTGTATGTGACACGTCATGGTAAGGGAACCGTCGTCAAGCTGTCGCCGAATGGTGACATCCTGCAGGAGATCAATGTCCTCGGAAAACAACCCAGTAACCTGTGCTTCGGCGGTCCCGACGGTCGTACCATCTATGTGACCGAAGTCGAACACACGCGTCTGGTGAAATTCCGAGTGGACGAACCAGGAGTCTCATGGACTCGCCGGTAAGACGCATCAACATCAAGAGCTTTCATCACTCTCTGCTCGAACTGAAATCGGACATCGAATGAATTGTCGCCTGCGTTTCAGATTGCTGTCTTCTATCACGGCACTGCTGCCGATCCTTCTTTCAGGTGCCGTGTCTTCAGCCGCAAACGATGAAACGCCCGCCGTACAGAAGCCGGTGCTGGTTGAGGCTCGGCGGATCTGGGACAAGGCGAAGCACAATGCGTTTACTGATCTGCTGCGGTACAAGGATCGGTGGTACTGCGTGTTCCGAGAAGGTTCCGCGCACGTCTCGCCCGACGGATCGTTGCGGGTCATCACGTCGACAGATGGCGTGAAGTGGGAATCGATCGCGCTGGTTACGTCGCCGAAGTTCGATCTGCGGGACGCGAAGCTGACAACAACTCCCGACGGACGTTTGATGCTCAACGGCGCCGGCATGATCGCCGACGCTGACGTTCGGTATTACTCGATGGTCTGGTTCTCGTCCGACGACGGTCACACCTGGACCGCAGGCCGGCAGATCGGTGATCCAGGTTTCTGGCTGTGGCGAACTCAGTGGCACGACGGCATGGCATACACGATGGGCTACTCGACCGAGCGGGACCGAACTCAGCGAAAACTGCGGCTTTACCGATCGAAAGACGGCAGCGCTTTCGAAACACTGGTCGAACAGCTTTCTGCTCCAGCCGGTTGCGGCGAAGACACAATCCTGTTTCGAAAAGATCAGACGGCACTGTGTCTGCTCCGGCACGAAACGGGAGACAAGATGGCTCAACTTGGAACCGCGTCACCACCTTACACCGACTGGAAATGGCGGAACCTGAATCTTCGCATCGGTGGTCCGAACATGATCCAGTTACCCGACGGGAGAATTCTGGCCGCAACGCGACTGTATGACGGCGGCGCGAGAACATCACTGTCCTGGCTCGATCCTCAGAACGGAACACTGACCGAAGTGCTGAAGCTTCCCTCCGGCGGCGACACCAGCTACGCCGGACTCGTTCTGCACGAAGGCTTGCTCTGGATCAGCTACTACTCGTCTCATGAAGAGCGAACGAGCATCTACCTGGCCAAAGTAAGGATCCCGGCTCTGTGATGTTTCGGCTGACGACCTTTCGAATCCAGGCGTTGTCTGGTTCGATCAATTGCTGTCGACCGATGGTGTGGCCCGCGTTGCGTAACGAGCTGGCGTGAGCCAGGTAAGATCGCTCCAGTAGCCGGTATCGTTGGGCTGTTTCGCTCCGAGCGTAGTGCGGCCATGGCAGACGATTTCCGTGAGTTGTTTCTGCAGCGTTTCCGCTTGCTTCGGAAACCTGTTCAGGACGTTCTGAGTTTCGCCTGGATCAGATGATAGATCGTAGAGTTCGGTCTTTTCCTGGCGATGCGGCATGACGAGTTTCATCTTCCCGGCGGTTATCGCAAATCGACCGTTCGCGCCGTGGCTGACGATCGGCAGCCGAGAGTGGTTTGGCACTGGATTCTTCAGGACGGACGCGAAGCTCTGACTGTCTTCACCGGCGTTGTCAGGCAGCGATGCTCCGATGATTTTCGCAATTGTCGTCAGCAGGTCTGTTTGCCCGACCAGCCCATCAAAAGCGCGACCGGGCTGGAAGATGCCGTTTGGCCAGCGCACGAAGAACGGAACTCGATGGCCGCCTTCATAGATATCGCGTTTGCCGCCTCGATAAGGGCCGTTGCTGTGGTGGCCGAAGTCTTCGATCCGCTGCTTCCATGAATTCTCGGGGCCGTTATCGCTGGTGAAAACGATCATCGTATTTTCATCCAGACCGGACTTGCTCAGAAAATCGAGAATTCGGCCCACGTGATGATCCGTTTCGATGACGAATTCACCATAGCCACCACAGTCGCCCTTCCCGTGAAACTCGGGCAACGGGCAGACAGGGTAATGGGGAGACGTGTATGGCAGATAAACGAAAAACGGTTTCCCGTCTTTGGCGGAGGCAGCTTTGCCGGTCATCCACTCGATGGCTTTATTGGTGAACTGCGTCAGACACTGGTTGTCGATGAAGTCCGGTGCCACTTCCATTCCAAGCTTTCCCACGACTTGCCGGGTTTCCTCGGGCGTTGCCTGATACGGCGGCATGATGCGGTAATCGACATGCCGTTTGTTCGGTTTCTTCGCGGTAAAGACTGTCGGCGGCACTCTGGCATGTCGGCCTTCGAACCAGGCGAGGACTCCATAATTCAACGATGCCGGAATTCCGTAGAAGTAGTCAAAGCCCTTGTCGAGCGGCATGTCCTGCAC
>JABMPE010000488.1 GCA_013203845.1 Rhodopirellula sp. | reverse complement strand
GCGTCGAAGCCGGCAACAATGACCGCTGGAACTTCAGGACGCTGCTCAGCAAGGGAATGCAGTATGCATCTGAAACACGCTTACCGTTCACTCGCCGCCGGGGTGGGGCTGTTCTTCCTGACGGGTTGTTACGCTCCGTACGGTGGTTACCCGCCCGGTGCGTATGCACCGCAGGGTGGAGCCCCGATGCAATATCAGGGTGTTCCACAGTCTTCCTACGTGATGCCCGGAGACGCCCTGGGCAGCCCGTCGTCCATCGGCTCTCAAGCGCCGTCCACGTTTGCCCCCGGAAGTAATCTCCAGGCTCCTGATCCGACAGCTCGCGGTGCCAGTGGTGGCTCTCCTTCACCGGTTCCGCTGCCGCGGGATCCTGACCCCGCCGCGCAAAAGCCGACACCTGCCGGCCAGCAAACTTCTCAGTTTGGAATCCCGACCGGCCCGCCAGCCGTTTCTCTGGGCGAACCAGCAGAACTCGACTTTCAGTCGCCAATCGTCGTCGCGGGAGCCGACAATCAATCGGCGGGAAGTGTCGTCACTGCATCCGGACAGTCAGCCAGCGGCAACTCTCTGGGACACGACCCGAACTATAACTGGTTTCAGGGACGCCTTGAGTACGTCGAGTCCGATCAGGCCTGGCACCTGACCTACGACGACACCCCGATGGCATCCGACCAGCTTGGCGGAGATATTTCACTCAGCAAAGACGTCAAACTCGAACCGCAACACAACGGCATGCTGGTTCGAGCGTCGGGCCAATTTGACGACACAAAACTGGACCGGCTCGGCAAGCCCGTCTTTCGTGTGAGCCGAATTGACCCGGTCGACGCACGGTAGTACCACCACAAATACAGCCGTCTCATGAAGCCCGCAGCCTGCTTCCAGGTTGACGGGCTTTTTCCGTCACGCCTTGCATGACGACGCCGACCGAAACATCGGTCAACCGCGTGTCATTCGGGTCTGCTGAGCCCGTCGAAAATCCGGCTCCCGATGCGGATCAATGTCGCCCCTTCTTCGATGGCGACTTCGAAATCGCCACTCATGCCCATCGAGAGTTCCGGCAGCGTCAGCCGGCTTTCCGAACGCGCCGCCAGCTCGTCGCGCAGTTCGCGCAGCTGCCTGAAAAACTGCCGAGCCGACTCTGCCTGATCCGAGTGTGGAGCCATCGTCATCAGCCCCTGAACATCGACGTGCTTCAGATCGAGAATCTCCTGCCAGTGCGAACGAAGTTCTTCCGGAGTAAAGCCATCTTTGGAATCTTCTCCGGACACGTTGACTTCGAGCAGAATCCGCGACCGTTTCCCCACTGCCGCCGCAGAACTCTCGATCTTCCTCAGCAGACGCAGGCTGTCGACAGAGTGAATCAGCTCCGCCGCCGGAACGACCATGTCAACCTTGTTCCGTTGCAGGTGTCCGATCATGTGCCATCGCACATCGCCGGCCAGCTCCGCGACACGATGGCAAAGCTGCTGGGGCCGGCTTTCTCCCAGCTGCGTCTCGCCCAGCTCGACAAGATCCCGCACCCATTCCAGCTCGGCGTACTTCGTGACGGCGACCAGCTGGACGCTTTCCGGAGACCGGTTAGCGCGAACGCAGGCGGCTTCAATGGCGAGCCGAATTCCTCGCAGATTTCCTGCAATCACCTCAAGATTGGACATGACTTTCAGCCGGTCGAAACCTGACTCCTGCGTGACAGACTTCAATTGCGAGTGTACCGTGCATTCACGAAAGCCCTTGATTGTAGTGGGTTTCGGCGATGGAGACTCCTGATCCAAGCTGGCTTTCCCGGAACGCTGCGACTTTCTTTTCGCGTTCCTCGTGATGAGCTGATTATCCAGGAGTTCCAATGGCGAACTTGCTTTCGTTGGGCCAGAACGAAGAATGAAGGTCGCGATTTCCCAACCGCACTCCATTACGCAGGGCTGAATTCATGGCGATTTGCAACCTCGACCATCACAGAGTTTCACTCGCGGCCAAATATCTGCACCGAGTCCTGCTGATTGGATTCGTTGGCGGCGGACTCGTAATCACCGGCTGCGGTGGATCGAGCGACGCGTCGCCAGCATCGTCCGAATCGTCCAGCAGCACTGGCTCGACCGACGCATCCATGGCCGATCCGATGATGGGCAGCATGGGTGGCTCCGAAATGACTGACCCGGCCATGCAGGCATCCATGAGCACCTCGATGGAGCAGTCGCTGACTCATGGAGAAGGCGAAACAGTCGTAGACACTTCGATCGCCGATGCCACAACTTCATCCGACCCCGCCACGTCTGACCCCGCCGCACGCGAAGCCGCTATGGCTGCCCAGATAGCCGCTACGGAAACGGCGGCCGATCCATCCACCGCAGGCACGACGTCTGATCCCGCCGCACGCGAAGCCGCCATGGCAGCCCAGCTCGCCGCCGCTGGTTCTGCCGCCCAAACGACGTCCGACCCCGCGGCAAGTGAAGCTGAAATGGCGACCCGGATCGCCGCCGCAGGAGCAACGACACCAGCTTCCAGCGCAGAACCCGGTACCGACCCCGCACGAGCAGGTTTCGCAGCGGGCGCGAGCGAATCAACTCCTGGAAACCTCGGTGAAGGTGGCGGAGCTGGTCAGGCGCAGGAGCCGCCAGCAGACTCGCCGGACTATCCAGCATTCAAACTCGTGATGGGCTTGATGCAGGGCAAATACGACGGGCTTGACGAGTTTGTGTCGACGAAAAGCCGCGGGCTCACTGAGAAGATTCGCAGCGGCAGTCTGACGACAACTGAGAAGGATGATCTCAAAAAGACGTTTGCTCAACCGCAGCTCGTCGGCCAACCTCGCACGATCAACGGAAGCCGCACGGTGACACTGAACAGCGGCGACCAGGTCATCACACTCGTGAGTAAAAAGCAGGGATCCGACTGGAAGGTTTCGAGTATCACCATCAGGGCCGCAAAAAAACGCTGATTCGGTGTTCTGGCCAGCATCGATGTCTAATCAAGGGGCGTTTTGTCGAACGATTCGCAGAGGCGACGTTCCGCTCAATCGCATTCACCAGCGGCCGCAGTCCGCCTGGTGATTTCACTTTGTGCCGTCGCGAAGTATCGTCCGCGGAGCGGCATGCTCAACGAACGCCGTATTGTGATACCTGATCGCGAGCCATCGCGTCATGCACTGCGAATTCGCCGTAAATCGTTGAACGGCGCAACGCATCTTTGTGAAAAATATCGAGTCGAAAACCGAGGATAGGAATGTCTGAACCGATCAAGTTTACTGGCGAAGAAAAATCCAACGCCGCCCGCGCCGTTATCGCGACCAAAGAGCCGGTCGCACTGCGTACGTTTACGCCCAGCCAGGCGGTCTTCACGAAATCTGCGGGCGTCTTTCATTACACCGCCGACGGTCGAAAACTCTACGACTACAGTTCGGGAGTCCTCGTCGCCAATCTGGGTCACAACCCGAAGAGCTGGACGAAGCGGTTTCTGGATTACCTCCACTGGACACCCGAAGCATTTTCCGGCGGAGACGGTTACCACGAATTCGTCCCGCTGACCGCCTACAACGCGGTGACCGAAGTGGAAGCTCTGGCCGTCGAACGACTTCTGAAGAACGTTCAGGCGACGCCGTTCGGTAAACGACTCGACACAGTGATGTGGTCGGCGTCCGGTTCCGAAGCTGTCATCAAAGCGTTGTGGGCCTGCCTTCACCGTGACGAAGCACGCGACATGATTATCGCGACGCGTTTCGGTTTTCACGGCAAAAAAGGACTGGCTGGCGCCGTCACGGGTTCTGAGAAAGATTCCAACCGCGATCCACGTGTGAAGTTCATCAGCTTTCCGATGGACGAAATTGCCGACTGCAGCCAGTACGGCCAGCCGCTGGACCTGTCGAAGTATGAGGCAGAGTTGCAGGCTCTCCATGACGAATTCGGCAGCCGCATCAACTGCCTGATCACCGAACCGTACCTGGGCGGCGGCGGCAGCTATCATCCGCCAGCCGAATACCTGCAGATGATTCAGAACTTCTGCAGAAAGCACGACATCCTGTTTATCCTGGATGAAGTGCAGTCTAACTTTGGTCGCACCGGCAGGATGTACGCGTTTGAGAAGAACGAGATCGAGCCGGACTTTGTAACGCTCGGCAAGGGACTCGGCAACGGCGTCGCTGTCAGTGGAGTTGTCGGTCGCGGCGACATCATGAGCAGCTTGAAGTACGGCGAAGCGTCCGACACATGGAGCGCCAACCCGCTGGCTTCAGCTGCTGTGCTGGCGACACTCGACGAGTTTGAAACGACCGACGTTCTGGCCAATGGCCAGGCGTTGACCGACGTCTTTTTCGCCGGCCTGAACCGTCTGAAAGAAACGGGACTGATCGCGAGAGTCCGCGGCGAGGGACTCGTCTTCGGTATCGAGTGTGCTGACTTCAACGGAATCGCCGCCGGAGACATCGCCAACGCGATTGTCAAAGCGTCGTACCTCGGCAAGGGTGAGCGGGGAGCCATCCATTTCCTGGGAGCACTCGCCGGCAAAGTGCTGCGAGTCAGCCCGCCCATGACGATGACGATGGACCAGGCGAACGATTCTCTCGCGCTGCTGTTTTCGATCTGCGAAGACCTCGCCGCCTCAGGTGGCACTGTCTAACTCGAATTATTCGTAGGGTGGGATCTGCCCACCACTTCACCTCTGGATTCAATGAGCTACTTCTGGATCCGGTGGGCAAAGCCCACACTGCGATTAATTCAGACGAGCAACGAAATACGTCGCCGAACAGCGAAACCTCGAAAGACACCTGTGATCGAAATCAGAAACGTCACGAAAACACACGTCAAAGGGCAGACCGACGTACATGCTCTGCGCGGCGTGACGTGTTCGATCGACCGTGGCGTGTTCCACTTCATTCTGGGTCCGTCCGGCAGTGGAAAGAGCAGCCTGCTGTACCTGATGGGCGCTCTCGATGAGCCGACGTCCGGCGAGATTCTTTTCGAAGATCGTTCACTGTCGACTCTCACAAACTCCGAACGGGATGCTTACCGTCGCGACGACGTTGGTTTCATCTTTCAAAGCTTCAATCTGCTGAACAATCTCGACGCCGTCGACAACACGCTGGTGCCTTACCTGCCGCAGGGAATCTCTGCCGAACTCCGTGCCAGAGCGGTGGCGATGTTGCAGCAGGTCGGGTTGGGAGACCGACTCGATCATCGTCCGCATCAACTTTCCGGCG